>JAAEOH010000001.1 GCA_024244645.1 Hyphomicrobiales bacterium
AGCAGGCTTGATCAATGCACTACCCATCCCAAAATGGCACGCCAATAGAACACCGCCCGAGCGCGAAGAAAAGGTGCTGTATCTTCGTCGCAAATACCATCTCGGTCCGATGCGGATCGTTTGGTATTTGGAGCGCTACCACGGCATCAAGATATCAGATGCCACGGTCTCCCGGATTCGGCAGTGAAGTTTGCGATTCCGGCAAATCCCGTTAAGCTTTGAAAGCATGCTCCAAATCGCCTTGGCGGTTGGGCGGAATTTCATCCTTCCGCCGATGGGGTGGAGCAGTCAAAACAAGGTCCGCCTCGACCGGGCCGGGAGGCGGCGATGGAACAACTGACATTCACCTTCGAAATGGGGGTGGTGGTCGCTGCCTTGGCGTTTACGGTGTTCCTGTTCGTCTCCGAGATCATCCGCATCGACCTGGCCGCCATCCTGGTGCTGGTGCTGCTGGGAATCTTAAGCTACCTGCCCGGCCTGTCGAACATCGCCGACGTCAGCCACCTGTTCGACGGTTTCGCCTCCAACGCGGTGATCTCGATCATCGCGGTGATGATCGTCGGCGCCGGGCTTGACAAGACCGGCATCATGAACAAGGTGGCGGCAACGATCCTCAAGCGCGGCGGCACCACCGAGTTGCGCGTGCTGCCGATCATCTCGGGCACGGTGGGCGTGATCTCCAGCTTCCTGCAGAATGTCGGCGCTGCGGCGCTGTTCCTGCCGGTCGTCAGCCGCATCTCGGCGCGCACCGGCATTCCGCTGTCGCGGCTTTTGATGCCGATGGGCTTTTGCGCCATCCTCGGCGGCACCATGACCATGGTCGGCTCGTCGCCGCTGATCCTGCTCAACGACCTGATCCATACCGCCAATACCGGGCTCGCCGAAGATCAAAAAATGGAGATCTTCAGCCTGTTTTCGGTCACGCCGATCGGCTTTGCGCTGGTCATCACCGGCATCGTCTATTTCATGGTGCTGGGGCGCTTGGTTCTACCGGGAAGCTCGTCGAAGGTCGACGTCACCTCCGGCCGGGGCATGTCGGATTACCTGCAGCGGGTCTATGGGCTGAAAGCCAGCGTCTTCGAGATCGATGTGCCCGACAACTCACCCCTGGTCGGCAAGCAGCTGGCCGACATCAATTTCGAAAACAACATCTACATCATCAGCACGTTCTATCACGGCAAGGTGTCGATGGTTCAGATCCTGACCGCCGAGATCGCCGCGCCCTGCCGGCTGGCGATCATTGGCAAGCACGCCGTTGTGCAGAAATTCGTTGACGATAACGGGCTGCACATACGGCCCAAGCTGGACGCGTTTACCGAGGAATTCGCGCCGACCAATGCCGGCATCGCCGAGGTGGTCATTCCGCCGGATTCCAAGCTGATCGGCAAGTCGCCGCGCGACCTTTTGCTGCGCAAGACCTACGGTTTGAGCCTGCTGGCCATCCACCGCAGTGAGGATACGCTCAGCCACGTCGCAACCGAGGACCACGAGCCGACGGCGATCGGGCTGGTCAAGTTCCGGGCCGGCGACATGCTTGTCGCCCATACGCGCTGGGACAACCTGACACGGCTGAAGCGCGACCGCGATTTCGTCGTCGTCACCTCGGATTTTCCGCAGGAGGAACTGCGCCCCCACAAGATCGGCTGGGCGCTGGCGTTTTTCGTCACATCGCTGTCGATGATCCTGTTTACAGATGTGCGCCTGTCACTGTGCCTGCTGACCGGCGCGGTCGGTATGCTGCTGGCCCGGGTGCTGAGCATCGACGAGGCCTATCGCGCCGTCGGCTGGAACACGGTGTTCCTGCTTGCCTGCCTCATCCCGCTTGGACAGGCGGTGCAGAACACCGGCACGGCCCAGTGGATCGCCCAGCAGATCCTGATCATTCTCGACGGCTGGCCGATCTGGACGCTGCAGGCCGGCATCGCCATCATGGCCACGGCGTTCTCGCTGGTGATGTCGAATGTCGGTGCGACGGTACTGCTGGTTCCACTGGCCGTGTCGATCGCCATCGCCGCCGGCGGTAACCCGTCAGTGTTCGCTCTGACGGTGGCGATTTCGACGTCGAATTCGTTCATCATCCCGACCCACCAGGTCAATGCGCTGATCATGGGGCCGGCCGGCTACAAGGTCACCGATTTCGTCAAGAGCGGCGGTATCATGACCGTGCTGTTCCTCGTGGTTTCGCTGGCGATGTTGAATTTGGTGTTCTAAACCAAGGATCCGTCAACAACGCCCACCCTGTTTCGCCCCGATACCGATCCTGCTGATCGGGTTGCGAGCCGATCACGAATTGACTTTTCCCGCCAAAACCATATCGCTTGATATTTTTAAGGCTCCCGCCATTGTCGATCAGGACCCCGGCATCCCCCTTTCGTGCGCGCCGTGGCGGTGATCCTGCTGGCGATCCTTCTGTTCGATGTCATGGGCGCGATCATCAAGTTCCTCGGTAATCGCTATCGTCCATGCCAGACTCTGTCGCAGCTTGCTTTGCGTCGTCTGTCAGGCTGTTCGTGGCGCGGTGTGCATCCGTGTGCTGGATGCCCAGTTCCCGTTCAGCTGATCCTCCCCCATTTATCCATATACATGTTCTGGTTCTGATCATGTTATTGCGTCGACTTACCCGGTCCGATGCAGTCTCTTAGCAATTCGGCAAACGAGCTGCGGTCAACTGTTGGACAAGCCGCCCCGCAATGATATCATCATCGGCATGGGTCTTTGCATTTGCATCCCGCTATTGGTATGACGGCAAGACACCACAGGGCGCAGGAACCGCCCGCCAAGGAATGAAGTCGCTGAATTGAGGCCATAGGAAGCCCGGCTCGGACAGCGCAATCAAGTTAGCAAAATCAGGTAGTAAAAATCCGGACACGGCAACCAGCCTTGCGTGCGTTGGGCTGTGCGCCGCTAACACGATTCAGGGATCTCTGAAATGTCAAAACGGGCTCCAGTCTGCGCAACGAAAACCACCGACAAGTGCCATATCGAAGGTCTGCCCTACGGTGACGCGTTGTTTTTCAACATCATGCCCGAGCAGGTCTACCGCTTCCAATGCTGGGCTGACGAGCTCGGCATTCCTCTAGACCAGTTTGTTCGAGAAGCCACAGAAAACATGTGCGTGCAGCTGGCAGAACTTAGGCAGCTTGCGGAGACTGAAGAGCTAGAGAGCGGGGAAACGCTTCTTGTCTACCATTGAGCTTGAGCGCCCCGCTTCCACTCTTCAAAAAGTCGTCGTTCGTCCGGCAAACGATGCCGACGTGCACTGCCTCGTAGCAATGTGTGAAGAATTTCACGCAATGTCCCCCCATCATGACATGGGCCAGTTCGACAAGGACGCCATGGCCCGTGTACTGCGCTTCATGATGGAGAATACATCGGCCCTGATGCTTACGAATGGCCATGGCGTCATCGCTGGAATGCTGATGCCGGTGTTCTTCGCCCCGTCCCGCCTGATGATGGAAGAATCAATCTGGTGGGCAAAGCGCGGCGGCAGGGAACTATTGAAGTCGTTCGTTTCGGAATCACGCCTAATGGGTGCAGATTTCGTCCTCCTGTCAACGCTTGAAAATGAAAAATCCAAATCGGTGGAGCGCTTGGTCTCAGGCCAGGGTTTCCGTCCGATTGAACGACGCTATCTGAAGGAACTTCTCTAATGGCTATTGGAACAACTGCAGCTATTATCGGAGCGTCTGCCATTGGTGCGGCGGGGAGCGCCATTGCCGGCAGTAAGGGCGCGAAGGCCGCTCAGCAAGCCTCAGCGGCGCAGGCGGCGGCGGCAGAGAAAGCCGCAGAGCTTCAGTATCAGGCCACGCAGGACACCATCAAGGCGCAGCAGGACGCCACGCAGCAGGGCCGCAGGGATTCGTACCCATGGGCCATTGCGGGCAGCCAGGCGCTTTACCGCTACATGTCCGAATTAGGCGTACCGATGCCGGTAGACCATTTGGCGGAGTTAGATTTTACCCGGCTGCGGGGACGTGGCCGGTATTTCTACCAAACCTGAAACGGAACCACCGAAATGGCAAAATACACATTCAACCAGAAGGCCAGTATGCGCCGAGAAGAAATCTACGAGCGCTTTGCACCGGCTTATGACAGTCCGCTGTCAGGCGCGGTTCGGGTGAACCCTGAACGGCTTGCAGAGATCATCTACAAGGAAGCCAAGGGCAGTGACGATGCCATAAAGGCGTTGGCTATGACTGGAGCGCAGAGGATTGCTGATAGAGTGGCAGGCAACTTTCGCCGCCGCGTTTGCGAAGATAGGTAAGAATTGAATTGGGAGAAGGCGCTGTCTCCGAGGTTGTTCTTGAACAGGTGATTCAGTCCGTAAAACGGGTTTTTCAGGAGAACAACCTGCCGGATGTGGAGGTCAGAGAAAGCCAAAGTTCACCTCAACTGACCGCAAGCGGCAAGTTTCATGAAGTACTTCCGCTAACCTGAACCTACTCCGCCCGTTTTCGTCCGGTGACCATCGCGCGGACCAAATTTTCCCAGTGCTCAACGCTGGCAAGGAAGACACCGAGTATGTGGGCTATGACCAGCACAAGCATCAGGTTAGCCAGAACCTCATGGACTTCCTCCCAGAAATTATCCTCTGCGCCACCTTCATTCCTGCGTTCGGACCCTTCCAGACCTTCATCCTCGCCCTCTTCGCTTGCCAGTCGGACGGGTGCGGACGGAGATGTGCCGGCATCGGCGCGCATAACCACCATGGCACCGGCGAGCGGGCCGGCATTCTCCTCGATCGCGTAGGTCTCTAATCCTGACCATACAGTCGCTGCAAAGCCGATGAGCAATGCAACCACCATCGCGCCACCGGCCGGATTATGACCCATGTAACGCTCGGCACGGAAACGGATCATGGCCAGCAGATAGCCCAAGACTTTCCATGGCCCGAAGATGAAGTCGCTGAAACGTGCGTGCTTTGGTCCAACAAAACCCCAAACCACTCTCAGCACAACAATGCATCCCACGGTGTATCCGGCCCACACATGAACGTTCAGCAGCTCATCTTCGGTGAAGTAAGCGATAAAAAATGCAGCAACCAGCAGCCAGTGGAAAGCTCGTACCAGCGGGTCCCAGACAGTAACGGTTCGTACCTTGTCAAGGTTCATCGGGTGCTCCCCACAGCCATCCATACGATGATAATTGAATTAATCACCCAAGTGGGACGACATGGTTATCGCAAAGAATTCAACCGCTGTATCGTACTAAGGGCGTACAAATGCCTTGATCTCGGTCAATCGAACCATGTGCTGCGTATGTCTCAGCTGGGTCATCAACAGACCTACCCTTGTTGGAGGGTGATGTCCGTCCTTGTCCGCATTGCTGCCGTTCAAGGCCAGAAATAAGCTGTCTGAACAGTTTGCGTTGCAGCGAAGGTCAGTTCCGAGCCCGTTTGAGACCTTGAAGCGGTGTCGCAGACGCGATGATTAGGTTCGAGTTGAATGCGCAAGTTTGGCCCGAAGCGGAAGTTCGCCGCGGCACAAACGAAAACCTCTGACTCTAATTTGCCGCCAAACGTCAGCCTTAGTTTGGTGGGCGTTAGCGAACGACCATGCAGCTGCAGGGCGCCGCGTGGTTTACTTTGTAAGATACGCTGCCTGCGAGCAGTCCTTCAGCACCCCCGAGGCCGCGGCTGCCCATAGCGATCAAATCCGCCTGCTCGCTCTTGGCGGTCTGCACAATCTTGCGCGCCGGGTCGCCGTCTATCAAAACCAGGTTCACAACCTCAACGCCTTTTGCTTCGGCGGTTTGTCGCCCGCGTTCGAGAACTTGTTCGCCGATTTCCTTGAGAGCAGTCTTCGAAACAACCGGCGGAATAAACGCGCTGCTCACATGCTCGGCGATCGGGTGTTGCGCTGGGTCGAGTTCATCACGGGCACTCTGGCTGAGTTGATTCATGTCGATTGAGGCGCGGAGCTTTTCGAGCGACGGACCGCGCCACGTTACGTATTGGAGGACCAGCTTCGCCCCACACTTGGCGGCGATGTCGCTCGCGAGCTCGACCGCCTTGTCTGCCTGATCTGAGCCATCGGTCGGCACCAGGATACTCTTGATCCCTTCGAGGTCTGGTTCCGCGTCGCTACGGTGTACCGTTACGCTGGGACACGGAGCGAGGTGGAATACTTTGTGTGAGACGCTCCCCAGAACAAGCCCCTTGAGTTCGCCAAAGCCGCGGCTGCCCATGACAATGAGATCGGCAGACTTCTGCTTTGCGTGATGGAGAATCCGTTCGCCCGGATCGCCAAGGTCGATCACGGTCTCGGCGCGTCTTACGCCCTTGCGTTCGGCTAGCTCATGCGCATTGCGCAAGAGCATATTCCCCATGTACCCCAAGACCCGAAGGCGTTGCGATTGGTGCGGGGGAACACCGGTTTCCTGGCCGCTGCTTTCGGCCTCCTTGAGCTCGCGCGACGCCGCGTTGTAAAGCGCCTCCGGCACATTCTCGTCACCAACGCCAATATGCAGTAAGACCAACTGCGCGTCGTATCTCGCGGCAAGGTCTATGCTCAGTTCCAAGGCTGTTTGCGCATGCACTGAACCGTCGATCGGAGTTACAATAGTCTTGATCATCGGAGGTCTCCTTTGCTGAGGGGCGGGGGTGGCGCCAGTCATCCCGCGAGACTTGCGAATTGCCCGCTTGCAAAGCCGATGACCACGCCCCAGCGAAGCGCAATCTCGACACGAACAACACCCATAAACTCAAGTATAGATTTTACGGCTCATAGCGGGCTTTGATGTGGATCAATCAGAGATCATCTTGGGCCGGAACTTCATAATCTTCGGCGTCGCTTCAAAGATGCCCGTAAACACGCCATTTCAGTTTTGGCACTTATCGCCCGGTTGCCTGATGTCGCACGCAGGATAGCCGCGCGGGATTCCTGAGGCAGAAAGTCCCGCTCAGCAGTCATTCACGCTCAGATTTTCGTTAGCTGATCAGTGTGCGTTGAGGCGAAATGGCGCTTTGAGCCCATTTTACCGATCTTCTGCACCGCGGCGAATGGCTTCTATCACGGGAGAGGAAAAAACCTTCGACAACTGCTTTGGTTTTGAACAAGGATTGTGGTGGTGCAAAACAAGGCAGTTACGTCACACTCCGCAAACGAGCCTATGCTGCGCGGACCCTAGGTCTGGCATGCGAACAATGCGCCTTCGTCGCCCAGGTAACCCGCGTTATCCGTCTCGTCCGGGTTCGTCCGGATCGTTGGAGAACAGTGCGATCTTGTTGCCTTGAGGGTCGCGAAGGTAGCCAACATAAAAATGAGGTCCATACGAGTCGCGGAAGCCCGGCTGGCCCTCGTCAAAGCCGCCTGCGACAAGCGCGGCGGAGTGAAGGTCCCGAACCTGCTTTTGGCTGCGAGCCTCGAATGCGATCATAGCACCGTTCCCAGCCGAGGCCGGACGTCTATCGAAGGTTGGTTTAACGTAGAAATCAGGCAGAGCGGCAGACTGACCCGGTTGTTCGGGCAGCGCGTAGCTTAGGCCCTCAGGACCCTCCTTAAGTTCGTAATCAAGGGCTGGCAGGAACGCAGAGTAAAACCGCTTCGCGCGAGCGATGTCATCAGCACCGACGGTGACGTAGGCAATCATGCTGCGTGTTCCTTTTAGGAAGTTTGGTTATTGCAACGAGTTTACTGCATTGTGGTAGGCCAACACACAATTCGGTTCAATAACCGCTACACGAAACGCCGCATGATCGACCATTTAGGCATATTGCGGCTAGGGGCTTGATGCAGTCATTCGTACGCTGGCAAAACCACGCCGAAAGCGACCGTATGTTGAATACTCCTCCAATGCCGACATTGGTGCAATTGCGGCGAAAGCCCACTTTGTCTTAGGTTTGTGGCTGCAGGATGCTTGCCATCCAGCGGCGACAAATCTGACAAGGAGGAAAGCGCGGGCGGTTGCCGTGAAGTTCTGGTACCTGTCGTTGAGCGTTACCGGGAACGGAACCTGCGCCGCTACTTCCGAGGGGACGCCGCCTTTGCCG
>JAAEOH010000002.1 GCA_024244645.1 Hyphomicrobiales bacterium
GCCCTCCGAACGATACCGTTTGCCAAGTGATTCCAGGACCAGATCGGGGCAACACAGCCCAGAAGAAGAGTTTACGGCAACCACTGCCCCATCGCGGATACCGGACACCGCCTGGACCGCGCCTACAACCTTGGACATCATCACCTTTCCACTGACATTAAGTAACTAATTGGTTATTATTCTACACCGTAGCGGCTGAAGATCAAGGCATGACTAACACGTATCCGCCAATTAGAACTCCACTCTACGTCATTGGATCCCGTTTTGAGGACCTGCAGTTCGCGCTTGCCGGCAGGTTCGTGGCGAGATAGTATTGTAACTAACTAGTTATTTCCGGAGGCTGGGTTGAATCCGTATTTCCAGGGTGTGAACCAGCGCTCGTTCGGCACTTATCCGATGCGAGGCGAGCAATGTCGAGCGGCGATCGCAGCGGCCATCGATACCGGTTACCGCGCGATCGACACGGCGCGTATCGAAAGGCTAACCCACATCAACTGCCGCATCGTTTCCTCCGACCTAGTTCCGTGGGCGCCCGAGTGGGACTGAGCGCCAAGAGACTCCCGCCGCTTCAATCCACGCGGACGGCAGCTTCTTCTCTCGAAGTCTAACGATTGCCGCGGATAAGATCGGCGGCCTTCTCCGCGATCATGATCGTCGGTGCATTGGTGTTCGAGCCAATCAGGCTGGGCATGACCGAGGAATCACAGATCCGGATGTTCTCGAGTCCGCGCACGCGCAATTGCGGGTCGACGACGGCCATCTCATCCACGCCCATCTTGCACGTGCAGGTCGGGTGATAGGACGTGCGTCCGTACCGGCGGGCATAGGCCTCAAAGTCTGTCTGAGTCCTGACGCTCTCGTCCGGGAACCGAACCGAGCGAATGTATTTCTGCAGGCTCGGCTGGGCGAATATATCCCGGCTGATCTTCACACCCTCCACCGAGGTTTTCAGATCATCAGGATGACCCAGGAAGTTTGGGTCAACCAGCGGCGACTGAGCAGGGTCTGCAGAACGTAGCCTCACCGTGCCGCGGGCCTGCGGCCGCAGCGTGTATGAGTTGAGCGTGACGCCCGAAGACCCCTTCGGTACGCTCGGCACGCCCTCTTCCGCACCGGCGCCCGCCAGGAAGTGAAACTGCAGATCCGGAATGGACGCCGCCTTGCCAGCGAACCAAAAGGCGCCGCCCTCGACAACATTGGAGGTTACGGGCCCCGACTTGAACAGAAAGTACTCAATGCCGGCCCAGATCATCCAGTGAGGTTTGCCGTATTTGTCGAGGCCGTCATGACGTTTGAGGTCGGCGACGATGTCTATGCCGAAATGATCGTTGAGGTTCTGGCCGACCCCCGGCAGATCGTGAACGACGGCGATGTCATGCTCGCCGAGATGCGCAGCAGGCCCCACACCAGACAGCATCATGATTTTGGGAGACCCGATAGCTCCGGCGGTCACGATGATCTCCCGGTCGGCCTCGACGGTCTGCAACTGACCGTTACGAACGTATTCAACACCGGTAGCGCGGACGCCGGCGAAGACAATTCGGTTCACCAGGCAACTGATTTCGACGGTGAGGTTCGGCCGCCGCATAGCCGGTTTGAGGTAGCCGACGGCGGCGGAGCACCGGCGTTTGTTGAGCGTGTTCGTTTGGTAGATTCCGGCTCCAGCCTGGGTGTGGCCATTGAAGTCGGGATTGTAGGGTATGCCCAGTTCCTGGCAGGATTGAACAAAGGCCAGCGCAGTCTTCTGCGGATCCGGAATGTTCGAGATGCCGAGGGGTCCGTCGGTACCGTGCCAGTCGCCCGAGAAGGTCGTATTGCCCTCGGCGCGGAGAAAATATCTCTGGATGTCCTCGAAGCCCCAGCCGTCCGCGCCCTCCTCATTGGCCCAACGATCATAGTCGGCCGGGTTTCCACGCGTGAAGACCTCGGCGTTAATCGAGCTCCCGCCGCCGATCACGCGCGCCTGGGCATAGGGAATCGCCCGATCGTTGGCGTGTTTCTGGGGAACCGTTTCGTAGCCCCAGGTGAACGGGCCGGACGTCATCTTGGCGAAACCGATCGGCATGTGAATGTAGGGATGGGTGTCCTTGCCACCGGCCTCAAGCAGCAGCACGTTGACGTCCGGGTTTTCGCTCAGGCGGGCGGCCAGGACGCAGCCTGCCGATCCACCACCGACGATCACATAGTCGAAACTCCGGCTTCGCACGGTCACACCCAGTGGTCCCGCTTGCCGATTTCGACATGAATCGACTTGATCTGGGTGTATTCCTCACTTCCGTACATGCCAGCCTCGCGGCCCCAGCCGGACTGCTTGAATCCACCCAGCGGAAGCTCCGGACCACCGGCAAGCGTGGTATTGATCCGGAACCGTCCTGCCCTGACGCGCCTGGCCACGGTCAGCGCCTTGTCAATGTTCTTCGACCAAACGCTGGCGGCGAGACCATATTTGGTATCGTTGGCGATGCGGATCGCATCTTCGACGTTGTCGAAGGGCATGACGGCGAGAACCGGGCCGAAAATCTCTTCGCGTGCAATTGGCATGGTGCTGGAAACGTCACCGAACAAGGTCGGCTCTATATACTGTCCTTGTCCGAGATCCAACTGTTCGCCACCGCACATCAGCCGGACGCCTACCGAAGGGCAACGAGTCCGGGTTAACCAGGGGTTACGCCTAGGATTGTTGCGAGGTAGTTGTTGTCCCATGCGGCGCGTTTTCTGCGTCGTTTGATGCTACGCTTGTCGTCGACGTTGCGCACCAAGTTCAATGCGAAATGGCGGACGACGGCCATGTTGTGGGCGCCGTGTCCCTTGCGCAGTCGGGAGAGATCTTCCTTGAAGGTGACATCGAGCACCCAATGGAGGGAATTCTCGATGCGCCAATGGTTGCGGACGATGTCGGCGAAACGCTCGGCTGCCAGTGGTGCTGATGCGATGAAATGCCGGCACTCGCGATAGCAGCGGTCGGGCTTTTCGACCTTTGCCTCGATCATTGCGATGGTGGTGAGCTTGGGAAAGCGATAGTCGCCGGGGAAATGGCGCTCGCCGGTGAGCCAATCGACCTTATTGGAGACGACACATCGGCGCTCCTCGATCCGGCCATGGTTTTTGTCGATGTCGGTGACGGCATCGACCTGGTGTGGGCTGGTATCGGCGAAGAAGGTAGCGATCTCGCGGTGCAGGCTTGGTTGGTTGTCTTTGACGGCCAGGACGTAGTCGGCGCCGTTATCGACGATTTTGGCGGCAATCTTCGGATTGCAGGCGATGGCATCAATGGTCACGACCGCGCCGGCAAGGGCGCCGGTTTCGGCGAGCCGGTCGAGGACGAGTGGGATGGCCTCGAGCTCATTGGCCTTCTCGTTGACCGCCTCCTGGCCGAGCACGAGACGTTCGTTGGTGGCGAAGGCGGAGACCAGATGCAGCGGACGCTTGCCGATGCGGCGGTCATGGCTGCGCCGTGAGGTCTTGCCGTCGAGGGCGATATGGGCCAGCCCATCGGGTCGAAGTTCGTTGGCCCAACTCATGAAGCAGGCGGCAAACAAATCGGGATCGATGCGATTCATCAATGTGCGCAGCCAGTCGGCGCAGGGGATGCCCCAGTCGAACGGCAGAAAACAGCGCAGGAACGAAAGATGCGCCTCGCCCCAGTCGACAATCTCATCATAGTCGTCACCGGCCGCGATTGTGCCGCAGACGGCCAGCAGGAGGACTTCAGGCAGAGGGTGCGCGATCCGCCACGGTTCGCGGAAATCATCAATCGCGGAAAAATGCTGCAACAAACTGGCGACGCGCGGCTTCTCGACAGAAAGTAGGTCCATGGTCAGCTCCGAATCAGGTCAGGAACAACGGAATCACCACCATGGTTAATTCTTAATTGCCGTTAACCCGAACTCGCTACCGTCAC
>JAAEOH010000003.1 GCA_024244645.1 Hyphomicrobiales bacterium
CTGAAACTATTACGTAAATCGGCTGTTGCCGTAGTTCGATCGGCATTCAATTGGGACCCCCGTCCAAAGCCCATTTTGGGCAACCAGATCAATGTATTAGACTGGCAGGTGGTGGGGTCCCTGTTCGACGCCGTTTCACAGAGACACCGAGCAATGCTTTTGCAGCATTCCGACAGAACCCAACTGCGGCCCCGTTGAATACTCCAAGCGGTAAAATCGAGATCTTTTCGAAAACGATTGCATCAATTGACGGCTCACAACTTTTTGCCCATCCGGCCTGGTACCCGCCCGTCGAGTGGTTGGGAAATGCAAATGACAAGCATTCGTTTCATCTAATCTCCAACCAGCCTGCGGAGAAACTTCACTCGCAACTCGACCACGGTCCAGAAAGCAGGATGCACAAGCGTAATTGCCGCACCCCACTTCATATCAATCCAACAGACGCCAGGAACTTAATCATAAATGTTGGCAATACTGTTCGGGTGTACAATATTCGCGGTGCCTGTCTTGCTACAGCGACAGTCGACAAAAGCCTGATGAATGGCGTTCTTAAAATGAGCACAGGTGCTTGGCTAGACGACGCGTTGCAGGCAGATGGAACCCTTTTGTGCAGGCACGGAAATCCAAACACACTCACACGTGATTTTGGAACATCCAACTTGGCACAAGGTCCCACCGCGCATTCCTACTTGGTCGCCATTGAAGCCCATCGCGGCGACGAAGGAACGATCGAAGCCTTCGTAGCGCCGTCCATTGAATAGAGTTTGCTTCGGCATTGCCGCGGGTCCGGCATCTTCATCGACTTTATTTACGCACCGTCTGCCACTCAATCACAGTGAGGTCGATCCAGAATATAAAGACGATTGGACACAACAACATGATTGGCTCTCCAAACACCTAAACGAATTGCACCGTGTTTTTGCATTGCGAGTTCGTTCACTCGATGCAGAAACATGGCAAACACACAACGATTAATTCGGAAATGGCAAATGGCAGACGCGGTACCTGACTCGGGATGGCTGTATGAAGCGCACATAGTCGATGCGGGAGGGCCATTGTTGACCATGTTAAGCCGCATTCTTCTCGAGACATCCGAGCGGTGAAAAAGCGCGTTGGGAAGATTCATTTCGCCCGGGTCCGCGGCCGGTAGCGGACAAAGAACTGGCGGAATTGTTCTTTGGAGCGGCTGTTCATCCGGATGCGGTTCTGGGCGCGACTTCACGCCGGATTCGGTCGCCGATCTGCTGGCGGGCCGCTTCAAGGTCATGTTCGATCTGCAGGTGGATCCAGAAATCCGCAGCGGTGCTGAAAAAACGCGCCAGCCGAAGCGACAGCTCGACATTGACGGCGATATCGCCGTTGATCAGGTCGCGGATTACCGCGTCCGGGACACCGATTTTTTCGGCAAGTTGATGTTGCGGGATGTTCAACGGCTCCAGATACTCATCCTTGAGGACGTGGCCCGGCGGCGGGCACAGGCGAACGAATTCCGGTGCGGCGGTTTTTTCGCCGGACGCTGCAGCGGCTTCATCTTTGGCCGCGGTCGGAGGCGTGAACTGAACCTCTGTCGCAAAACCCGCAGCTTTCCAGGCTTCTATGCCGCCGGCCATGTGAAGAGCGCCCTCATAACCCTCGTTGATGAGCATCTTGCCGGCAGATTCGGAACGTTTCCCGACGGCGCAGTGCAACACCACCTTCTTGCCCGGCACGGTCGGAAACAGTTCGGGGTCGAATTTCGACATTGGTAGTAGCATGGCGCCCGGGATATGCTCGTGCTCGAATTCAGTAGTTTCACGCACATCCACCAGGACGATCTGGTCTCGTTCTATCCAGTCGTGAACCGTTGCGGCATCGACGCTTTCGACGCCCTGTTTTTTTCGATCAGCCATCCTTTTCACTATTCCGCCATTCCCCTTGCGGATGCAAGCTGATTGCATCATGCGCCGGAGTTGTTTTCGCCGGTTGATCCGTTGCATCTCAGCGACGATGTTTGCCACCGGCACGCGAATTGCGGGTGCAAACGAGACGGTGCAATCGGCAATGCGGGCGGTTGACCCCAATCCGGCATGACGGTCCGTTTACCGTGGGCCCACGGTCCTAAAATAATCAACGGCTCAAACGGCACTGAAAAGTTAAAGGCCCGCGGGGGCATTGTCAGAGGAAAACGAATTGGCCAGCAAAGCTCCAGCCAGTGACGGATATCAGGCCGCAAGTTGACACCATTCTTCCAGCGCAGCAGTGCGGTTCAGTTTAAAGTTCCGGCGATCGTAGAGGTGGCGTTCTTGATTGAAGTGGTTGTGGAATGAAGCGTGGATTGAGGCGAATTTCTGAGGTGACTTTGAGCTCAGGAATTTGGCCATGGCTCGCTCTCGTCGCCGGAACGGCTGATGTGAATTCTCGGCTCGATTGTTGAGCCAACACCCAGTTTCTTGTCGAGCCTCGTTTCCTATCACTTTCATGGCCGCACGATAAGAACGAAGCTTGTCCGCCACGATGGTTTTGGGACGGCCATATCACTTCATCGCTTTCTTCAGAAACTTAAGCGCAGCATTGCGATTCCGCTTTTTTGTGACGAAGACTTCGAAAACTTCCCCTTCATGATCAACGGCGCTCCAAAGGTAGTGGATTTCGCCATTGATCCGAACGAAAACCTCGTCGAGATGCCACCTCCATTGCGCCCAATTTCGGTGCGAGGCAACATGCTGCTTCCTGATATCGGCTGCGAACATCGGCCCAAAACGGTTCCACCAGGCGCGTACTGTCTCATGGCAGATGTCGATACCTCGTTCATGGAGCAGATCCTCTACCTGTCTCAATGACAAAGGGAAACGAACATACATCATGACCGCAAGGCGGATGATTTCGGGTGAAGTTTTGAAATAGCGGAAGCGATTTTTCATCCAGAGAGGCTACGAACCTACTACCCTGCACTCAAGAAACTTTCCTCTGACAGAGCCGAGAAAACACATCAAGGAATTGACCATCCAAAACCGCCGCTTGCGCCATCACGGCTAAGCCGAATAACATCAAACCATGATGTGCCAGATCCTCCGATAAAAGGAACGCTCAATAGTCCCATTCCATTTGATGACGCAAACGCTGTTACAATCTTGGGAAGCTAATGGATGAAGCACAAAGTTATTCGAGATTGGAAAGCTATTCGTTTCACGGTGGCGACTTAGCGGCGACTTTTCTCGCAAATGCAAAAAGCTCGCCGAAATGGCGGGCTGAAATATTATTTAATATCAATGGCTTGTTTGGTTGCGGGGGTAAGATTTGAACCTACCACCTTCAGGTTATGAGGCAGAAGGTCGATGGTTTGCTTGGATGGAATTCGATGGCAACGGTTTCGTTTCTATTGATTGCTAGATCGGTGCGGCGCATTCGCAAACGTATGCCTTCCCCGGAGCGTAGAGCAAAAGTTATTCAGCCTATCAACTATGGGAATTTGGGATGGCTTGCATAACTGTAGATATGCCCAAAAATGCTGCCAATAGAATTTCGGACATTTTCAACTCTGGGAGAACGCAGCTCTGCGGAGGATATTGCGAAGTTAGCTGCAAAACTGTTCGTAGAGTAATTTGATAAGAGCCCTGGCTTTATCGTCCTTGATCGAATAGAAAATGGATTTTCCTTCACGACGAAAACCTACAACGCCTTCAAACCGCATACGGGAAAGTTGTTGGCTGACCGCAGCTTGGCGGGAAGAAAGCAGTTCTTCCAATTCTGTTACCGACTTTTCGCCGGTTACAAGATGGCACAGGATCATCAGCCGGCCTTCATTCGCAAATACCTTGAGAAAATTCGCGGCTGATTGCGCGCTACCAAACATCTTATCGAGGGAATTTTCGTCAAATTCATCATCCTGAAACGCTTCGGATACCATTATTTCATTCCATCTTTTCAAGCGCGCGAAGCCAGCTGGCACCTTCTTCAGCACGCGCCTCTGCCTCGCAATTCTTACAACGCGATATTACCAAAAGCTTCAATCAAACAAACATATTTTCGTCATTTCCCAGTATTACAGTTGTTGCTGCAACAATTCGTTGAGAAGCACCAGAGAAATCTTCGCCTGGATAGCCCTCAATCTTCCCTACCTCATGCCCGTCCTTGAAAAGGACAAAAGTAGTCATGTAAATCAAGTTTGATACCAAAACCAAACCGTCGGGCGCACGTACGCCAATGTCGACCAATTCAATTGGGGCGGTTATTCCTTCCGCGGATTTACCAGTTATTGGGCCGATTTCAGATTTCCATAGGTCACACCAGTAACATCCATCTTCCTCAAACATCACCAATTTGAACTCGTCGGCCACTGCCAAGTCACACAAACCTGCCGTCGCAACCGCAAAGACAAAGGAATGGAATAATCTCGGTGGCGTCGACGATTTCCCATAGAAATATCTAGATTACATAATATTTAGTGCCCCAATTTGCAAGGAATCTCTGAATATTTGGCGTTTCGATTGGTGGCGGGATTGCTGTCATTCTTCTCGCCTTGCGTGCTGCCAATTGTGCCATTCTACCTTTGCTATATCGCTGGCATTTCTATGTCTGAACTAAAGGATGATGGCGCACTGCCAGCTAGCGTTCACCGCAGATTGGTGGCCTCGTCCATTGTTTTTACCCTGGGTGTAACCACAATTTTTGTGCTCCCCGGATTGAGCACGACCGTTTTGGGTCAAGCTTTGCGTCAG
This sequence comes from Hyphomicrobiales bacterium, assembly GCA_024244645.1. Lineage (GTDB taxonomy): Bacteria > Pseudomonadota > Alphaproteobacteria > Rhizobiales > Rhizobiaceae > Hoeflea_A. The sequence goes on from JAAEOH010000003.1 coordinate 4,698, forward strand.
TGGAGACAAGAGCTTGCATATGTTGCAGCCACCATGTTGGCGGTATTTGGATTGCATTTCCTCGGAGTATTGAGAATTCCCTTGCTCTATCGCGAAGCAAAGATCGAAACCTCCGCCGATCCTAAGACGCTTTTGGGGTCGTATCTGATGGGACGGCGTTTGGGTTTGGCTGAACCCCTTTGCGTTGGCACTGCACTGGCGTCGATATTGCTTGTGGCTGGCAGCATGGCGGATCCCCTTATGGGTGGGCTATTGCTTCTGACTTATGGGCTTGCCATGACGCTTCCATTTGTTGTTGCGGCAATGTTTGCAAAACCAATTCTCAATTGGATGCAACGCAATCGAAAATAATTGATCTATGTCGAAAAGATCATGGGCGTCATACTGATCATATTTGCCCTCCTAATTGCAACAAACTCAATGAATATCATTGCAAACTTTCTACTGGAACGTGTGCTGTGGTTTCAAAATATTGGATAGGATTGCCCCCAATAACACTAACGATCATTGCAGCCGTGATCGCTCTATTGTTCTCATTCAGCGCGCAAGCAGTCGAGTTGGGCGACGATGGACTTCACAAGCCCGAATGATCCCTACTATCAGCAGGATGGTGACATGGTTCATGTGGGCGGCATGGGGTATCACATTGATATCTCTAAACCTCAGGGTAAGAAAATTACGAATATGACGATGCTGAAGTCTGGGGAACTGATCGAGCCATCAAAGACTTACGTCGTGGCTGTCTGGGCGAGTGTCAATGAAGAGACCGAGGGGCCGCCTATCTGCGATGTGGCCGAAAGCTATATAAGGAGCATGGGAACAGTTTCGATCGATCCAAACATCTCTGTCAAGGTTAAGTCTTCATAGGGATTTGATCGGCTTATTCGCCCGGTCTGCACTTCAGTTGACTCCTCGCAATATTTGTATTCAAATATGATGATATGATATAACTAGAAACGCAAATTGGGGTGGAAAGATGCCTGATAAAGCAGCTGACAGAAATATCGAGAACGCAAAAAATATGTCCATTATTGTGACCAAGGGCACACTGGACTGGGCTTACCCACCCTTTATTCTTGGCACGACAGCGGCTGCAATGGACATGAAGGTTTCGATGTTTTTCACTTTTTACGGGCTACCGCTTCTTCTGAAAGAGCTGGATTTGAAGCTTAGCACATTGGGCAACCCAGCAATGAAAATGCCCATGGGTGGCATGCACATGGCTTTGCCGAACATGATGGCGATGATCCCCGGAGTTGATCGGGCGGCCTCGACCATGATGAAGAACCTGATGAACAAGAAGGGCGTGGCCTCGATCGAAGATTTGCGCGAAGCTGCTGTCGACGCCGATGTGACGATGATCGCCTGCCAAATGACGCTAGACCTGTTTGAGTATTCGCCGGATGACATGATTGATGGCATCGAAATCGGTGGAGCAGCGACGTACATGGAAGTCGCGTCAAAATCCGACATCAATCTTTTTATCTAACAAAATAGGCCGGACCTTGGGAGCAATACATGTCTGTACACGAGCTGAATGCTGAGGGGCTCAACTGCCCTCTGCCAATCTTGAAGGCAAAAAAGATGTTGAAATCGGTGCCGGCTGGCGAAGTGCTGAAAATTCGGGCCACCGATCCTGGCTCAGTGGCGGACTTCGCAGCATTTTGTCGTCAGACGGGTAATGAACTCCTGAGTTCGACCTCGGAAGGCGACATTTATCTGTTCGAGATCAAGGCGGTCTAGGATTCGTACTCAATAAATGTCTTTGATTATTTTGTTGTTTGTGATTCAAGCCTTGTCAATGCGAGGAGGTTTGAATGAGCAAACAGCTATTTTAGCTCAGCGACGAGGAATGGGCTCGTATCGAGCCTTATTTGCCACGCGGACGTCGCGGCGCGCGCCGGATTGATGATCGCCGGGTCATTTCCGGCATTATCCACATGCTTGAGACAGGCGCACGCTGGCGCGACTGCCCGGCCGACTACGGCCCCTACACCACCATCTACAACCGCTGGGGCAAGCAAAGGTGTTTGGGAAGACGTGCTCTATATGCTGAGCGGTTCCAGCGGTGTCGTGGGCACGACAGCGGTTGATTCCACCCACGTGAAGGCGCACCGGTCAGCGGCTGGCGCAAAAGGGGGACTTTGCACAGGCCATCGGCCGATCACGCGGCGGACGGACGACCAAAATTCACGCCACAACCGACGATATCGGTCGGCCGATCGCTTTTATCGTGACACCCGGACAAACCCACGATCTGGTCGGAGCCGCGGCACTTCTGGAGCGCATTAAAACACCACACCGACTGATCGCAGATCGAGCCTACGACGCGCGAAAGCTACGCGATTGGCTTGCAGAAGGCAATTGCCGGGCAGTCATCCCGCCCAATCCAACACGCAAACATCCGCATCACTACGACCGGCGCATCTACAAAAGCAGAAACCTTATCGAACGCATGTTCTGCCGCCTCAAGGACTTTAGACGCATCGCAACCCGATACGATAAAAGTGCAGATACATTCATCGCAGCTATCTTTATCGCCGCAATCCTCATTTGGTGGCTCAATTGAGTCCGGACACTAGTCACCTGGAACTGTAATTCGTATCATTGATTGAATTGGAATTCAGGAGATGATGCGATGGTTGGACGTGTGGCGGATGCGGTGGTGCTTAGCGAAGATGAGCGCCGTTTTCTTGAAGGTCAGGTCCGGCGGCA
>JAAEOH010000004.1 GCA_024244645.1 Hyphomicrobiales bacterium
AATGATATCGATCAATAACTTCAAAGTGAATCGATGCTTGTTGGGTAACCGTGAAAGCAATCGTTTTCACACGATGAGGATCGCCGGACAATATCTGGCTGGCGGACGTCGAAAACCCGGTTCAGTTCAGATTTCGTCTGAGCCCTAGTTAAAACCGGGTGAAGCCGCCTCTGGATCTCCTGATTGAAAGCACTCCGAATTTGCGGAACGCGCAGAAACGTTGAGCACTTCTGCGGCTTGCTCCGCAGAAGGGTGCAAATTTGCACCCTTCCCTGGTCGATATGGGCCAATAGGTAAGCTGCAATATTGACCTCAACACCACACCGACTGCAGGAACGGGTGTTTCGCCGTTGCCATTGCGCAACATCGAAAAAAAGTATCAGCGGCAAAAGGCCACCAAAAGAGATTGATGAAAGAGAAATTGAAAGATAGGCTATTTCAAGCAATAATTTTCTGATAGTATTTCAAAAGCTTAATTGAATAAATTGGTGCACCCCCAGGGCACCAGATACGAAAAGAACCGCGTATTATTTGCGAAACGGCAAAAGCAGCGACCAGCCGAGCTTGATCGGCGAATTGTCGCGATAATCCTCAAGGCCGATTTCCATATCCTGATGCCCGCGTCTGGGCTGCGCCCAGTAGGTGCGGAATATCCGGTCCCAGGATGGAAAATTGAAGCCGTAATTGGTATCGGTCTCCCGCTTGTCGCTGGAATGATGAACTCGGTGCATATCCGGTGTCACCAGCACCAGTCGCAGCCACCGGTCGAGGCCGAGCGGCAGGTTGGCGTTCGAGTGGTTGAACACGGCGGCGCCGTTGAGCACGATCTCAAACAAAAGCACTGCAACGGCTGGCGGGCCGAGGCAGATGATGATCAGGGCCTTCCACAACATTGAAAGCACTATTTCCAGCGGATGGAACCGCAGTGCCGTCGTCAGATCGAAACCGAGGTCGGAGTGGTGCACGCGGTGAATCCGCCACAGGATGTGGAATTTGTGGCTGGCGACATGCTCCAGCCAGACCGCAAAATCGAGCACGATGAATGCGATGATCCCGCCGATCCAGGCGGGTGTTTCGAATAAATGGAAGAGCCCGTAGCCGCGCTCCTGCGTCCACAGCGCTGTGCCGACGGCGGCGAGCGGAAAGATCACCCGCAATGCCACAGACGAGATAATCAGAATAGACAGATTGGTGAACCAGCGCTTCGCCTTGACGGCGCCGACAGGTTCTTGTCGCTCGAGCCTCGGACTGAGCAGTTCGTACAGCGCCATCGAGATGAAAATGGCGGCAAAGGCGATCAACCGCACTGTCGGCTCGGAAAGACCGAACAATTCCATCCTCAGTCTCCGGTTACTATTTGGAGCAGCAATTCATAGCCCGTTGTGTAGCGCGGTTGGCACCCAAGTTCATGCGCCAATCGGCCGCAGCTGCAAACGCGCTTTTAGTGTGTCCGGTAGCGCGCCATCGCACCGCGTTCGATCGCGGCGCAGGTGAGTTTGTCCATTCCGAGTCTATCGCGCAGGATCTGCAGCAGGCGCAGCTCTTCCTGCTCGACATGCAGGTCGGCGGCCGCAACCTCGACCGCAAGAGAATAGGCGGTGTCGTAAAGGTTGTGCGGCAGTGCGTCATGCACGATCAGCAATACGGTGTCGAGGCCGTCCTGTTCGCTCAAAATCGCGCCGCAATCCTTGGAAACCCGGACCAGCCGTTCTTCATTGAAATCCTGAAAGATTGGCAAAGTGCGCGTGATGTTGCCGATTTGCGCCAGCTCGGCATCGGTCATGGTGCGGTCGACGGCGGACATCGTAACCATGACATAAATCAGCGCGTCCTGAATGGTGATCGGGGATGACATGCAAAATCCTTCTTGATCTGCGTCCGAATGATTTGGGTTGGGCCTAAACTAGGTAGCCGCACCGCCGAGTGCAAGGCTGTTGTTGAGAAGGGATTTATGTGCTCGCGGCGGTGCATGATTTTCACTCGCGGCCGCACTGCCGCTAACGCGGCTGGCCTGCGCGGGCGCGCCGCATAGTCGGCGACGGCCAGTCGGCCTTGCGAAGCGCCATGCGCTTCGATCTCTTTCGCCTTTCCACGACTTTGCATGGAAAATGGATACGGTGCGCAGCACCGCAAGCGCGGGCGAAAAGTCGCCCGGCAGCCAGTCGGCTGCGTTTGTGTGAGCCACCCATCGCCGAAGGCGCAAGCGTGACCGCGAGGACAATAAACTCACCGTTATTGACCTTGTCATGCAGTCGGCATAGGTTCTGCTGCGCTGCAACAGAACCCAAATGCGGCAGTGAAAAATCCGGCAATGAACAGACTGGCCGGCCAGTGGGTTTCGCGGATTGCGAAAGTCACGGAAAACAATCGAATTCGCGGCCATCCCGAAAGTGAGACGATGAGTACCAACCGCCTATCCCAGATCGATCTTGATGAAGATATGATTGTGGCAGCGGCCGAGGCAAAAGCCTGGCCGTTTGAAGAGGCGCGGAAACTTGTCAAACGCTACGAAAAGATCGGCTATCCGGAGACCGTTCTGTTCGAAACGGGTTACGGCCCGTCGGGATTGCCGCATATCGGTACATTTGGCGAAGTGGCCCGCACCTCCATGGTGCGCCATGCATTTCGGGTGTTGACGCGCGATACCGTCAAAACCAACCTCCTTTGTTTCTCCGACGACATGGACGGCTTTCGCAAGGTTCCGGCGAACCTGCCGAACCAGAAGATGCTGCAGGCTCATCTGGGTTTGCCGTTGAGCCGGGTCCCCGATCCGTTTTCCAACGAGTATCCGTCCTTCGGTGCGGCCAACAATGCGCGCCTTATGGCGTTTCTCGACCGCTTCAAATTCGACTATGAATTCGCATCGTCGACCGACTACTACACCGGCGGCCGCTTCGACGAGGCGCTACTGCGCATGCTTGCCGTTTACGACGATGTCATGGCCATCATCCTGCCGACGCTCGGCGAGGAGCGGCGCGAGACCTATTCCCCGTTTCTGCCGGTCTGCAAACGCACCGGCAACGTGCTTCAGGTTCCGATGATTGCCCGCAATGTCGATGCCGGCACGGTGACCTATGTGGATCCGGATACCGGCGAACAAATCGAAACCGGCGTCACCGGCGGGCAGGTCAAATGCCAGTGGAAAGCCGACTGGGCGCTGCGCTGGTATGCACTTGGTGTCGACTATGAAATGGCCGGCAAGGATCTGATCGACAGCGTCAACCTGTCCTCGAAGGTCTGCCGTGCGCTCGGCAGGCCTGCGCCGGAAGGCTTCAATTACGAGCTGTTTCTCGACGAAGAGGGCCAGAAGATTTCAAAATCCAGGGGTAATGGCTTGACGATCGACGAATGGCTGACCTATGCGTCCGAGGAAAGCCTGTCGCTTTATATGTTTCAAAAGCCAAAGACGGCCAAGAAGCTCTATTTCGATGTAATTCCGAAGGCGGTCGACGAGTACTTTACTTTTCTGTCCGCCTACCAGCGTCAGGACTGGAAGAACCGGCTCGGTAACCCCGTCTGGCACATGCACAACGGCAATCCGCCGGATATCGACAATCCGGTACCCTTTGCGATGTTGCTCAACCTGGTCAGTGCGTCGAATGCCGAAAACAGCGATGTGCTATGGGGCTACATTTCCCGTTACGCGCCGGGTGTGACAGCCGCAACGCATCCGAAGCTCGATGAGCTTGTCGGCTATGCGATCCGGTATTTCAACGATTTCGTCAGGCCGACCAAGGTCTTCCGGCCGGCCGATGAGGTTGAACGCCAGGCACTCACTGAACTTGACGAAAAACTCGGCAGTTTGCCGGACGATGCCGACGGTGCGGTGATCCAGGATGCGGTACTCGATGTCGCCCGTGCCATAGAGCGCTATCAGGATCCGAAGAGAAAGAGCCCTGACGGCGGCCCCGGCGTATCGGGGGCATTTTTCCAGGTGCTCTATCAGGTACTGCTGGGTCAGGAACGGGGTCCCCGTTTCGGGTCTTTCGTGGCCCTTTACGGCATTGCCGAGACGCGTACGCTTATCGCAAAGGCACTGGCAGGGGATCTGACCCGGGGTTGATCCCGTCTGGCTCTATGACGATTTTACTGTCGGGAACCGCCGCGATACCGCGCGGATCGCTTCCGAATATTCCCTTACCCTCAACTCTTGCGACCCGTTCCAGATCGGAATACCTGCCGCCGTCTATCGTCCGCACCCAGCCGCGGCTCGCCAGCCAGGCTGCAGGATCCTGCTTGCCCATCAGGCAGGTGACAATCAGCGTATCGTCCCATGTATTCGACGGAACGACACAGGCAAGCGAGCGACCGCCGACAAAATTGCGGAATGCGGTGCGGGCAATAATGCCGCAGGGCCACAACGATCCGTCAGGTGCCGAACAGATCTCGTCGGGTTCTGTTACGATCAGGTCCTTAAAATGCAGCTCGCCCTGGGGAAACACCATCTGTCCTGCGGCAATAACAAGCGGTTTGTGCAAAAGTGTCGGGCGCGGCCCGGTGTCCTTCGCTATCGTTGGGGTTAGTGGCGGACGCGGTGCAATGCGTTCCAGGTGGACGGCGTTTTGAGCAAAGGGAGTCGCAAATTTTGCAGGTGCAATGGCGCGCGGCGGCTTTGCTCCGGCCGCGGCCGCGGTTTCGCGCGAGGCCTCATCGGATGAGACCGTGGTTGAAGTGTCGAGGCGTTTCGGTGTCGATGGACCGGCAAGGAATTGATAAAGCGCTAGACCAATAATGATCAGCACCAGGATGATAGCAGCAGGCCGTAATGCTGCGCTAAGCCTCAACCAGAACATTATTGGCTCGCCCACACAATCCGGGCGATCCAGTCGATTTCACTCAACGCGAACGTCCGGTCGGCATGCTCCGGATTGAGAGATGCCAGTTCAATCGATTGCGGTCCGTTTTTCCGCAGCACCTTGGCCATTATCTCGCCGCCGCCGGTCTTGACTACCACCCGGTCGCCGCGCCTGACCTGCGCTTCCGGATCGACAATCAGCGTATCGCCGTCGCGATAGAGCGGCAGCATCGATTCGCCCTGAACCGTCAATGCATAAGCATGGCGGGCGGTCGATGCCGGCAGTTCGACAATGTCCCAGCCATGGCCCGTCGGAAAGCCGCCATCGGCGAAATAACCGCCATCACCGGCCTGGGCAAAGCCGAGCAGCGGCACGCTGCTGGTGGCGCTGCTTCCGCCATTTCCGCCCGCAGCCACGGTTTCTTTGCCCGCAAGGTTTGCAAACTCCGTCAGCGAACAGCCGGTTGCCTCAAGAATTCGGGAAACGGATTCGGTCGACGGCCAGCGCTGCCGGCCGTCCGCGCCATGGCGTTTCGAGCGGTTGAATGCCGTTGGATCAAGGCCCGACCGGCGCGCCAGCGCCGAGACCGAGAGGCTATTGTCTTCCGCAAGGGCGTCAATGGCCGTCCATATCTGAGTGTGCGAGAGCATTGCCTAGAGTGCTTCTTGTCCCGTTCAGACTTTTCCTTTGTCTATTATTACAACAGCTTGTCGGCAAATTGAAGCGGACGGGCAAATGATCGCGCATGCCGTCAGGCCGAATAGGGCGCCCGTTTCGATATTAGGCGTGTTCAAGCAGGTTGATCCGGTCCTGACCCCAGAACACTTCGCCATTGAGCACATAGGCAGGAACGCCTATGGCATCAGCGGCAACGGCTTCCTCCGAATTCCGATTGCGAACAGCGGCAATTTCGTCCGATTGCGCCCGCTCAAGGGTGGCCTCGGCATAGAAACCGCATTCGATGAGCAAGCCCGCAACGACGTCGTGATCGGAAAGATCGAGCTCGTCTGCCCATACGCCTGCAAACACCTTCTGCATGTATTTCGCGGGTGATTTCCCAGCTTCGACAAGCGCTATCACCGTCTGGTCCGAAAGCGTTGTATCGACGGGAAAGTGTTTTGGTTTTGTATGGATCTGCAGGCCTCTGAACTCAGCGACGCGTTGCAGTTCGAGCAACCGGTAGCGCTGACGCACCGGAGGACGTTTTGCAGGCGGTACCGCACCCGAGACCGCCCACAGCGCGAACAGATTGACAGGCTTGTAATTGATTTCGGCGCTCTGCCTTACGGCGGCGTCGATCAGTGCGTTGTGTCCCAGATAGGTGAAGGGAGAAGCTCCGTAAAAATAGTAGTCGATAACGGCCATTATTGTTTCCTGTTGCAAATGCGTTGGTGCGGACGGACTGCCCGCTGGTGAAAATGTGATGTTCCCGAATTAGAGCAAATCTGGCTTAGATTGAATCATTTGACCGAGGCGATTTTGGTCTCTGACAAGGCGGGTTGCGTGCCGTGGTGCCAATCCACCACAAGGGCGAGCCAACGCAGTCAGGGGGCAAAATAGCCCGGCCCGTTCATCTGTGAGTATTAAAACGATAGTCCTTTCAAGGGTGGCGACAAATCGGCCCATCGGCGTTGTTGCGCCGCTTGCCCGATGCACCACATCGCGCTGCGCAACGCGCCTGGCCGAGTGAACCGATTTTTCGCCATCAAATGCTTCAATCCAAACCAGACTTGCTCTAGACGCAAAATCCCGGTTTTCCGACATGCGATAGTGAAAGCGCTTCAGTGAGCTGCGGAATTTGACAGCGTGTTGATGACCAGCACACCGGCAAGGATCAGACCGATGCCGCACAGGGCGGGCAGATCAAGGGCCTGTTTGTAGTAAAAATAGCCGACGAGCGATATGACAACGATGCCGGTGCCAGACCAGATCGCATAGGCAATGCCCATCGGAATTGTCCGCAGGGCGAGTGCCAGGAAATAGAACGCAATTGCAAAGCCGATTGCTGTGATCGTCGAGGGCCCGACCCGGGTAAATCCTTCGGACGCCTTCAATGCGGACGTGCCGATGACCTCGCCGGTTATGGCTATCGCCAGAAATACCCAGTTCATGCTTGCCTCCGCTGTGGTTCAGTCTCAATCAGCCGTTGGAATTGTTCGAATTGAGCTGCGGAACTCCATCAACTCACCAATGACAGCCGGGGATTGGTTGTCAATCCGGATTTGCATCGCAACCCACAATCACCCGAGAGTCCGCACGCTTTTCAATCGTCGTCACCGCAAGCATCAAGGTTTTCCAAAAACGTTGAACCTCGTTCTGAACGACTGATGGTGAAAATTGGTATGCGGTAATTGTCCATAAATGGACGTATTTCCGGATCCGTTTCGTTTGTATCCTTGCCGATATCCGATTTGCCGATATTGCACCGGGATCCAAGCCATGAATGAGATCAGCAGAACTGTCACCAAGCCGAGCGTCTGTCCGCTCGATTGTCCGGATACCTGTTCGCTTTCCGTGACCGTCGTCGACGGCAAGGTTTCTGCCATACACGGATCGCAGGCCAATCCGTTCACGGATGGTGTGATCTGCAACAAGGTCGCGCGGTCCTATCCCGAATTCGTTCACGGCGCCGGCCGGCTGACACAGCCGCTCAGACGCATCGGAAAGCACGGGGAGGGCGCATTCGTGCCGATCTCCTGGGAAGAGGCGATCGATCTTGTGCATGACGGCTTCAGCCGTGCGATAGACAAATACGGCCCACAATCGGTCATGCCGTTCAACTATGCAGGTCCGCACGGCGAACTGTCCGGCGGCTCGATGGACCGGCGGTTCTTCCACAAACTCGGTGCGACACAACTCAATCGCGGTCCCCTGTGCGGGATCGTGCGCGGCACCGCCTATACAAGCCTTTACGGGTCGGCACCGGGCATGCCGCCCGAACAGGCAAGCGATGCCGATCTTGTGGTTGTCTGGGGCAACAATATTACCGTCTCCAACCTGCATCTGATGCGGGTTCTCAAAGACGTGCGCAAGAGCGGAACCCGCCTGGTGGTGATCGATCCGAAACGCACAAAGATCGCCGAGCGCGCCGATCTGTTTCTCCAGGTCACCCCCGGCGCGGACGTCATTCTGGCCATGGCAGTCGCGGCCGAACTGGAACGGCGCGGTGCTCTGGACCTGGAATTTGTCTCGGAGTGGACGGTCGGGTTCGACCGGTACATGCACCAGGCGCGCCGCTACACGCCGGCAGATGTTGTCACCCGGTGCGGACTTTCCGAGGATGAATTCAATAGTTTTGTTGATCTGTATGCAGGCGCAGAAACCGTCGCAGCATCGTTCGGCAATGGCATCGAGCGCGGGCGCAGCGGCGGCTCCGGTCTTCGCGCCGGCATGGCGCTGCAGGCGCTGACCGGCAATCATGGAAGACGCGGCGCGGGCGTTATCGCCAAGCCGGGACTTGCCGCACCCAAGACAACCGACCGGCTGCAAAGGCCTGACCTTGTTCCGGAAGGAACGCGCATATTCAACATTGTCGACGTGGCTCAAAAGCTGCTCGACGAAAATCTGGATCCGCCGGTCATGGCGACGATGATTTACAATCACAACCCGGTTTGCACGCACCCGGATCAGAATAACCTGATCAAGGCGCTGCAGCGCGATGATCTGTTCATTGCCGGATGCGATGTGGTGATGACCGACAGCATGGCGTTTGCCGACGTGATATTGCCGGCGGCGAGCCACTTCGAATTCGATGATGTCTATGGCGCTTACGGGCAGAATTACGTGCAGCGCGCAGAGCCCGCTATCCCCTGCGTCGGAGAGAGCCTGCCGAACACTGAAATATTCCGCCGGCTTGCCAAGCGGTTCGGTTTCGACGATCCGATTTTTTCGGAAAGCGACGAAGAGCTGATGGATCTGGCATTCGACGGAGAGGATCCGCGTATGCAGGGTTATCGGCCGAGCGAGCTGCCGCTGGACCGGGCGCTTGAGATGAATGTATCGCAGGGAGCGGAACCGATCATGTGCGCGACCGTCGTTCCGGCAACTCCCTCTGGAAAGATCGAGCTTTTTTCACGGGATCTCGAAACCCGTTTCGGCTATGGCGTGCCGCGGTTTGAGCCGGTCAAACGCGTTTTTCCGCTTGTCCTCATTTCTCCGTCGTCAGACAAGAGAACCAATGCGACATTCGGGGGGTGTGAGTCTTCCGCCGGGACTGAAGTGGTTGAGATCAACCCATCGGATGCGTATGCGCGCGGCCTGAAAGACGGTGATGTTGCCGTTGCCAAAAACGATCTCGCCGAGGTGTCATTGAAGGTGCAAATCAGCGATGCGGTGCGTCCGGGCGTGCTCTACACGCCCAAGGGCACATGGCTGCGCACTAGCACGACCGGCAACACGGTCAATGCATTGATTTCGGCGGACATTAGAACCGATATCGAGAAGGGTGCCTGCTACAACGAAACCTTCGTCGGCATCGCACCCGCGCACTGAGCTGACAGTTCGCGAGGATGCTTACGGACGAGATGCAAACGCTGATCCACAACCATTCTGCAGGGATGGTTGCCACGGTCAATGAGGATGGGTCGCCATCGGTTTCACCCAAGGCAACGTTCGTCATATTCGATGCGCAAACGATTGCATTCGGAAATATCCGCTCACCCGGAACCCTAAGCAATCTACGCAGGAATGCGGCCATCGAAGTGTGTTTCATCGACGTTATCACGCGCAAGGCAGTGCGGATTACCGGAACCGGATCGATCATCTCGAAGGCCAAGGCAAGCCTGGCAATGATCACAGCCTTCGAGGGGCAATGGGCGGCCTATGTTCCGCGCATGTCAGCTTTCGTGTCCATTGCCGTGAGTGAGGCGGAGCTTATCCTGTCGCCTGCCTATGATGTCGGCTTTTCCGAGGCAGAACTGCGCACGGCCAATCTTGAGCGCCTGAATGAACTTTAGCCCACCTGTCGGTTGCGCGCCGGCCGGCTATCCATTGCAGCGCTCAGGGATGATCGGGCGTTGCCGTCCTCGTCGAAATTTCCCGGCGCAAGCCAACCGGCAATCAGGTCGCGTATCTCCGGCCACTCATCATCAAGAATGGAATACCAGGCTGTGTCGCGGTTCATGCCCTTGAAAATCAGATTGTTGTAAAAAATACCCTCGAACCGGAAGCCCAGCCGGCGGGCGGCATTGCGTGATTTGGCGTTCAATGCGTTGCAGCGCCATTGCATGCGGCGATAGCCGAGGTCATTCATAGCGTGGCAAAGCATAAGAAAAAGCGCTTCGGTCGCGGCCCGGGTGCGCTGGAGTTTTGGCGAAAACCAGATATGACCGATTTCAATGACGCCGTCTGCGGGATGGATATCGAGGAAGGATGCCTGGCCGCTGGCCTTGCCGCTGGCGTGCTCGCGTATGGCGTAAAAAATGGTGTCGAAACTTGCCGATTGCTGACGCAACGTCGCGGCGTAGGCGGCAACGTCCGGCCAGGGCCCGTATTTCATGTAGTCCCACAGGCGCACCGCCTCCTCACCGTGATGCGCGGCATCGAACATTTCGTGGGCATGGCGTGACGCGTTCTGAGGCTCCAGTGTCACCAATTCGCCGGCGAGCGGCGTGCGTGGTGGGATAAGCGCGGGCGGTAGGGTGGCAACGACAGCACCTGAAAGCGGGCGCGGATAAATCTCTTCATATTCGGGAAAATGTGTCACGTCCCATCTCCTTCGAAGGCCTGTTGTGTGGTTGCTGCTTTTTATTTCAGAATTGAACTGCTAAAAACGTCCAATAGTCTTCTTTTTAGGCAGGCCAATTTAAATGGACGATCATACCTCGGTGGTGTTTTCCATCGATCGCACATCGCAGATGCCGGTGTTCCAGCAGGTTTATGAAGGACTGCGCGAGCGCATTGCCACAGGTTCATTTGTGTCGGGCAGCCGGCTACCGCCGACCCGGTCATTGGCGGTTGAACTGGGTGTTTCGCGCTCGACCATCGTGACGGCCTATGAGCAGCTCGTTGCGGAAGGCTATGTCGAAGGTCGGCAGGGATCAGCCTATGCGGTCTGTGACATGGGCGAGGTCGAACTGGCAGCGAAGCCCAAACCCGCCGCCACACCGATATCCGCGCCGAAGCGCCCGGGCCGGAAGCCATTCAGTCCAGGTGTTCCGGACATGCGCCACTTTCCTTACAGGCAATGGGCGCGGTGCGTCGCGCGGGTTGCGAGAAACGAGCCGGAATCACTGATAACGCCCGGCGATCTGTTCGGCGACCTGCGTTTGCGTCAGGCCATTTGCGAACACATCTTCCAGTGGCGCGGTGTGCGTGCGAACCCGGAACAGGTGCTGATCACGGCCGGTTCCGGCGATGCACTGGAAATCTGTATCCGGGCGCTTGCCAAACCGGGCGACCGGGTCGGCCTGGAAGACCCCGGATATCCGCAAATCAGGAATTTCGTGAGCAGTCTCGGCATGCGTTCGCTGTGGCTGAACGTCGGACAGGAAGGTGCCGAGCTGCCGCCATCGAGCGGGACAAAATTGCCGTGTCTGGTTGTCTTGACACCGACCCAGCAATATCCGCTCGGCGGCGCGATGACGCCCGCTCGGCGGCGGGAATTTCTCAGCTGGGCGGAGCGCGCCGACGCGTGGCTGATCGAGGACGACTATGACAGCGAGTTCCGCTATGCCGGCCGCCCCATTCCAGCGCTCGCCAGTTTCGATCGCAATGAGCGGACCATCTATACCGGCAGTTTCTCGAAAATCTTCTCTAACAATCTGCGGCTGGGCTATCTGGTCATTCCCGATGCGCTCACACAGATCTTCGCCGACACACTGCGCCGGTTCGGCGGCAAGGCATCGATCATGCCGCAACGGGCGCTCGCAACGTTTTTCGAAGATGGCGAATTCTATCGCCATCTTCGGCGGGTCCGGCGGATTTATGCGGAGCGCCGGCGCGTGCTGATCGACCTGCTGAAATCGGAACTTGGCGGTGACGCACAAATAGAGGATCCGCAGGCCGGCATGCAGTTCGTATTGAGCTTTCCGGACGGTTGTGACGATGTGGGCCTGTCCAAAGCCGCCAATGAGCAGGGGCTTTCGGTATCGGCCCTGTCGGCCTATTACGCAAGCGACCAGCCGCGCAAGGGGCTGGTGCTGGGCTTCTGCGGTTTTTCGCCGGAAGAACTTGAGGAGGGGGTGAAAACGCTTGCTCCGATTATACGCGAATGCCTGGACCCGCCTCCTGATTCCAGAGTCCGATCTTAACTATGGTATTGTTGGGGCTCGTTTCTTTGGGGGTCTCCATGAGATTGCTCAATGTAACCGGTGTCTTGCTGGCGGTTTTTCTCCTCCTGACCGCGTGCGTCAATCTTGTGCTGGAGCAACCGGCCAGCGACGGAAGGGCCGACAAGCCTGACTGTACCGCGCCAACTGTCGAAACAACGAGCGGCAGGGTGTGCGGACTGGCAACGGCCGGCGATAATCCCATTCATCGCTACCTCGGCATCCCCTATGCGGAGCCGACTTCAGGCGCTAATCGATGGACGCCGCCAATCCCCGCTGCAAAACGGCCCGGAACAATTCGGACGACCGCTTTTGGCCCAATCTGCCCACAGTCGGCAAAACAATCTCCTTTCGCGCAGAGTGAGGATTGTCTGAGTGTTAATGTGTGGACACCGGTAACCGCCGGGAAAGGCCGCCGCCCGGTCATGGTCTTCATTCATGGTGGCGCCTTCATCTTTGGCTCAAGCGCCAATCCGCTATATGACGGCCGTGTTCTGGCAACTCGAGGAGACGTCGTTGTTGTCACGATGAATTATCGCCTCGGGGCGCTCGGCTTTCTCGCTGGAATAGAAGGGCTGAGGGGCAATTACGGTTTTCTAGACCAGCAATTGGTGCTGAAATGGGTGCATGACAACATCGCAGCGTTTGGCGGCGATCCCGCAAGGGTGACGCTGTTTGGCGAAAGTGCGGGTGCTGCGTCCGTCGGATTGCATTTGATGTCACCGGCAAGCCAGCGATATTTTCGTGCCGCGATCATGGAGAGCAACCCCCACGGTCTGCCGTATAAATCCATGGATGAGGCGGCGAGGTTCGGTGCGCGATTTCGATCGGCACTTGGATGCGGAGAAGGCGATATTGATTGCCTGCGCAGCCGCCCGTTCAAGACTGTGGCCAAGCACGAGGCCTCGCTTCGGTTGAAGTTGGCGTCACTTCTTGCCGGTTTCAGTGGTCAGCTGGTCTGGGCACCCGTTATCGATTCCAAGACTATCAAGGCACAGCCAAATCAGGGCGCGATTTCAAAGACGGCCATAGTTGGAAGTAATCGCAATGAAGGCATTATTTTTGCAAATACCGGCAGAATTGACCTTTTCGGGCGGCGGCAGATCCCCAGGGCCGAGTACGGGCTGGTGCTGGAGCTTTTATTTTCAAAGCCGGCGGCAGAAAAGATCAAGGCAATTTCCCGATATGCTCCCGTGCCCGGCGACAATACAGATCAGTTTTCCCATGTGTTGACTGACTATGTATTTACCTGCGCCAACCACTATGTCATGGGTCGGTCAAAACGGCGCGTTTATGGTTACAAGTTCAACCACGTTCCGTCCTATGATGTGTGGCCGCAAGAGAAGCTTTGTGCTCCCAAGCAGCAGAAAGTATGCCATACTTTCGAACTGCCTTTTGTATTCGGATCGCCAACGACGGTCAGCGCGCAAAAACCGCCGGTGCATGCGCAATTTACCCCGGCTGAAAAACAGCTTTCTGATCGCATGATCCAACATTGGACCCGGTTTGCCACAACGCTGGCACCCGGCTGGACGTCCTACAGCAATTCCAGACCGGATGTGCAGCTCTTGGGTGAGGCGCTCGATCCACCCCGATCGTCTGACGCCAATTGCGCGTTCTGGGATACGCTCGGGTATGATTTACCGGGGCTGTATGACCGGATGCATGAAAAGAGCCGTTGACGGAAGCGCGGACGGACATGTCGGTATCCAGATTAATCCTGATGCGCTGCGTGTTCTGGCCGATTGAATTGTCCCATAACCGGACTTCGGGTAAAATCGCGAGGGACACGACCTCACGTCAGATGCAGGAACGGATTTAGGAAACGGTCGAACCTGACCATGAAAAGTCTCATTGCCCAACAGATCATGACCAAGATCCTATTTGGTGAAGAGGTCGAGGCCGCCTACGGGGATACAATTCGGGACATAATTGAGTTTTTGGACCGCATAGAACCACAGGACAGAGCAGATGCCGTGCGCGATCTGGGCATCAGCGATCAATCCGACATCGATAATCTAGTGAATGCCCTGGACAGGCTGCCCCGCGATATCAGACATGTGATTGTTCCAGGCGGGGGTGTTGCCGATGTCCCCGATGCAATGTGTGTCGCACTGAAGCTGAACGGCAACTCCAATCCAACCCGTGATGATGTCGAGAAGGCATTCAGGGAATGTCTCGAGGGGCGATGAGCAACGATGGTCGGGCCAATTCGCCGCTTTTATGATTTTTACCGGCCGCCACCGCACTATCCGACGGGTGTGAGCGAATCCGACACCGAGAACCGGGGGGTGGGGCTAACGGCAGTAAAGGCCAAATCCGACCAAAACAATCAAGAACTGGAAACAGGCGAGGGCGCAAAAGCAAAAAAGGCGTTGCGCCTGTTGTTGATATTGGGCGCTGCCGTGATTGTTGTTGCGGCCATACTTGTTCTGTTCACGGGGTAGCCGGCATCACTGGTCGCGTGACTGGATTTTCATGTGCGGTTTTCAGAAACTGTCGTTCGGTGAAGGCAAATTGAGTTCCCTGCGCAATCGCTTAACCGCGTTCTGCTGGGCAATGACGGTCCCGTCAGACAGAGCGGCGACATCATCCGCCATGGCAACAAGATCGTTTTTTTCGCGTGCGTCCAATGAATTGTTCCACAGCGGCGCCAGGCGCCGGATCGACTGATCGATGTCAGGAACTTCGCGGCAGGCCCATTTGGCGAAGGCGATGTACTCCGCCGGATCGCTGGCGCCGGTGATGTCGCGCAGCATGGTTTCGATTTCCGCTTCGGTCTCGCTGGTCATCGGCGCGGCTGCCTCGGCCAGTCCGACGAGCAATACGGAAACCGCCTGGACAGGATCATCGATGCTGGCAAGGACGGATGCTTCCGCCTTGTTGCGAAACTGTCTGCGTTTGTAGGCGCCCCTGGCACGGCCGACGACGTCTACCGCGTCATCGATCATTTCGCGCGATTGCTTGTAGCGATAATACCAGAATGCCGCGCCGCCGATCAGCGCAAGTAAAAAGCCAACAATATGCATTGGCTGCCCCCATTTATAACTTCCTGACCAATCTCTATCATGGCCGGGTGTTGCGGTGCTAGTGCAATGTCGGGTTGAAATCACGACTGTTGTAAATCGTCGTCTGATTAACCCGCCGTTGCGAAATTTCCCGCAAGGAATGCGCTTGTGAATCGGCTGCTTCACAATACCGACATCAGTCCACATTTAATTTGCAATCGACGGTACCAAATATGCTATCTTCCCGGCAATTGGCGCGTGATGGGGCGCTTGCAACTCCAAATCAGAAAGTCGAAATCCTTCATGGTCAACACAGAACTGCCGGACAACGGCAGCGTCCAGCGCGATGCGCGCGACTGGGCAAAGGTTCTGACGCACTACCGTCAGCCCAGCAATATGCGCGGCAGCGCTGAAATCCTCATCACCGTCGTTCCCCTGATCGCACTGTGGGCCCTTATGTGGGCAACGCTCGGGTGGGGCTACTGGCTGACACTGCTTCTGGCTATTCCGGCTGCGGGTTTTCTAGTTCGGCTTTTCATGATCCAGCATGACTGCGGTCACGGTTCGTTCATGCGTTCTCGAACGGCAAACAATCTGATCGGTCGCATCAGCGGCGTCTTTACGCTGACACCTTACGACCACTGGCAACGCATGCATGCGCTGCATCATGCAGGTTCGGGTAATCTCGACCGGCGCGGGTATGGCGACGTTCACACCCTTACCGTCGATGAATACCGGGCCCTTTCCCTGTGGAGGCGGATTCAGTACAGGCTTTATCGTAATCCGTTGGTGATGTTCGGCGTAGGCCCGGTTTATCTGTTTTTGCTGCAGCACCGGCTTCCAGTCGGTATGATGCGCAGCGGCCTCAAATCCTGGATCAGCACGCTGGGAACCAATCTTGCAATCGCATTGTTCTTCGTTGCAATGATGTGGTTGTTGGGAATCAAGCCATTCCTCCTGGTTCATATTCCGATTGTGCTCCTGGCTGCATCCATCGGAATCTGGTTGTTTTTCGTTCAGCACCAGTTTGAACAGACCAGCTGGGAATATGACAAGGAATGGAATTGGCACGAGGCGGCGCTGCACGGCAGTTCCCACTACGATCTTCCGTTGCCGATGCGCTGGTTCACCGCCAATATCGGGCTGCACCACATCCATCATCTTTGCAGCCGTATTCCGTATTACCGGCTGCCGGTGGTGCTGCGCGATCACCCCGGACTTCACGACGTCAGCCGGTTGACCTTCAGGCAAAGCCTGGGCTGCGTACGGCTTGTGTTGTGGGATGATTCGAGGAACCGTCTTGTAACATTCCGTGATGCCCGACAGGCGACTCAGGCAACTGCCGCGTAATAAGGCCGAACTGAGTCAACAAATCTCAATTTTCATTACTGACGGCGCGCTTCTTTGATCCCGCCGGCCCAAGTGTGTCCGCATTTGGAGACTGCAGTGCCCTGATCACGGAACAGCGCATGGCGCATTCCGGTCGATGGTGGCAATGGAACCGGAAGGCGGCAAATCATGAAAATCAGCTACGCAACACACACAGCCTGGTCAAATCCCGGATCCTTCCGCAGCAGACTGTCCGAGCTTCCGGATGCGCCGCGCCTTCTGGCGGACGTGCTCGAAAATTTCATGATCCATCACGGCACTGCACATCTTCTCGATATACGGGTGCCGGAAATTGCCAAATTCGATCGCCGGTACCGAACTGTTGAGCGCCTTCTGAGCGCTGCCGTCATGCGCGACCGCCGTCCATTGAACGCGCAGCGTGAACTTTCCGACTACCTTTATGTTGGCAGCCGCGAGTTTGCACTGATAGCGGCCTGCATTCTGCGATCAACCGGTGCAGAGGCCCGTTTGCGGGTCGGCTTCGTTGACTATTTCAGGGAGAACCATTGGGAAGAGCACTGGTTGTGCGAATACTGGGCGGAAGGAGCCTGGAAACTTCTTGATACGCAGCTTGGATGGCGCGCCCGTGGAGCCTACGGCATCAAATTTGCCGCCGACGATGTGCCACAAGACCGTTTCATGTCGGCAAGTCAGCTGTGGAATGCCATCCGTTCCGGAAAAATCAAGGCGGCGCAATGCGGCCAGCACCGCGCCGGAATCAGTGGTGTCTGGCTGCCGGCCGCGAGTATCATGAAGGATGTGGCGACGCTTTGCGGTTTCGAGCCGCTGCCGACAGATTACTGGGGCCCGGCGATTGCGTTCAGCCGCAACAGGGCAGTGCCGGTCCGCGACTATGATGAGCTCGACGCGCTGGCTCTTTCATTTTCCGAAGCACCGCGATCACCATTCGAGGCTCGCGCACTGGCTGAAAAATATCCGTGGTCGATACCCGGTAGCGCCATTACGAATGTCATCGACGAGTTGCCCTTCGATCTTCCGGTTGGACGCCAGCCGGTCGTGCGGCATTTCCATGTCCATGCGCGGATTCAAGAAGCTAGAGCCAACAGTTAATCTGTAGCTTGCCGGCAACTGCTGCTGGAAATCGGAATCTTGCGGTTCATCGCCAATTGCTATCGTCACAACCTATTGCTAGTAGAATTTTGGGGGCGATTCTTTTGCGAAAGAATCTGGGGATTTTATGAATATTGACAGTCGGCGCCTTTGGAGCGCCAAGCGGATGCAATCCTGTTTTTCGTGGATTGCATCGGTAACGCATTCGCGATGTACCTTATTTCGGTGCCCGGTGCGGTCCATGCGGCAGATGCTGTGCCAGCCGATGTGGTGGCAGAGGCTGTACCAGTCAACGATACGGGTTCGGTTTTCGAAGCGAATGCCTGGGGAGGTTATCTCTGGCGGGGCGGCGATGCGCTCAACTCTTCCGGCGGTGTGCCCAATGAGATCGAAGATTTTCCGTTGGCAGGCGGCGGTGTTGTGTTCGCGACACCTGCATTCAACCATTGGCTCATTCAACTTGAATTGGCCGGTGAGGGCGCATTCAGCAACAATGACGTTGGCGGCGTGCCGGCAGATGACACCTATGACGGCGGATATACCGGTGGAGGGCATCTTACCTATACGCACAACAATTTTCTGATCGGTGCTTTTGGCGGTGTCGGCCAGACCTATTTCAACGACACCACAGCGGATCATGACGTCACCCAGTGGCTGGTTGGCGGTGAGGGCCGATATCTGGCCGAATGGGGCTCGCTCGCGCTGCAGGTTGGCTATCTCGATACCGATGCCGACAGCGGCAATATGGAGACGCTCAGCGATACGACGTTCGTTCGTGTCGTCGGACAGCGGTTTTTCAATGGTGGACTGACCATGCTTGAAGGCAGCGTCGCCTATGCGGATGGTACGCAGGACGCCGACGACGCACCATTTTCCAATCCTACGGATTTGTGGGCCTGGGATGTTACACTCGAACATCAGCTCAGCATGCTTTCAGGAAGTGATACGGCGGCCTCGGTCTTCGTTTCCTATCAGGGTGTGCAGGTCAATGAAGACAGCACCAGCGGCAGCACCGATTCTCTGGTGGATCAGGGAATCTATGCCGGTCTGAAATTCCGCTTCGGCGCAAATGAAAGCCTGTATGAGCGCGAAATGCGTACTGCACCCGGTCTGCCCAATGTCCATCGCTGGCTCGGAGCCGTGCCGGCCGTCGACTAGCCCATAGCCCTTGAGTTGCAAAAAAAGCGCCATTTGCTCCGTTTACGGTTGCGAATGGCGCAACTCTCTGATTCTACTGGCCTTAGAGTTTCCGTATTTTGAGTCGATCTAACTCGCCTATGTCCGCAAGTGGACTCGGACTCAATCTGCCGCGCGGGTGGCGGAAGCCAACAGGGGTCGATGATGAAAGACAAGCACGTAGCAGTTCTCATGGGCGGTTTTTCGTCTGAACGACCCGTCAGCCTGTCCTCCGGCAACGCCTGCGCCGACGCACTTGAAGAGGTCGGCTACAAGGTTACACGCGTTGATGTGACCCGCAATGTCGCGTCCGTGTTGGCGGATCTCAAACCGGACGTTGCTTTCAATGCCCTGCACGGACCCTATGGCGAAGACGGCACTATCCAGGGCATCCTGGAATTTCTGGAAATTCCCTATACCCATTCGGGTGTGGCCGCATCGGCGATCGCCATGGACAAGCAACATGCAAAGCGCATCGCGGCGGCAGTTGGCGTGCCGGTTGCCGAAGAGCGTGTCATGCACCGTCTCGAAATAGAGCTGGTGCACCCGATGGAGCCGCCCTATGTGGTCAAACCAGTTTCGGAAGGATCCAGCTTCGGGGTGCTGATCGT
Organism: Hyphomicrobiales bacterium; assembly: GCA_024244645.1. Classification (GTDB taxonomy): domain Bacteria; phylum Pseudomonadota; class Alphaproteobacteria; order Rhizobiales; family Rhizobiaceae; genus Hoeflea_A. The sequence goes on from JAAEOH010000004.1 coordinate 19,320, forward strand.
CCACGAGGATCATTCGCATCCGCCGCAGAGTATCGGCTCGGACGACTGGCCCTATGGCGACCGGGTGATGATCGAGCGATTCGTTCACGGGCGCGAATTGACATGTGCAGTGATGGGGGATCAAGCCCTTGGCGTCACGGAAATATTCCCAATTGGCCACAGTTTCTACGATTATGAATCAAAATATGTAAAAGGTGGTTCAAAACACGAGTTCCCGGCAAGAATTTTACCAAATATTTACCAAAGAATACAGAAACTGTCCCTGATGGCGCACCAAGCTCTCGGGTGTCGCGGCGTAAGCCGTTCCGACTTTCGATATGACGACCGTTTTTCCGAAGACGGTGAATTGGTCTGGTTGGAGGTGAATACGCAGCCCGGCATGACTCCGACATCTCTGGTGCCAGAACTTGCAGAACTTGCCGGGTACAGTTTTGGCGAACTGCTTACCTGGATGGTGGAGGACGCTTCTTGTATGCGTTGAGGAACAGGTGGGTAAACAGACGGCGAACTGCCACGCGACGCTTGGACGGCGGCGTGGCGGATTTTGGCCGTGTGCTGCCGCGTGTCCTGCGCAGACCTACGCGTTTTTTCACTGCACTCGTCGACGGCCGCGTCGTCATCCCACGCCACACCGGTACGCTGGCTGCCGCCGCTCTTTTCGCGATGACCGGTTTATATGGCGTGATGCAGGGGGGGCACCTTCTTGCCCTTGCGGAGGGCACGACGTCGGCCGCCGGTTTTGCCATCGAGCGGGTCGACGTGGCCGGCAATGTCGAAACGTCCCCGATCGATATCGTCCAGCAGCTTGGTCTGGACGGTCATACATCGCTGATAACGCTGGACCTTGACGAGGCACGCAAATCGATTCTCGCGCTGCCTTGGGTCCTGCAAGCTGATGTCCGTAAAATCTATCCAGATGTCATCAACGTCAAACTCGCCGAGCGTCGGGCGTTCGGCATATGGCAGCACGGCCGGGAACTGTCGCTGATCGAGCAGAACGGCAACGTCATCGAACCGCTGGCGCGTGAGAAATTCACCCAGCTGCCGCTCTATGTCGGACTGGGCGCAGATACCAATGCCTCCGCAATCAACGATGTTCTGGATGAATGGCCGGAACTGAAGCAGCGCATTCGTGCCCATATACGTGTTGCCGACAGACGCTGGGATATTAGGCTGGACAACGGTGTAACAGTGCGGCTGCCCGAAGAGGACGCAGCGATGGCGCTGGCCAAGTTGCGGCGTCTGGACGAAGAAAAGGATCTGCTCGGCCGCGATATCGAGACGGTCGACATGCGTCTCGACGACCGAATTACCATCGGTCTGACGGACCGAGCCGTCGAACGCCGCGACAAGGCCATGGATGCCCGCGATCGCATGCTGAAGAAACGGGGGCGCAATTCATGAGCGTTTTCCGTTCTCAGTCTTTCAGTGTGCCGCATCTCAGAGCCCTGCCGGCCAAACGGTCGAGCGTGGTTACCGTGCTCGACATCGGTTCGACAAAAGTCGTCTGCCTGATCGGCAAGCTCGAGCCGCGTGAGGAAACGCGCTTTTTGCCGGGCCGTACGCATGACATTGAAATCATCGGTGTCGGCCATCACAAATCCCGCGGCATCAAGGCTGGTGTAATCGCCGATCTCGATGCGGTGGAGAGCTCGGTGCGCATGGCTGTTCATACCGCTGAAAAGCGGGCCGGACTGACCGTCGAGTCGCTGATTGTGAATATATCTGCCGGAAGGCTCAAAAGTGACATCTATGCGGCCGAAATCGACCTGGGCGGTCATGAGGTTGAGCGCTCTGATCTGAAAAAGGTGCTCGCTGCTGCAGCCGCGCAGATCAACAACAACGACCGTTCGATCCTGCATTCGCTGCCAACGGGATACAGTCTTGACGGCGAGCGTTCCATCCGCGATCCGCTGGGCATGTATGGCGATCATCTCGGGGTAAACATGCATGTGCTGAGCGCCGAACAGGCGCCGCTTCGCAACCTCGAGCTGTGCGTCAACCGCGCCCATCTGACTGTCGAAGCGATGGTTGCGACGCCCTATGCCAGCGGTCTTTCGGCCCTTGTCGACGATGAGGCGGAGATTGGCTGCGCCTGTATCGACATGGGTGGCGGCACAACGACGATTTCAGTATTTACCGAAGGCCGGATGGTGCACGCGGACGCGATCGCGCTGGGTGGCCACCATGTCACAATGGATCTTGCCCGGGGACTTTCAACCCGGCTGGAAGACGCAGAACGGCTGAAGGTGGTTCACGGTTCGGCATTGCCAACGACCGGCGACGACCACGATACAGTTTCGGTTCCGCCGATCGGCGACAGCGAGAGCGAGATGCCGGTGCAGATGCCGAAAGCGCTGCTTGGCCGCATCGTCAGTGCGCGAATCGAGGAAACACTGGAAATGATCCGAGACCGCATTCAGCGCTCCGGATATGCGCCATTGGTCGGCCGGCGTGTTGTGCTGACAGGCGGTGCTAGTCAATTGACCGGCATCGCCGATGCAGCAAGGCGCATTCTTGCGCGCAATGTGCGGATCGGACGCCCGCTGGGTGTTGCCGGTCTGCCGGCAGCGGCCAAGGGGCCGGCATTTTCTACAGCAGTTGGGCTGATGATCTACCCGCAGGTCGCAGCGCTTGAGAGCCATGGTGGTGAGCGGGCTGGTCGATATCGGGCAGTGGGCGGAGGCGGCCGCTTCGCCCGGGTCGGACAGTGGTTTAAAGAGAGTTTTTAGAGTTGAATTTGGCCGACGCGGCAGGCGGCCTAGAGTGAAAAAGGGAACGAGGTGCCATGACTATCAATCTGCAGAAGCCGGATATCACCGAGCTCAAACCGCGGATCACCGTATTCGGTGTCGGCGGCGGTGGCGGCAATGCCGTCAACAACATGATCAATGCGGGGCTTCAGGGGGTCGACTTCGTTGTCGCCAACACCGATGCCCAGGCACTATCGATGACACGGGCGGACCGTGTTGTGCAGATGGGTGTCGCTGTCACCGAAGGTCTTGGCGCCGGTTCGCAGCCGGAGGTCGGATGCGCGGCCGCCCGCGAATGCATTGACGAGATCAACGATCACCTCAACGGAACGCATATGTGTTTCGTGACCGCCGGCATGGGTGGCGGAACCGGAACCGGTGCCGCGCCCGTCGTCGCACAGGCGGCGAGGGAAAAGGGCATCCTGACGGTAGGTGTCGTGACCAAGCCGTTCCATTTCGAAGGCCAGCGCCGCATGCGCATTGCCGAGGACGGAATTGCCGAACTCCAGGGTGCGGTCGATACGCTGATCGTCATTCCGAACCAGAACCTTTTCCGCATTGCCAACGACAAGACCACCTTTGCCGATGCGTTCGGCATGGCCGATCAGGTGCTTTATTCAGGTGTTGCCTGCATTACCGACCTCATGGTCAAGGAAGGGCTCATCAATCTGGACTTTGCCGACGTGCGGTCGGTGATGCGGGAGATGGGCAAGGCCATGATGGGCACGGGTGAAGCGTCGAGTGAAGGCCGTGCGATGGCAGCCGCCGAAGCTGCGATTTCCAATCCGCTGCTCGACGAAACATCCATGAAGGGTGCGCAGGGCTTGCTGATCTCCATCACCGGCGGACGTGACATGACGCTGTTCGAGGTCGACGAGGCCGCGACCCGTATCCGCGAAGAGGTCGATTCGGACGCCAACATCATCCTTGGCGCAACGTTTGACGAAGATCTGGAAGGGATCATTCGCGTATCCGTGGTGGCGACCGGTATCGATCGTGTGGGTGCCAATGATGAGATGGTGAATAACCAGACACCGGCAGCTCCGAAACAGCCTGTCAGCCGCCCTGTGCAGCCCGCTGCCGCCGCGTCTGCCGCGCCTGTTGCGGATCCGGTGGAAAACACCATTAAGCTGGCGGAAGCAGAACTTGAACAGGAACTCAGCATTGCCGTGCCGGAAACGGCGAGTGGCGAAAGCGAAGAGTTTCATCCGCAGAGTAAGCTGTTTGCACAGTCCGAACAGCCCAAATCTACTGTTCAGAGTCGCGCGACGCCTCAACCGATCGCACCTGCCGCTCCGGCGGTTGAACAGACTGCTGCGCCAGCCATGCCGGAACCGGAAGCCGCGCCGCAAATGCCGCGTATCGAAGACTTTCCGCCGGTGGTACAGGCCGAGGTCGAGCACAAACAGCGCTCTGCAGCCGGCCAGGAAGAACGCGGCCCGATGGGGTTGCTGAAGCGCATTTCGCACAGTCTTGGTCGTCGCGAGGACGAAGAGGGAGGTGATTCGGAAGCTCCGGCACAGTCCAGCCAGCGCCGCCAGCTTTCGGCAGAGGCGAGCATGTACGCCCCGCGCAAGGGCAACCTCGACAATCAGGGCCGGGCAAAACCCGCGGCTCCGGCACAGAGTGAGGAAGACCAGCTGGAAATCCCGGCATTCCTGCGTCGGCAGGCAATGTAGGCAGGATCAGGCGATTCACTTTGGCTAATTTCCGGGGCGATTCATTGCGATTTGCCCCGGTATTTGTGGATGATATGAAGCCTTCGATCACGTTAACGGTTCGTTAATGAATATTAATACCGTTAATCGTTTGATTTTAAACGATTAATCAATCGTAACAAACCGTAAAAAACCGTGATTTGGATTGTCCCGAGTCGGCACGTATCTTTCGAAGGTGGGGATTTAGTCGGGACTATAGGTAATCCGAAAATATTGAAAACATACGTGGTTTTGCAATCGCGGATGAACCGGTGGAGTTTTCGAGATGGCCTTGGCTGAAGGTATCAGGCTTGATTGTATGAGCATAAACTATTTTGGCTATCAAACGACGATACTGAACGACGCTACGCTCTCGGGGGTTGGAGTGCATAGCGGTTCAAAGGTTTCCGTCACTTTCAAGCCTGCTGAGGCTGATAGTGGCATCATATTCCAGCGAAAATATGACAATGGTGAAATTCATCACATAAGAGCAGTCGCCACACACGTCGCTGCAACGGATCTTTGCACGGTGCTGGGCTATATGGGCGGCGCAAGCGTTGCCACCGTCGAGCACCTCATGGCCGCTTTCTATGCAATGGAAATCGACAATATCATTGTCGAAATCGACGGACCGGAAGTTCCGATCATGGATGGCAGTTCGATCGTGTTCATCGAAGCACTGGAGCGCGCCGGAGTAGATATACTCAGTTCCAAACGGCGCTATCTGCGTGTTGTCAAACCTGTTCGCATTGAAGCCGGCGCATCCTGGGCCGAATTCGTGCCCTATGAAGGTACGCGTTTTGAAATTGACATCGATTTCGATTGCAAGCTGATCGGCCGGCAGTCCTGGAAAGGTGACATCACTGCGGACACCTTCCGCCAGGAACTGGCACGCGCAAGGACATTCGGCTTTATGCGCGACGTTGAATTCCTCTGGGCTTCGGGCCATGCGCTCGGATCGTCGTTGGAAAATTCCGTCGTTATCAGCGACGACGACTCGGTCATCAACCTTGAGGGCCTCCGCTTCGAAAACGAATTTGTGCGGCACAAGACCCTGGATGCCGTGGGCGATCTGGCGCTGGCTGGCGCAAAATTCATTGGCTGCTACCGATCCTATCGTGGTGGACACAAGCTAAACTCGCTCGCGCTTAAAGCACTGCTCAACGATGCCAGCGCCTACGAAGTGGTCGAAACGTCGCAGCCCCGCGAAGCACCGCGACGTGGCGAACTGGTTGCTGTAAGCGGACCGATGTTCGCGCCCTGGACCCAGTAAGCCCGGGTTCATTCCACATTGAAGCGATTTCGTAATGGCGACGGGATGCATCGGAATGCGCAGGCAAGTCCGGTGCTGCAAACCGGTCATCGATCAACAGCAAATTGATCGTGCACTACAGCCTGTTGATCTGATGTGTACAGAACTGCCATAAAAATGTACTAAAGGACGCACATGACGTTGCGGTTGTTGTGTTTTTGGCGCTATGACAACAGACATTAGAACAGGCGAGATCGGGAATACCGGATATTTTGGAAAAATCGTCTGTTCCGGCGCTTAAATATGTTATTCCGTCGTGTGGAAAGATCCATTGCAGACGGTTCTGGCAATCCAGATTTTGGGGTATAGGCCGAAATGTTGAACAGGGGACTGGTTCCGGTGAACAAAAGCATACGCGGGCTGTTGGTGGCTGCAGGTATCGGCGCCATGACCACCCTCGGCGCCTGTCAGAGCGATGCCGACATAGACATCAACGCCTTGAGCTTCGAATCCGAACCGGCTGACGAGCTGTATAATCAGGGTCTTGCTAATCTCAGATCAGGCAAGCTGCAGGAAGCCTCGCGCAAATTCGAAGCACTCGACAAGCAGCACCCCTATTCAGAGTATGCGCGCAAAGCGATGGTGAATAATTCTTTTGCCAATTACCGGATGGGTCGCTATTCAACTGCGATCAATTCAGCGCGCCGGTATATCAGCCTCTATCCAAATTCCGAAGATACGGCCTATGCTTATTATCTGATCGGTCTGTCTTACTATAAGCAGATTCCCCGGGTGACCCGTGACCAGCGTACGGCAAGGCGCTCCATCGCCGCGTTTTCGGAGATTATTCAGCGCTTCCCTGAATCGGAGTATGTGCCGGATTCTGAAGAAAAAATCAGGTTTGCCCGCGACCAGCTTGCCGGCAAGGAAATGCAGGTTGGCCGATACTATCAAGAGCGCAAGGAATATGCCGCCGCGGTCAATCGTTTTCGTGTCGTCGTCGAAAGCTACCCCAATACGCGCCAGATCGAAGAAGCGCTGGCTCGGCTTGTCGAGGTCTATTATACCATGGGCCTGGCACAGGATGCGCAGGCTGCCGCGGCGGTTCTCGGGCACAACTATCCGGACAGCCAGTGGTATGCGGATTCCTACAAGTTGCTGCAGTCCGGCGGACTGGAACCGCGTGAAAACAGAGGATCCTGGATAACCCGCGCCGGAGCGCGTCTGATCGGTGCAGAAAGCTGACCGCAGCGGGGTGATGCCACATTGACGCATTCAATAGCGGAATATTCACGCGCTCGCCTGATCAGCGAATACAGCCGCTTCGGTCAAATGGTCCACTTTGACCGAACCCCGCTCTAAGAGAGTTCCATGCTGTCACACCTGTCGATCCGGGATATCGTTCTGATCGAACGGCTTGATCTCGGATTTCAGCGGGGTCTGTCCGTCCTGACCGGCGAAACCGGAGCCGGAAAATCCATTTTGCTCGACAGTCTGTCGCTGGCGCTCGGTGCCCGCGGCGACGGTGGTCTTGTAAGGCAAGGTGCGCAACGCGGGCAGGTTACAGCGGTGTTCGACGTGCCGCTTGAACATCCCGTGCGCGAACTCCTGCAGGAAAACGGATTCGATGACGATGGCGATCTGATCCTGCGCAGAACCCAGAGCGCCGATGGCCGCACCAAGGTCTATATCAACGATCAGCCGGCCAGTGTCGCGCTGATGCGGCAGGTGGGCCAGCTGCTGGTGGAAATTCACGGTCAGCACGACGATCGGGCCCTGGTGGAACCGGACGCCCACCGCAGGCTGCTGGATGCGTTTGGCGGCCTGCAACCGGAAACCGCAGAGGTGGGGCGCCTTTACGACCAATGGCGCAAGGCGCGCAAAACTGCGGCCGAACACCGTGTCCGGGTCGAAGAGGCGGCTAAGGAGGCCGACTATCTGCGCGCTTCGGTGGACGAGCTGGAACAGCTTGCCCCGATTGATGGTGAAGAAGAGGAACTGGCCGAGCAGCGCGCCCGTATGATGAAGGCCGAGAAGATCGCCGCCGACATCAACGAAACCAACGATATTCTGTCCGGCCATGCGTCTCCGGTTCCCGTTCTCAGCTCGCTGCTTCGCAAGCTGGAGCGCAAATCCGCCGAAGTCCCGGGAATACTGGATGACATTATCGCCGCGCTCGATGCATCGGTCCATCAGCTGTCCGATGCACAGATGGCAACGGAGACTGCCATCCGGGATGCGGAGTTCGATCCGCGTGAACTTGAAGACTGCGAGGAACGGCTGTTTGCGCTACGGGCCGCGTCACGCAAATATTCCGTCCCGGTTTCCGAACTGCCGGCGCACGCCCAGCGCATGGTCAGTGCGCTGGCCGAGTTTGATGCGGGCGAAGAAAAGATGGCACAGCTCGACGCGCTGGTTACAGCGTCCGAGGAGGCCTATGAAAGCGCCGCCGGGCTGTTATCGCAACGGCGGCATGAGACTGCCCGGGTGCTTGATGACGCGGTCATGGCCGAATTGCCGGCGCTCAAACTCGAACGGGCAGAATTTATCGTCAATATCGAAAGCAACGCGGACCTGGGCGGTTCCGAGGGGATCGACCAGGTGGCGTTTCATGTGCGGACAAACCCTGGAACACGGCCTGGTCCCATTCTCAAGGTCGCGTCGGGCGGAGAGCTTTCGCGCTTCTTGCTTGCGCTGAAAGTGGCGCTTGCCGACAGGGGCTCTGCGCCGACACTGGTGTTTGACGAAATCGACACAGGTGTTGGCGGTGCTGTCGCCGATGCCATTGGCCAAAGGCTCAAACGACTTTCCGGCAATGTCCAGGTCCTTTCCGTGACGCATGCGCCGCAGGTTGCTGCCAGGGCAACGACCCATATGCTGATTGCCAAGGGACCCGGCGGAGACGAAACGGTGACGACCAGGGTCAGCACCATGGACAGCGATTCGCGCAAAGAGGAAATAGCCAGAATGCTGGCCGGTGCTTCCGTGACCGATGAGGCGCGCGCCGCAGCGGGGCGTTTGCTGTCGGAAAATCCGTAGGCTTACGGGCTTTTTCGCATTTGCCTGAACAACCATGGCACGATGCCTGATTTGCCCGCACTTGTGGCTTGGCATACGCTCCACGCCACTGGTTTCGTCCGGCCAGAGACAATCTCGCGGACGAAATTCCGGTATGGGAGGCGGAAAAATGGCTTTGCCTATTGGAGTTCTGACCGTTTATGCGGCGCTTGCCGTCTGGGTGGCATTGCTGGCCCAGGGTGCACGTCAACGATCATTCCGGCTTTTCATTCTGTTCGGTATCGGGCTGATGTTGTATCTCAACGCTGGCTATGTGATCTCCGGCGCAACCGCCTCGATTGCCTCCTTCATCGGCATCTATGACGTTCTGATCAATGTCGGGCTCAACTCTGCCGGCGAAGCCGCCGCAGTGTCGACCTGCGCGGATAATGCCTGCACGGTCTGGGGTGATCGATTTGTAAATCACCCGGCCTGAGGCACGGCCTTCTACGACCGGTTCGCCAACGGCCCGGAATTTCGGTCGACACTCCTGTATGGTCACATTGTATTCAATTCGCTGGTTTTCGTTTTGATGCACGTCCAGCTTTTTCGACCCGGCTATGGTGACGCCCGTTCAATGCACAAATTGCTTGGACGCATATCCTTCCTATTTCTGACCATCAGCGTTTTTTGCGCGGTCTGGCTGGCAACTGAACACGGGGCGGTGCCGGAGTATGGCGGCAAGCTGGCACAATATGGATTCTATTCCATGTCAGCCTTCGTTTACGGCTGCGTGATCATGGGAATAGCCGCCATCCGTTCTGGCGATGCCGCAAAACACCGAATTTGGATGTTTCGATTTGTCGGTTCGATGTGGGGATCGTTCTGGCTGTTTCGCGTCACCCTGTTCGTCCTCGACCCGTTGCTGCGCAACTATGAGGCAACCGCAATTCTGATTGTCATTTGGGGTTCCGCACCGGCCGGCATTTTGATTGCCGAGATCATCAGGCGCCGCCTGGACCGGCCCGCGGGATACAAGAGCGCCGGCGCAATGCAAGCTGAATAGACCCAGGCCCTAGTCACCTGGAACTGTAATTCGTATCATTGATTGAATTGGAATTCAGGAGATGATGCGATGGTTGGACGTGTGGCGGATGCGGTGGTGCTTAGCGAAGATGAGCGCCGTTTTCTTGAAGGTCAGGTCCGGCGGCA
>JAAEOH010000005.1 GCA_024244645.1 Hyphomicrobiales bacterium
GATCCGCAGGCATGGCTCACCGATACCCTCGGCCGTATCGCCAATCACAAGATTACTCGTCTTGATGAACTCATGCCTTGGCGTTACGCTCAGGACTGAGCGTAACTGTTGGTCACCGTTTCTGACAAGAGCGGCTTCATCAGACGCTCACCGTTTTCCATCCGGTATCGCAAGATGTGGGGAGTGTGAAGAACAAGGGGCCAGAATTGATAGACAAGGCAGTATACCATCCGTGTTTCATGCAAAGTGCTGGACCCACGAGCAAAAACGGCCCAGATTTTGCCCTTTCCGTCACTCTGTGGGACCGTACTTCTTGGCTGAGGGCCTACAGCCGGAGGGAGGAACACAACGAAATCCGACGGCATTCGCGCGTGGTCAACTTGACGCCATATCAGCTTGCGGCCCTTTAACTCCAGTCTGAAAAGTTGCATAGGATCCAGTTCACTATGCAGGATAGTCCATGAGTGGCGGTTTACGAAACGATTGCTCGACAGCTTAGGTAGGGAGCGCCAAAATTGAATATAGTTCGGTATCTTGGGATGCGAGGGCGCACGATTTGCGGCAAGACGATTGTTCATGTTGGAGCGCATTTCGGGCAGGAAGCTCGCAAGTATCAAATGTGGGGCGCGAAACGGGTCATTTGGATTGAAGCGGAGCCCAGCAATTTTGCCAAACTGGAGCAGAACATTGAACAAATTCGGAAGCTATCACCCAGTCCGTTCGTGAAAATAACCGGGGTGCCGCAGACGGAGCATATCCTCATCCAAGCGCTTGTCGGCGATGCCGACGGAAAAGCCGTGATTTTCCATTTGTTCAACAACGAAGGCGCCTCCAATTCAGTATATTCGCTTCACGACTATGGGAGGGAACAGTTCAAAGATCTGAAGGAAACCGGAGAAATACTTACTCTTCCAATGCGGCTTTTAGACAATGTCCTGGAGGAGGCCGGAGTGGCCCCCGAAATCGTCGATATTCTGGTTCTTGACATCCAAGGGGCGGAGCTTTTGTGCTTGAAGGGAGCCACGCGTCTCCTCACTTCAATCCGTTATCTCGAATCCGAAATCTCAAGCACTCCCGTTTATGAGGGCGGAGTATTGCTGAACGAACTTGAGGATTGGCTTGGCGAGCGCGGATTTATACGCAAGACCCTTATTCGACGCTCACATATGAACGCAATATATGTCCGTGCCTAAATACCTGGCTCAGGCAATTTGATGCCATCTGCCAGATACCAATCGTCGAACAGGCTGATTTCGTGCAAGACTCGGGTGTAGCCTTGTGCGGTGAGAAGTTCGTAAATGGCCGTTCTACTGTTTGTGTAATTGTGCTCGACGGTCATGATTTTTGGTTGAAATCTGGTGAGATCGAATGTGTTGAGAATCGCCAACTCGCTCCCTTCGGTGTCAATTGACAGGAAGTCAAAATCCAGCGGGGCGTTGTGTTTATCCAACAAGTCATTGAGGGAAATGGTCTCAACCTGATATGTGACCGCCTTGCGCCTCTTGCGGGCATGTTCGTCTGTTCCGGCGAAATCAGAAAGCGTCGATAGTTCCCTGGTGCGCAATTCAGAAAATGCAAGAGTTTCACCACTGCTTGCCCAGACGCAATTTGTCTCAATTATAGTGTTAGGGCGGCTTTTTGTCAGTTCTTCGTGCCAACATCGAGCCGGTTCGGCGCAAATTCCGGTCCAATTGAATTCATTTTCCAGCATGTAGCTGTTGGACAGAGAAATGCCATTGGTTGCCCCAAACTCACAGAAATACCCATTCTCCATCTTATCTAGAACATAAACGACAAAGGCATCCTGGAATATCTGGGACCGCGTTATGTTGGACATTGACATCGCAAATTTCAGAAAGGACCGGATAGCAGGATTCTTTTCGCTGAGGATCGCATTGCGCGATTTGGCGAGGTCCAACATCAGCTTGGAATAATTGCGCCAATATGGGCCCGTGCGCCGGCTGCCGAATAATTCTCTTAATGTGCCCTTGACGACGAGTTTCAACTCAGACGGCAATTTTCCAACCCTTTGCAAACTTCGACATCAGACATTGTTCAACGCATGCTCCAGCGCGAAAGACAGTATTGAGATCAGGCCGATCAAAGCGGAGGGTATCCCACCACGATATATTTCGAAATCTCGTGTGGCCGGAAAAAAAGTCATCTTCTCTGAAGAATTTCTGTTCTTCCCATAATGCTTCTATCTGCGAGAATTCATCTTCAGTCAACCATCGCTTAAGCTGCCTATTCTGTACGTGCTCACTATTTTGTAGCTTGCTTAAAATTCCTTCAAGTTTGCTAAGCCTCTGTAGTTCTTTATCTGTCAGACAGTTACGCTTAATACGACTTTTCGCAATCAGTTCTTGTAGCTTTACACGCGCAGTGCCTTTCGATTTTCGATGATTGTTATACCACTCACTCATTGCAACATCTAAATACGCATAACCCCCCTCCACATCGATCACTTTTGACGCAATGCGGATTGGTCGCTCATCTTCACGGTTCCGGATCTGCCTACTCACGTAGGTTTTGGAAGGTTTCTTGTTCCAGTGGTAACTTGCATCATCATTCATCGGTCGAATTATACAATGACTTTGTGCTAGCCGAAAATGATGGCTCATTTAGTTGCAAAAACGGACCTGGTTTTCGCAGTCGTCAGTTCGATGTCCCCTAAGGGGTACTTGGATCAGCTATCCGTTTAGCATGCACAAAACCGCTTAGCAGAGCGGTTTTGTGTGTCTAGTGTCCACTTTTTTCTGATGTGCCCCTCATCGGCCCACTTCTCGAACCCAAAAATGTCTTGAAGATCTAATCGCTACAGCTGAAAGCTGGAAAGAAGGCGTTGATGCTGAAATTATGAATTTGTAAGGTCTCCTCGAATTGGAGGACCTGTTTCTACGGAAGCAATCAATCTCCAAAGAGAGGTCATTCTTCTAATAAAGCCGAAATCATCTGACAGATTGAGGGCATCAAACACGAGTCAGCACTAAAGCGGATTCTTTGACACACCTTAAATTATGTCCGCTTTTGGGGGGATACTGTTGATAAAGTCGAAATTCTTGAGGGCCGAATTTATTGGCAGAAATCGATTACGGCCAGAATGGCTTCCATACTCACCGTGAGCGCTATTCAGGACATCATACAGCGAGATATTGTGTAAACGGCATCGCCTATTGGGAAAAGGCTTTCGCGCCGAAGTGAGGTTCTGAAGAACGATAGCCACACGCGAGGCACTCACCGAAACAACCAGGTTCGAGGGCACCACAGACACCTGCATTTGACGGAATGCCGCGAACCGCTAAGCCAAGAGCTACTCAATAAAGAGCTTCTTCAGCTTGCCGGCATCATTTCCGTATTCCGCGAGCCCCAGCATCAGGAGCAGGTGTGCTTTTGTTCCCATGAGGTTGCCGCCAAGGATCGCCCCTTTCTGCTTCAGGGTGGCCCCACCTCCCTGGTCTCCATAGACCGGTTCGACCGCGCCGTAGTAAACGCGGCTGGCAACAACCACTGCGACATCCTTGTTGAGCGCATACAAAATAGCATCGAACGTTTCCGCGTTCACGTTGCCCGCACCCACACCCTCGATGACAATTCCTTTGGCGCCATTATCCACCGCGTAGCGAACGAGATTCCCGTCCGCGCCGGCATATGTGCTGATGAAAACGACCTTGGGAAGTTTATCCGGCCGAGGGAGATTTTGGCGGTTGGCACGCTCATTGAAGCGGGTAACTTTCCCGTTGAAAATGTATCCGAGGTAACCCTGAACGCCCGATGTAAATGTCTGCACGTTGGTGGTCTGAGTTTTGCGCACCTCCCGGGCACCATTGATATAGTCATTGAGAGTGACTGTGACACCCCACCCCTTTCCGTCTTTGGAGGACGCCTGAATGACGGCATTAAGAATATTGTTGGGGCCATCAGGATTCGGCGAGGATGCATCGTTCATCGCGCCCGTAAACACGACAGGTTTGTCGCTCGTCAGGGTAAGGTCGAGAAAATACGCACCTTCAGCCATGGTGTCGGTCCCATGGGTGACAACGGCGCCAGCGATGTCTTTTCTTTCCAGCAGTTCGTCGACAACCTTACTGAGGCGAAGCCAGATATCGGGCGTCATTTGAGAGCTGTCGATATTCGAAAAATTCACTACGGCAAGATTGGCGACGGCCTTTAATTGCGGCACGGCATCAACCAGCTCTGCACCCGAAACTGCAGGAACAGCGCCTCCCGTTTTTGGATCCGTTTTTTCCGCAATGGTTCCGCCGGTCGTGACAATCGCAATGGTCGGGAGTTGCGAGCCGTTGTGGATCATTTCGACCTTGGGCGCGCCTTTGGTCCCCTCAGCGGCCCTGGGGGCAGATGCAACGCCAAGGCACGCTACGATAAGTGTGACAATTGCCATGATCGGGAGATTGCGCATTTTACCAACTACCTGCATTGCCGCGAACGGCTCTGACCGCCCCACCTGTTTGGTCCAGTTTGAACCGACATCCCCCAGATGAGTTTCTTCGTAGCATGAGAATGGCATGGGCCTTTCCTTTTTCAAAGTCGGTTTTGGTTTGGCGCAGCATCTGACCTATCTTCCACGGATTTGACACCATTCGGGAGGGATTTGGCCGATTGTCCACGATTTTGGGCATAGCTATACCGTCTGCGTGCGACACGCCCGTAACCAAAGTGATGCTGGATGATATTTGCTGTCACGGCGCTTGTGCCCTTGCCTTGAGGCCAGAAATTGTCGTCAGCATCTGTGACCATAGATCACGGGGAACGGCAACTTCGGCCAGTTGAAAGATGATGGAGCGGGCGTGCCGGACAGCCTTTGCACCGATCTTGATCATTCGATCCCGAAGGCTGGTCAGTGACCAGTCGGCTATGGCTGTTGGCAAGACCAATGTGCGCAGGAAGTTGCCAAGATTGTAGGCCAGTGCGTGAAGCTGAAGCCGGACTTCGTTGGCCTAGAAGCTCCGGCAAGACAGCCGCGTCCATTTGAGGGCGTATTTGCCTTCCTTGATGTTCTGCTCTGCTGTTCCACGCCGATTGTAGAACTCAAACCCCCGTTCATCCCGAACCGTCAGGGTCGTGACCACATAACCGACGCGAGGAAACAGCTCTCCGGGGTGCCATTCAACCTTGGCGACAACCCGGCGTGGTTTGTCCCAGCTTTTTGCCTGATAGGTGAAGTTGGCATAATGGCGTTCCACTTGGTTCGATGGCCGTCCCCGTCTGCGCTTGAGAAGGTGTCCTATCTTTTTCTCCAGAACCTTGTTGGCGCTCAGCCTGATGGCATAGCCGAAGTCGTTGGCTTCCAGATAGTCGAACAACTCAGGGATCGCGAAGGCGGCATCGCCACGTAGATATTTGCGCCACAGACCCGTCCAGCGATAGCGCTTGACAACCGGATCAAGCACCGCTCGCCAGTCATCGGCGCTGTGGACATTACCGGGCCTCAGTGCACAACGCTCCAGATCACCGTGTTGGTTGAAGACGAACAGTGGATGATAACAGCTGCAGCCGAAGTGGCCGTTATAAGCTGAACATTCCTGCTCGCCGTGCACCGGGCTTTCGGAACTATCAATATCGAGGATCAAGTTGGGCGATCCGCGCAACCGCTGAACCCGGTCCACCCACTTGCCGTTGAGATTTGACAACGCAGCCAGATTCTTGCTGCTGGGGAGTGTGCCTGTCTCGAAACGTCCCATCTGGCTTTCCGAAGCGCCGGTCAAAGTCCTTTCTTCCCGTGATCGCCCGCATCACAGGATCACGGGCCAGCCGCCCGGCATCATTGACATCTTCATACCCGGCAAGGCGACCAAAGACGGATTGGCGGAACATAGCGAGCAGATTATGGCGAGAGTTCTTGCCGGTGCGGTTATCGCGCAACTCCCACGATGCCATCTCGCTCAGCCCCAGGGCATCGTCCAGCTCACGAAATACAATCAACCCGCCGTCTGAACTCAGCTTCGCACCATGGAACTGAAGCTTCAAACGCCGGTCAAATCCGACCTTCAAAGGTGCGGAAATCGATTCACCCGTAATACCACCCCGAAATCCCGACACAAAATCCGCCTAACGAATTGATTTGCTTAATCAAACCAGAATCTATCAGGCCAATTCTGTCAACCCACCTGGGGGATAGGGGCCAAAACGTTAAGCTTTTCGCTTAGCGAGATAGTTTGTCGTGCTAAAGAACTCATCTAACTCTCGGTACTTAGGGATATGCACTACACCGAAAGGCGTTATACGATATAAATCAAATCCGTTCTCTTCAAAGAAATACCAGAAATCTTGGAAAAAAGTTCTTGTATCGATATTACATCCACCAAACTCAAACTGTATTACTTCAATAGAATTTAGAGCATCGCCAAAGCCAGCCAACGCATCAAGCTCGTGCCCTTCGATGTCTATCTTACAAATGTCTATCTTCTTCGAACCAAGCCTTTCCTTCCAATAGTCTTCAAATTTAACAGTTCTTATACTTTCTGTGTTATTAAAATCTATACCAAAATGATCAAGACGGCGTTTAGTAAGCGAAGCAAGTCCAGAGCCATCTTCATTACTAAACAATGTAGCATCACCGACTTCATTCGAAACTGCTGTTTGCTCAATCACAACATTGCTGTTAGCCCTAAACTTTTGCTTCAGAATATCGACATTAGATTTAGCTGGCTCAAACATTACAACACTGCAGTTTGGAAACTTACGCATAATCTCTTGTGTGTAAGTCCCCTTGTTTCCGCCAATATCTATACAAGTTTGTGGATTCTTTCTTGTTAACAAAGAAACAGCTGCAGCAAACTCCTTCTCGACAGTTCCAGAACCCCAACCTTTTCCTTGTAAGTAAGCCGAAACCCTTTCAACAAAAAATAGAAATTTATTAAACACCTTTCCTTTTTCTCCCTTCAGCTAAAGCACCCTTAAGCATCTCAGCAGTAAATCCAAACTCTTTGCAAAGCTCTTTCACTTTCTTCAACGCTTCTGCACGTTCACCGTTTATGCCATGGTCGCGCAACCGAACCCAGCGTGGGGTTTCATAATGCCGATGGGAGACATCGAGGCACTGCACAGGGTTTCGTGTGATCATAAGCCTGATTTGTCGATGCTAGAAAACGAACAGGTAGCACGAACTATTGAAACCGTCGCGCCGGTGTGGCGGCTCTAGTCACCTGGAACTGTAATTCGTATCATTGATTGAATTGGAATTCAGGAGATGATGCGATGGTTGGACGTGTGGCGGATGCGGTGGTGCTTAGCGAAGATGAGCGCCGTTTTCTTGAAGGTCAGGTCCGGCGGCA
>JAAEOH010000006.1 GCA_024244645.1 Hyphomicrobiales bacterium
GGATGCGAATAGCACAAAAAAGAACAATCGAAGAAGCATGGCGATATGTCGGCGAACTCGTCGGATCAATCAAACCAACCGAGTGCGCAAACTACCTCAAAAATGCCGGATATGCTTCCGTCTAAAGGTGACAGACTCTAACTGCCGCTTGAAAGCATCCAGTTGAGAGTATCGCGCCAGTCGACCATGCGGATCGGTGTGCCGTGTGTGCCGCTTTGGAACAGCACAAAGCGGATCGGATATTTGTCGCCGGACCTGTTTCGAACACGCTGATAAAGGGCGTGCTGGCTGCGCCAGTCGTAAACGCTGTCGCCGCTGCCATGGGCAAGCAGTACAGGAACACCGGCGCGATAGGCCGGGCTCTTGATAAAGGCCTCGTTGACTGTCCCGCCCAATATGATGATTCCGGCAAGTTGTTTCGAAATCCGAGGGTCGTTGCTGCCCTGCCAGCAAAGAATACTCCCCATCGAACCGCAGGCGAGGATCACCGGCGCGCGCGGCGCGGTGTGCCGGATATGGCTGACCAGCGTCTTCAGGTGATCAAGACCCTTGTTGTCAAAGCTCGGTATCGTCGGCGCATAATAGACGCCGCCATTCCTGACAGTCAGGTTCTTCAGCCGGTTGAAATTGCCGCCGAAAGTCCAGTCCTTGGCACCGAGGCGCCGGTCTCCGCCGCGACCATGAATAAAAATGACGGCGAACCTGGCGCTCTTTGCAAAACCGACTTCAAATGCCTCGACGCGAACATCCTCAAGGGTAATCGTCACCGCCCGCTGCTGGCTCTTGGGCTTCATTGAAACGTAGTTGCCCTTGACCCTGCGCTCGGGAATCTGGTCCCTCTTGTCGATATCACGGTCTTCACGATAGTCGATTTTCAGGAAGGCACCGTCATCCTGGCTTTCAATCACGCCAGGATATGCGAACAAACGGTCCTTGTACGGACGCAGCTGTATTGATTCGGCGCTGGTCGCGGCGGTCGAAATTGCCGATGCAGCAAGGATAACAATGGCATATTGCAGCACTCGCAGAAAAATCATGCCAGGTTTCCGGTCATATTCTGTCGAACCAATGATAGTTTATCCCCCACCGGCTATTTATTCGAACAATAGATGACAGCGCGTGATTCTTCCACTAATCTGGCGGCGCCTGCTGATATCAGTGTGGATATCAGTCATCATCTGCGGGAGAGTGCGTTCGGTCCTGTGACCGGCGCCGCCGAAGGGGAAAATGCCCATAATCTCTCAGGCAAAAGGACCGTAGTTCGATAGGCACTCTGGAAAGTCGGAACAGCCGTTCCGCGCCGAAGGTGTAAGCGTCGCCGACAGAGTTCCGGTTGCGCGAGTCTCTCAGGCTCCAGACAGAGGGGCGCTTGGTCCGTGTGTTGACGCGGATTTGCGCAACTATGTTCGGAGTCAAAATGGCAAAACAGTTACCCTTGAAAGAATTGCATGTCGCTGCAAATGCCCGATTCGGGCCGTTTGCCGGCTATGACATGCCAATCACCTATCCTCTGGGTGTGATGAAGGAGCATCTTCACACGCGCAGCGCAGCCGGTCTGTTCGACATATCGCACATGTCGCATATTGAAGTGAGCGGTCCTCAGGCAGCCGAGCTGATCTCGCGTGCCTGCCCCTATGCGGCATCGGAGCAGGAACTCAACACCGGCCGTTACACTTATATGCTCAACGACCAGGCTGGAATGATTGACGACCTGATTGTCAGCCGGCTCGGCGACAAGCGGTTCCTGGTTGTCGCCAATGGCGCCTGTGCCGACAAGGACCTGGCACATCTGACGCAGCTTTCGTCGGATTTCGATACCACGGTACATCACATTCCGCGTGTGTTCCTTGCACTACAGGGACCTAAGGCCGCTGACGTTTTGGCCAAATTCGTTGCGGACAGCAGTTCGCTGCTCTTCATGCATGTCATGGAGCTGGATGACGGGACCTTCCTGTCGCGCTCGGGGTATACAGGTGAAGACGGATTTGAAATCGGCATTTCGCTCGATCTTGCCGAAGCCTTCGCAAAGGGCCTGATTGCCGATCCCGACGTCGAGTGGATCGGTCTTGGCGCACGCGACAGCCTGCGCATCGAAGCCGGGCTTCCCCTTTACGGACAGGACATGGATGAAGATACCGATCCGTTGACGGCTGGTCTGATCTGGGCCGTGCCGAAAGAGCTTCGAGCCGGCGGGTCCTATGTCGGCTCACAAGCCCTCGGCGAAATTATCGCAAACGGCGCCAGCCACAAGCGCGCCGGCCTGAAGCCCGACGGCAGAGCCCCAGTCCGGGGCGGGTCGTTGCTTTACGATGGCGACGGAGCGGAGGCCGTTGAAATTGGCGTCGTGACATCCGGCGGCTTTGGCCCGTCCTGCGGACATCCGGTCGCCATTGGCAGGATCCTGAAAACCGCCGGGACGACCGGCGACCATTTGTTTGCAGATGTACGCGGCAAGCGCCTTGCCTGCACGATCGAAAAACTTCCCTTTGTTCCCCGCAATTACTATCGAGGAGGCTGATCATGGCCACAGTATATTTCACGGAAGATCACGAGTGGATTAGCGTTGACGGCAACGAGGCCGTTGTTGGAATTACCGACCACGCACAAGAGCAACTTGGCGATATCGTCTTTGTCGAACTACCCGATGTCGGCAGCAAGGTCGCCAAAGGCGACGCATCGATCATTGTTGAATCGGTCAAGGCGGCGTCGGACGTTTACGCTCCGGTTGACGGCGAGATCATAGCCGCCAACGATGCACTCGAGGGCGAACCCGGTCTGATCAATGACTCAGCCCAAAAGGATGGATGGCTCGTCAAGCTGAAACTTGACGACGCCTCGCAGCTTGAAGGCCTGATGGACGAAGCAGCCTACAAGGCCATGGTTGGCTAGCGGAGAACGTCATGACGGCACATACCCCCAAAACGACCGCTGGCGGTGACGAGCAAATCCGCCCGTTCGTGGCACGGCACAACGGGCCAGGACCTGCCGACGTTCGCGCGATGTTGGCGACGATCGGTGTTGCGTCAGTCGAGACGCTGATCAGCCAGACATTGCCGAAGGCTATCCGGTTCGACGGCACCCTCGATCTTCCGCCGGCGGCGGACGAACATGATGCACTTGCAGAACTGCGGGCCAAGATCGAGCAGAATGTCGAGGCGCGGTCATTCATCGGCCAGGGCTATTATGGCTGCCGGGTTCCGGCAGTCATCCAACGCAACATGTTCGAAAATCCTGCCTGGTATACGGCCTATACGCCCTATCAGCCCGAGATCAGTCAGGGACGGCTGGAAATGCTCTTCAATTTCCAGACGCTCGTTAGCGAGCTGACGGGACTGCCTGTGGCGAACGCGTCTCTACTTGACGAAGCGACTGCCGTAGCGGAAGCGGCGGGCATGGCCTACCGCCATCATCGCATGAAGCGGCACACCATATCGGTGGTCAACGAACTCCACCCGCAATCGCGCACCGTTCTTGAAACAAGAATGGCACCACTCGACATTAAAGTTACGGACGGTGCACCCGGCGACGACACGGCCGCAGTGGTGTTGTCCTGGCCAGATACGCTGGGACGGTTCGAAGACCCGGCCGAAATTGTCAAACAGGCAAAGGACGCCGGCGCTCTTGTCATTGTTGTAACCGACCCGCTGGCACTCACACTGCTTCAACCACCCGGGGAATGGGGTGCCGATATCGTCGTCGGCTCCATGCAAAGGTTCGGCGTACCGATGGGTCTCGGCGGACCGCACGCGGCCTATATCGGCGTGGCGGAAAACCTCACGCGCATCATGCCCGGCCGTCTCGTCGGCGAATCCGTCGATGCAAACGGCAATCCGGCTTACCGGCTTGCGCTGCAAACGCGCGAGCAGCATATCCGGCGCGACAAGGCGACTTCGAATATCTGTACCGCACAGGCACTGCTCGCCAATATGTCGGCCGCTTACGCCATATGGCACGGACCGGACGGGCTGCGCGGGATCGCGCTGCGTACCGCCAATTTTGCCGGGCGCTTCGCCGGCCGCCTGAAATCAGCCGGGTTCTCCCTGATGTCCGCGCGGTTTTTCGACACGCTGGCAATTCAAGTCGGCGGAAATGCGCAACAGATCGCGCAAAAGGCTCAGGACGCCGGTTACCTCATTCGTCTCCATGATGACGATACGGTCTGTGTGGCTTTCGATGAGACGGTCTCCGAGCAGGATTTCGAAGCGCTTTGCAACATATTCGATCTATCCGGCGGTGATGCCAAAGCGGCAAATCATCTGCCGACGCAACTGCGCGACAAGCCGTTTCTCACGCAGGACGTTTTTCGTTCGATCAAGTCGGAAACCGACATGATGCGTTATCTGCGCGTGCTTGCCGACAAGGACCTTGCGCTGGATCGTGCCATGATCCCACTTGGATCATGCACGATGAAGCTCAATGCCGCCGCTGAACTCGTTCCGGTCAGTTGGCGCAAGATCGCCAATATCCACCCGTTTGCACCGGATGCTCACACGGTCGGTTACCGCGAGATGATCGCTGATCTGGAAAGCTGGTTGTGCGAGATAACCGGATTTGCAGCGGTCAGTCTGCAGCCAAACGCCGGCAGTCAGGGCGAGTTTGCGGGTCTGACCGCAATCCGTCACTATCACGCGTCGCGCGGCGAAGGCCATCGGGACGTCTGTCTCATTCCATCATCGGCGCATGGGACCAATCCGGCGAGCGCATCCATGGCGGGACTTCGCATCGTTGTGGTCAAGTGCACGGATGCCGGTGATGTCGATCTTGACGATCTGAAGGCAAAAGCCGAACAGAACAGCGACAATCTGGCCGCGCTGATGATCACCTATCCGTCAACCCACGGAGTATTCGAACAGAAAATCAAGGACATCTGCGACCTTGTTCACCAGCACGGCGGGCAGGTCTATTTCGACGGTGCAAACCTCAATGCCATGGTCGGACTGGCACGGCCGTTCGATATTGGCGCCGATGTCTGTCACATGAACCTGCACAAGACCTTCTGCATCCCGCATGGCGGCGGCGGACCGGGCATCGGTCCGATCGGCGTGTCGGAACATCTCATCCCGTTCCTGCCGGGCAATCCGCTTGAAGACAACAGCGGCGCGGTTGCGGCGGCAGATTTCGGCAGCGCGTCCATCCTGCCTATCTCGTGGATGTACATCCGCATGATGGGCGCGGAGGGTTTGAAGGCCGCGTCCCAGGTGGCCATTTTATCTGCGAACTATCTCGCAGCCCGTCTGGAGAAGAACTATCACATCCTCTACCGCGGAAAGAACGGGCGTGTCGCCCATGAGTGTATCGTCGACACGCGTCCGTACAAGGACAGCGCCGGAGTAAATGTCGAAGATATAGCCAAACGCCTCATCGATTACGGGTTTCATGCCCCGACAATGTCGTGGCCTGTGGCAGGCACTTTGATGGTCGAGCCGACGGAATCGGAACCGATGGCTGAACTCGATCGGTTCTGTGACACGATGATCGCGATTCACGAGGAAATATCCCGGATCGAGAAAGGTGAATGGAGCCAGGAGGACAATCCGCTAGTGAATTCTCCGCATACCGCCGAAGTCGCGATCGCCGGCAACTGGGACCGCGGCTACGATGCAATGCTTGCCGTGGCACCCTTGGGGGCAGCGCAGCTCACGTCAAAATACTGGCCACCGGTGGCACGTGTCGACAATGTCTACGGTGACCGAAACCTGGTCTGCACCTGCCCGCCGATTGAACAGCTCGCGGGCTGATTTCTGCCAGCATAATAGGCCGCTGATCCCGTTGGTGCGGGGTCAGCTCCGGCCGGTTTTTTCCAGGATATCTGAGACGACATCGGCAGCCATTTCGGCGGGCGGCCGATCCGTCTCCATCGCTGCCCGAACCTGATCAAACCCCGCAAGCATCTCCTCACGCTCGGTTGAACAATGAAGCAGCCGTTCAAGACGGCGGGCGATGAGCCCGGGCCTGACATTTTCATTTATGTATTCGTTGATGAGCGGGTAGTCGGCGATGAAATTAGGCAAAGCCGCTGTCCAGGCGGTTACCTTGTACATGAACGGCTTTGCCAACGCGTCAAGCTTGTAGGCCGAGATGCACGGCACACCGGCGAGAGAAAGTTCCAGCAGCACAGTGCCGGACGCCGCAAGTGCAACGTCGGCTTCCGAAAAAGCCTGCCATTTTTCATCCGATGATGTCGTGATTTCGACCGGGACGGTCCAATTCGTGGTGGCCGCGCGAACTGTTGCTTCAAGCCGCGGCAACGTCGGAATTTGAAACCGCACATTTGTCATGCGCTCGGCGAGCTGATGCGCGGCGCGGGCGAAATCCGGCAGCAGTCGCTTTATTTCACCATTTCGGGATCCTGGCAGGACAAGACACAGAGGGTTGTCAGAGACCGGATCATCCTTTTCCCTGGCAGCAGAGCGGCGCTCCCTCTGGCGCGACTGTGCTGCGTGCATCGATTGGTCCGATACCAGGCGGTGCCCCACATAGGTCAGCGGTGGCC
The DNA here is from genome assembly GCA_024244645.1 of Hyphomicrobiales bacterium. Taxonomy (GTDB): domain Bacteria; phylum Pseudomonadota; class Alphaproteobacteria; order Rhizobiales; family Rhizobiaceae; genus Hoeflea_A. The sequence continues at coordinate 6,494 of JAAEOH010000006.1, forward strand.
CGCCGAGCCGCGAAACGATCTCCGCTTCAAATGGCAGGATCGAGAGAATGTGGTCGATGTAAGCGGTCATCTCAGCGGCACGTTGCGACCGCCACGCCCACACTGACGGGCAGACGTAGTTCACCACCGGCAGTCCCGGCAATTGCTTGCGCACCCTTTTGGCCACGCGATGGCTGAATGCCGGGCTGTCGATAATGATCAGCATATCGGGCGCGGCTTTGACGATGGCGTTTGTGGTTTGCCGGATGTGGGACAGAAGTTTGGGAAGTTGAGCGACGATGGCACTGATGCCAACGATCGAAAGATCATGGTAGTCAAAGAGCGAACGCAGCCCCTGCGCGGCCATTGCCTCTCCGCCGACACCGACCAATTCGACGACGCCCGTGTTCTGCCTTGCCGCCAGTTCGGCAATCAGGTCGGCTCCGAGCAGGTCTCCGGACGGCTCACCGGCAATGATGGCCAGTTTGAACGGCGACGGATTTGAAATCATGAGGCAGCACCGGTGCTGGTGCCGGCAGGATCATCCCGATCAACTCCGACTACAAACAGACCCAAACGGTTGGCCTCGCCAACCACCAGTTCGCGGTCCAGGATCAGTGCACGTCCAGCGTCAAGAGCAATGCCGGAAAGACCGGCCCGATGTACATTCCTGATTGTGTCGGGACCGATGGAGGGCAAATCAGCACGCTCGTCCTGCTGGGGTTTGCACAGCTTGACCAGCACCCCTTTCTTCTTCACCGAGATGCGGCCTCCATCCCTCAATTGGGCAACACGCTCCAGCATGCCGTCGGTTCCTTCGGCGCCCTCAAGCGCAACAATCCTACCGCCGACGGCAACCGCACCCTGCCCGACGTCAAGCGCGCCCAAAGCGTTGGCTCCAGCGCACGCGGTCGCAATATTGTTCCAGTCCTTCTTGTCGGGTCGGCTGGTGGTCAACGGTCCTGTTTGTGCAAGCAGATCCGGGACCACATCCTGTGCACCGATAACCCGGCAACCGGACGTCTCAATCATCGAAATGACAACCCGCAGAAGCCTGTCGTCCCCTGCCCCTGTAAGCGCTCTGCCGATTTTTGGGGCAATCTTCAGCAAACGCAGCGGCAGGCGAAGCTCGCTAATATCCGGCCGTCTGTTGATGCCGCCGGACAGAATGACCCGGTCAACTTTGTTGTCTTTGATAATCGACAGGAGGCGCTTTCCATCTGCCAGATTGATGGCCTCCTGGTCAAAATCAACAGGAAAATCACTCGCCTCGCCGTTCAATGCGATTATGATCGGGTCTTCCCCGGCTGCGCGCGCCGCCTGAGCAATATCAAGCGGCAATCTGCCCCGTCCGGCAACAATGGCCAATCGCTTTTTGCGGTCAGGCGGCCGGACATCAAGTGCCATTGGGACTAGCCCCTTTCTTCCCTTGCAGCCGTTGCAAGACCCCGTTGACTTTTTGCATCGATGAATTCGAAAAGATCTTTCAACACCGGGTTGTCCTCGTGTTCGCCTCTGATTTCCTCCAGACTTCCGCGCAAGGTTCCCTCGCCGTGAAAAATATATTTGAAGACGCGCCTGACGGTGTGAATCTGGGATTTGTCCATCCCCGATCTGGACATTCCGATAATATTCAGACCACCGAGAATTCCGGGATTGCCGTTGAGCATTCCAAACGGAATGACATCATGAACGCAGGTGGCAAGGCCTCCGACAAATGCGTGGTGCCCGACACGGCAGAACTGGTGGACGCCGGCACCCCCGCCAATGATAACCCGATCTCCGATGAGGACATGCCCACCCAGCATGACATTGTTGGACAAAATAACGTGACTGCCGACCTGGCAATCGTGGGCGACATGCGAATAGGCAAGGAACAATGAATGGTCACCAACGGTCGTCTTGCCACCCGCATCAACCATGCCGGTATGCATGGTAACGCCCTCGCGGATCACACAGTCGGCGCCGATAACAAGCTCCGTTTCCTCGCCCTTGTATTTTACGTTCTGAGGTTCGCCACCCAATACGGCACCGTGGAAAACAATCGTACGTGCACCGACCAATGTCTTGCCGGTTACGACGACATGGCTTGCCAGCGAGATACCTTCTTCAAGCGTCGCTCCAGACCCTATGTAACAAAATGGGCCGATCTTTACATTTTCACCGATCTGCGCCCCGTCTTCGATAACGGAGGTGGAATGAATTTCGGCAGATGACGCAATCATCATACGTTGCCCTTTTCGGATACCAGCATCGCCCCTATGACTGCCTCAGCCACCCGAGTTCCATCAACCATTGCTTCGCAGTGGAACTTCCAGATGGTTCCACGCTGCTTCATCTTCTTGACGTGATATTCAACCCTGTCGCCCGGAAGCACCGGCTTCCTGAAACGCGCATTGTCAATTGTCATGAAATAAACGAGTTCCGATTTGGTTTCCTGGGTGCGCGCGCAAATGGCACCAGCCGTCTGCGCCATGCCTTCAATCAGCAGAACTCCGGGCATGACCGGATTTGCCGGAAAGTGTCCGGTGAAGTGCGGTTCATTTGCCGTCACGTTTTTGATGCCAATCGCTGAATTGTCGGCGTCGATATCAATAATTCTGTCGACCATTAAAAACGGATAACGGTGCGGCAACAGTTCCATGATTTCTTGAAGGTCAGCACTTTCCAGCACAGCGTTTTCATCATCACTCATCTGCCGAACCCTTGTTTCTATTTTTTCTTGCCGAACGCCCTGGCGTTCATTTCAGCCACATCTTTCAAAAAAGCCCGTATGGGTCGCGCCGGTATGCCGCCCCACTTTGCGCCTGGCGGTACGTCGCCCGCCACGGCGCTCATACCCGCAATTTGCGCTCCGTCGCCGATGGTCAAATGGCCATTGACCCCGACATTGCCACCGAGCATCACCCCGTCACCGATGGTCACGCTGCCGGATATGCCAACTTGGCTGACGATTACACAGAATCTGCCAATTCGTACGTTGTGTCCCACCTGAACCAGGTTGTCGATCTTGGTTCCTTCGCCAATGACCGTGTCATCCAGTGCGCCGCGATCGATCGACGAATTGGCTCCGACTTCAACATTGTCCTGCACAATTACGCGGCCGATCTGTACGATTTTGACCAGGCCGGTTTCAGTAGGTGCGTAGCCAAATCCATCCTGACCGATGCGAACGCCGGGATGCAGCACCACATTGTTGCCGATCAGAGCATGTTGAATTGTAACATCCGCAGACAATACACAGCCTCTTCCAATGCGGCATCCAGGGCCAATAGCCACCCCCGGACCGATAACCGTGCCGGACCCGACCTGAACGCCCGCACCTATGACGGCACCCGGCTCGACAATCACGTCGTCGCTCTCAAGATGGGCATCGGGATGGATACGCGCAAGCGGCGACACTTTTTCGTCGGCAACAAATGGCTTCGGCTTCAGCGCATCGGGGTAGAGGAGTTGTGTTGCACGCGCAAACGCGATTTGCGGTTTTGCTGTCACCAGCACGGCACAGTTCGCCGGAACAAGTTGGGCAAGGTTTTGTTGGCAAATGACGGCTGTCGCCTTGAGTTCGGTGAGCCAGTCCGCATTCTTTCTTGAGGCAACATAGGACAGATCGCCAGCGCCACAACAGAACAATGGCGCAACTCCGGTTACGACAATGTCTGCCGCGGAGGCATCAACCAACTCCGCATCGATGGCAGCTGCCATCTCCGAGAGTTTAATACCGCCGTGTCGGGGGAAAAATCGACAATCTTCCATCTTACAAGAACTCAGGGCCTGTCATGCCAAGACAGGCCCTGCCACTGTGTGGTGCGATCAGCGCATGACGCGCATTGCACCAGCCAATTTTGTTAACATCAGAACCGTCCGGATGTGCCGAAGCGGAACGTTTGCGTATTGTCGAAAGGCTGCTTGACGACCGGGAAGCCGAGGTCGACCCGCAAGGGTCCAAATGGTGAAGCCCAGATCAGGCTGCCGCCCACTGATGCGCGCCATTGCATATTAAGACCGTTGACGATTGTTCCGGCAAGATTGAGATCACTTCCGTAGAGTGTCGCGGCGTCGGCAAAGACCGCACCACGCAATCCAAAGTCACGCGGCAGAATAGGCAACGGGAAACCGACTTCCGCGGTTGCGTTGAAGTAAGTCGTACCACCGAGCGCATCACCGTTGGTGTCGCGTGGTCCAATACCCTGAGTACCAAACCCGCGGATGGTCTCGCCGCCAATGAACAGCTGGTCGAATACGCGCAAATTGCTCGATGTCGATGTCACATATCCGCCGCCGGCACTCAGCTGGCCTACAACATCTCCATAGTCGGAAAGCGTATGGAAGTAGCTGCCCTTGGCAACCACCTTGATGAACTGCGCATCACCACCCACCCCGGCGAATTCACCGGTCATGCGGGCAAAGATGCCTTCGCGTGGCAGGCTCATGTCATCGATCGTATTGTAAATGAGCGAGCTGGAAATCGAGGATTTGATCCACGGGCTGTTGTTGATAGCGTTCTGAATTGGTAGTGAGAGGGAGCCCAGGATCACACCCGAATTAAGCGTGTATTTCTCCTTCGAGTACGTATAGGCGAAAACTGTCCTGACCCGGTCCGTAATCGGAGCGGCAACCCGGAACGTAACCGACGTGGTTTCTATGTCGTAATTGCTCTGCGACGTGTCTTTCACTCTTGCCACATCAAAACCGGCCGCTAGCCTATATCCGAGGAAATAGGGCTCCGTAAACGAGAACGTATAGTTGCGCGTGGTTGCACCGCCACCCACGGCAATCTTGATGTACTGGCCGCGACCGAGGAAGTTGCGTTCGGTCATGCCAATTTCAGCGGTGGCACCGGTGCTGCCGGTCGAATAACCCGCACCGATGGAAAACTCGCCGGTTGACTGGTCACGCACGTCCACAATCACCACGACACGGTCCGGCTCTGATCCCGGCGATGTGGTGATGGTTACTGACTTGAAATAGCCCAGTGCTTCCAAGCGCCGTTTCGCGCGGCGCACCAGCACCTGATTGAACGCATCCCCTTCACTGATATCGAATTCGCGTCGGATGACGTAGTCCGATGTGCGGGTGTTGCCCCGGATCTCGATGCGCTCGATATAGGCTCGCTGACCCTGATCGATGAGATAGGTGACCGAAATCGTACGATTGGCAAAATCGCGGTTGCCGCGCGGCGTAATCTGGGCAAACGGATAACCGTCAGCTGCTGCCGTCTCGGAGATCGAAATAATCGACTCTTCCACCTTTTCGGCACTGTAGACTGCGCCCGTGCGGCTTGCCAGGTGGCGTTTGCCGCTCTCGGCATCAATTCCGGCAACCGTGCTTTCGACTTCGATATCGCCAAAAGTATAGCGCTCACCTTCATCAAGGGTAATGGTGACCACGTAGTTGTTGCTCGTGGGATCGAGATCCGCAGTCGCGGAAATGATTCTGAAATCCGCATAGCCGCGATTATAGTAGAACCGCCGCAGAAGCTCCTCGTCCGCTCTCAGCTTGTCCGGGTCATACACATCCTTACGTGACAGGAATGACAACAGGCCCGAGCGCTTCGTAGCGATAACATCCGCCAGTCGACCGTCCGAATAGGCTTTGTTGCCGACAAAATTGATTGACGTGATTTTTGTACGGTCGCCTTCACTGACTTCGAACGCGATATTAACGCGGCCACCCGACAAATTAACGACCTGGGTTGTGACAGTGGCATCACTACGCCCGATTCGGTCATAAGCGTCGCGAATCGCATCGGCATCATATTCGACAGTTATCTCGTCATAGGGCCCCAACGGCTTAGACTGGACCAGCGCCTCAAGCTGCTTGTCCTTGATCTTCTTGTTACCGTTGAACACGATCTGGTTGATGATCAGGTTCTCATCAACAGTAACAACGAGGGCGCTGCCGCGCTGGTTAATGCGCACATCGGAGAAAAGTCCGGTCGCAAACAGCCTTTTTATCGACTCGTCTTCGTCGGATTTATTGAAGGTTTTCCCGGGTTTAATGGTGATGTTGCCGCGAATTGTCTCAGCGTCAACACGCTGATTGCCCCGTACTTCTATTACGCTGACAACCGCTGCCTGCGCGGTAGAAGACGAGGCCAATAAAGCCACCCCCGTGCCGCTCACAACCATACCTGTCATGAGCGCAAGCGCGTAAACCGCGCAAAGTAACTTTGAACCGGCCTTCATTGTCTTCTTTTACCCTTTATCCCAACGTCCCCAGAGCGAACAGAAAGGCGATTCCTGCCTATCGTGGTTTTACAGTGTTTTGAGCCTTAAGCAAGCCACTGAGAGAATTTCTGTTTACTATCTGTCAACAAGTGACGATTTGGCCACGCGAAGTGCCGCTTTTCGCCTGACAAATTGTTAACAACGTGAATAACTTCGCGAGGACCTCGGAAATTCAACCAATGATTACAATTGCATGACAATTGCTAGCCGATTAACGTTTTTACCCGGCTGTCACATCGTTCCAGGTGGCAAACAGCATAAGGGCAAGCAGCAGACTTATTCCGATCCTGAAAGCGATCTCCTGGGCCCGTTCACCCACAGGCTTGCCTCGTATGATTTCAATCGCGTAGAAAACCAGATGACCACCGTCGAGCACTGGAATCGGCAGCAGGTTCAAAAACCCGATAGACACCGAAATTACCGCGGCAAGCTGCAAAAGCGCACCGATTCCAAGTGTTGCGACCTGCCCGGAAACCTTCGCAATGCGAATCGGGCCACTAAGCTGATCCGCTTTTTCGCGGCCAATGATGATATTGCCTATATAGCCAACGGTTCGCACCACTATATACCAGCTTTCACTGGCCCCCTGGCCAATCGCCTGAATCGGGTTGAGATCCACCCGGCGAAAATTGCCCGTGGATTGGTCCGTTTGCACACCGATCAGCCCGATTTCCATCTTGTTTCCGAACTGATCCTTGATTTCCGTGCGCCGCGGCACGATCGGAATGTCGATGATTCGGCCCTGGCGATCGAGTGTCAGAACAATCGGCACATCCGGACGGGGTGACACATAGCGGCGAATATCTTCAAATGTAATCACCGGGGTGCCATCGATCGCGCTGATAATGTCACCTGGCTGAAGTCCGGCCTCTTCGGCTGCGCTGCCCGGTTGGACTTCAGCAACTACGGGATCGGAGATCGATTTCCCGTAAAGGCTTAGCATGATTGCGAAAATGCCGATTGCCAGGATGAAATTCGCGATCGGCCCGGCTGCAACAGTCGCCACCCGTTTCCATACGTTCGCGCCGGGAAAGGATCGGGCACGATCCTCGTCGCTCATCGCGTTGACGCCGTCGAAATCCGTCGCACTTGCGGCATTTTCATCGCCAAAAAACTTGACGTAACCGCCGAGCGGTATGGCCGAGAGGCGCCACCGCGTTCCATGTCTGTCGTTGAATCCGATGAGTTCAGGGCCGAAACCAACTGAAAATGTCACGATGCGAATACCGCACCAGCGACCGACCAGGTAGTGCCCCATTTCGTGAACAAACACCACAATGGTCAACACAATCAAGAACGGCACAATGGTGCCGATCAGTAAATTGTAGATCCAAACTAAAACGTCCATTAAATCAGTCCTAAAACCCTCAGGGGCTCAGCAGCTGCATTGCAATCCCATTGCCGCCGTCGGGTGAGATTCGGTGTCCCGGCAGCACTATTCCAATTATATAGGCCGAGAAAGCGGCGAAAACTACACTATCCACACGGTCCATAACGCCTCCGTGGCCCGGGATCAACGATCCAGAATCCTTGACTCCGAATCGCCGCTTGAAACCGGATTCGAACAGATCGCCCATCTGCCCCGAAACCGACACGATAGCGGAGAGCAACGCAACCCATCCAAGACCTGTTCCGGCCAGAATCGCTGCGGCAATCATGCCAGCAATTATGCCACCGGCAAGCCCACTCAGAAAGCCGGACCATGTCTTGTTCGGAGAAACTTTGGGGGCAAGTTTTGGACCGCCAAAGCGCCTACCGCCGAAAAAGGCAAATATGTCCGTGGTCCAGATCACCGCGAATATAAAAATCACAACAGCAAACCCGAATTCGCCCGAATCGCGCAATGCGGCAAAGGCCACACCAAAAAAACCCGCGTAGACAATGCCTATCGATGGCCAGAAGTCCGCTCCCTCAAGCGCTCTGACAAGCAACAAAACGCCGGCGCCGGCAGCACATACGGCGATTCCGACACCTGCCCAGCCCACCAGTATACAAATTCCGATCACGCCGATCGTGCAGCACCCAATTGCCCAGCAGGCAGTGCTCAGGGACTTCGTCCCAACGATGCGGAACCACTCGAAGAACACAAGCGCCATAATGACAATGGAAAGGAGTTTGAACGCTATTCCGCCAAACCAGGTCAGTGCGAGTACGGCCAGCCCCAAAGCTACGCCCGATGCCGTCCTTACCATAACTTCACTGTGCATCAGGAACCCAGTGCCAGATCTCGTTCGGCCACGCTGCCGAATCGCCTGTTGCGGTTGCCATATTCGCGCAGTGCGTCTTCAAACGCGGCGCGGTTGAAATCAGGCCAAAGACATTCGAGAAAAACAAATTCGGAATAGGCAGCCTGCCAGATCAGGAAATTCGATATGCGCTGCTCGCCGCTTGTGCGAATGATCAGGTCCGGATCCGGAATGCCGGCGGTGTCCATTGAGCTGCTGATGGAATCTTCGGATATGCTGCCTGGATCGATCTCACCGCGGGCTGCTTTGGCAGCCAGCAGACGCGCTGCTCGTGTTATGTCGTCGCGACCACCATAATTGAACGCAATGATTAGTTCGAGTGCGTCATTGGCGCGCGTCAGGTCCTCGGCTTCGGTCAGCAGTGACAGAATATCCGGTTTCAACGTCCGGCGATCTCCAATGATCCGAACGCGCACTTTTTCGCGGTGCAACTCGGCGAGATCCCTGCGGATGAAGAATTTCAGCAAACCCATCAAGTCATTGACTTCGTCTTCGGGACGTCGCCAGTTTTCAGATGAAAAAGCAAACAGCGTCAGGTATTTCACGCCAAGTTCACCTGCCGATCGCACAGCCTCCCGAACGGCCTCAACACCTTTGCGATGACCAGTGGTCCGCGTCTGGCCGCGTCTTTCGGCCCATCGTCCATTGCCATCCATAATAATGGCGACATGTTGAGGCGTGTTCAACGGTCGACCTCTGCCCTAAGCTTCAAGACGAAAATTCACCAAAGAATCGTTCGGCACCCTATACCTGCATGATTTCGGTTTCTTTGTCACTGAGAAGCCGATCCAACTCGGTGATCATTTCATCCGTCAGCTTCTGAACCTGATCTGCCTGCGTGTGGTGTTCGTCCTCGCTGAGGTTGCCGTCTTTTTCAGCCTTTTTGAGGGCATCCATTCCGTCCCGGCGCACATGCCGGATGGCCACACGGCCATTCTCCGCGTAATTGTGGGCAACCTTTACGAGCTCCCTGCGGCGCTCTTCGTTGAGTTCAGGCAACGGAATCCGCAAAGTGCTGCCGTCGGTGACGGGATTCAATCCGAGATTTGATTCCCGTATGGCTTTTTCAACCGCCCCGACCATCGACTTGTCCCAGACCGAAACCATAATCATGCGTGACTCGGGCACCGAAATATTGGCGACCTGATTGAGCGGCATTTTGGATCCGTAAGCATCCACCGAAACCGGATCAAGGACATTCGCTGACGCCCTGCCCGTGCGCAACGCGGCGATATCACTCTTAAAGGCCGAAATCGCACCATCCATACGGCGCCTAAGATCGGCAAAATCTGCACCATCACTCATAATCTCAAGCTCTCCAGTTCATCACGGGTGAAATCGCGACACCCGATCTTACTTTACAACACGCCTAACAGTCCTGACACAACAAGTACAGATCGACACAACGTATCAAGTTTTCTTACCCTGCGATGATCTGCCGCCTGCATCAACTGTCGTTGACAACTGTCGCGCGTCCACCCCCATTCAGGATCGAGGCAAAACCTCCCTTTTCGTGAATGGAAAAGACGATGATCGGAATGGCGTTTTCCCTGGCCAAGGCTACTGCCGCAACGTCCATGACCGCAAGTCCCTTGTCCAGCACTTCGTCATGCGTGAGGGTATCGAACCGGCGGGCATTCGGATTGCGTTTTGGGTCCTCCGAATAAATGCCATCAACCTGGGTTCCCTTAAAAATGGCTTGCGCGCCCATTTCAGCAGCCCTTAATGCTGCCGCCGAATCCGTCGTGAAGAACGGATTGCCGGTACCGCCGGCAAAAATGACCACGCGGCCTTTTTCAATATGATGCAGCGCGGCGCGTTGCGAAAAGCTCTGACAGATTTCCGGCATGGCGATGGCGGACAAGACTTCCGTATCGATGCCAAGTTTGCGTAGTGACGTGGCCAGAGCCAGGGCGTTGATGACTGTAGCCAGCATGCCCATGTGATCCCCGGTTACCCGGTCACCGCCTTTTGAAGCGACCGCAACGCCGCGAAAAATGTTGCCCCCGCCCACAACAACTCCGACTTCGACACCCATGGCACGGGCTTCGGCAATATCAGAAGCAATGCGGTCGGCGACAGCGACGTCGATGCCGAATCCCTGCTCCCCCATCAGGGCTTCACCGGAGACTTTCAGGAGGACGCGTTTGTAGATGGGTTTTTGGGACATGAGACTTTCCGTGAGCTGATTTTACAGCCGGATACACGAAGGGCACCGCGTTGTCACGCGATGCCCCTGCATTTTCAGTTGATTGTAACGACTTGTCAGCCGGCTGCGGCAGCTGCAACCTCTGCAGCGAAATCGCTCTCTTCCTTGTCCACGCCCTCGCCGAGCTGGAAGCGCACAAATCCCGTAACAGAAATGGGAGCGCCGACACTCGCTTCAGCTTCCTTGATGGCTGCCTCAACGGTCAGGTCAGGATTGACGACGAAGCTCTGTGACATGAGAGCGACTTCTTCAAAGAACTTGCGCATGCGGCCTTCAACCATCTTTTCAATGATGTTTTCCGGCTTGCCCGATTCACGTGCCTGTTCACTGAAAATAGCGCGTTCACGGTCGGCGACATCTGCGTCGACGTCAGCGGACGTCACGGCCATCGGATTGGTTGCCGCAACGTGCATGGCAACCTGCTTGCCGATGACCGCAAGGGCTTCGGCATTGCCTGACGATTTCAGACCAACGAGAACACCCAGTTTTCCGAGACCGCCGGCCACAGCGTTGTGGATGTAGCTGGCGACAACACCCTCCTCGACCGACAACATCGCGCTGCGTCGAATATTCATGTTCTCACCGATGGTCGCAACGGCGTCTGTTACGCTGTCGGCAACCGACTTTCCTGTGGCCGGATAGGTGGCTGCTGAAACCGCTTCGACCGTTCCGTCCGTCCCCAGGGCTACAGCGGCAATTCCGCGTACCAGATCCTGAAAAGCGTCGTTGCGGGCAACGAAGTCGGTTTCGGAGTTGATTTCGACGACGACGGCCTTGTTTCCGTCCGCTGCCACGCCGACCAGACCTTCTGCTGCGGTCCTGCCGGACTTTTTGTCGGCCTTGGCGATGCCCTTGGCGCGCAACCAGTCGATTGCGGCGTCCATGTCTCCGTTGTTTTCCGTGAGTGCCTTTTTGCAGTCCATCATGCCTGCGCCGGACTTTTCGCGCAGCTCTTTAACCTGAGATGCAGAAATGCTCATAATCGCCTCTTGCAAATGTGCGGCACACCCCACCGGGTGTGCCTTGTTTCAATGTGGATTCCAATTCACGCTGCAGGCGCATGGTTTGCGCCGTGTGAACTGCTTCAGGAAGCCGGTGTCTCTTCAGCAGGTGCGGCTGCTTCTTCGGCGGCCGGAGCCTCTGGCTCTTCTGCCGCAGCCGCTTTCGCTTTCTTGGCTGGCTTTTTGGCTTCCGGTGCTGCAGGCTCTTCAGCGGCAACCGGTTCTTCAGCGGCAGCAGGCTCTTCAGCGGCAACCGGCTCTTCAGTGGCAGCAGGCTCTTCAATGGCAGCCGGTTCTTCAGTGGCAGCCGGTTCTTCAGTGGCAGCCGGCTCCTCTATGGCAGCCGGCTGTTCAGCTGCCTCAGGTGCAGCTTCTTCCAAAGCGGGTTCGACCGGAGCTTCTGCCGATGCTCCAACGTCAACTCCGGCGGCGCCCTGCTGGCGTGCAATTCCGTCGAGAGCGGCCTTTGCTACCAGATCGCAATACAAGGATATGGCGCGCGCGGCATCGTCGTTGCCCGGTACAGGAAAATCGATCGGGTCGGGATCGCAGTTCGAATCAACAATCGCCACAACCGGAATGCCAAGGCGCTTGGCCTCCTGAATGGCAATTGATTCCTTGTTGGTGTCAATGATGAACATGAGATCGGGCGTGCCGCCCATGTCGCGGATACCACCGAGCGCGCGCTCCAGTTTGTCACGTTCGCGCTCAAGGTTCAGCCGCTCCTTCTTGGTGAATCCCTGTGCCTCGGCGGCGAGGAGCTCATCAAGTTTGCGCAGACGCTGGATGGAATGTGAAATGGTTTTCCAGTTGGTCAACGTGCCGCCAAGCCAGCGGGCATTGACATAATACTGTGCAGAACGTTTGGCAGCATCTGCGACAAGCTCAGAGGCCTGTCTCTTGGTGCCGACGAACAGAACCCTGCCACCGCCTGCGACCGTGTCGCTGACGAGCTGCAATGCCTGCGACAGCATTGGAACCGTCTGGCCGAGATCGATGATGTGTACATTGTTGCGGTCGCCGAAAATGTATTGTTTCATTTTCGGGTTCCAGCGGTGAGTCTGGTGACCAAAGTGAACACCAGCTTCTAGCAACTGGCGCATGCTGAAATCAGGCAATGACATGCCCTGTCTCCTTTTCCGGTTATACCTCCGTGAAGCGTCAGCAGACTGGCTGCCACCGGCGGGATTGACCGGATTTCTCCCGGCCAGACCCATGCTTCACGTGTGGAATGGGCGGTTCCGTACAGCGGTCCGCGCGGAATTACAAGGGGGCGAGGCCAAAAACTGCATTTTCACAGGCCCCTTGGTATCCAAAATGTTCAAATTACCGGGCCCGCAGCATCGCAAACCTAGGCCATTATCGTCGTCAGTATGAAGAATACACCTGCAGAAAGGAGTGCAGCGGCCGGGACTGTCACTATCCAGGCCGCCACAATCGTCATGAAATGAGATCTGCGCACCAGCTTGCGCCGGCGGAGTTCGGAAAAATTGACGGTCTCCGGATTGCTCGTCGTCGTCGGGGATTTGCGCTTGTTAACGTAGCGCCGCCGCCTTTTGGACTTGCCGGTGTACCATTCACGAAAGAAACCCACACCAAATACTGCGCCGACGGCAATATGTGTCGAACTGACCGGAAGGCCGAGCCAGGAAGCAATAATGACCGTGATTGCAGCTGACAACGCCACACAATAGGCGCGCATCGGGTTGAGTTTGGTGATCTGCTGCCCGACCATGCGTATGAGCTTGGGCCCGAAAAGCAACAGGCCAAACGAGATGCCAAATGCGCCAATCACCATCACCCACAGTGGTATTGAGACCTTCGACGCGATTTCGCCGACGCCAGCCGTGTGTACAATTGCGGCCAGCGGTCCAACCGCATTCGCCACATCGTTTGCCCCGTGTGCGAAGGATAGCAGCGCTGCTGAGCAGACCAGTGGTATGGCGAACAGCTTGCGCAGAGACTGGTTTCTGTTTGCCAGTCCAGCGGACTGACGGGCAATGACCGGACGCAATATAGCCCATGTGGCGGCCGTCACAACCAGACCACAGATCAGCGCGGTCTGAATGTCGATTGTCACAAGTTTCTTGGCGCCCTTCAAAGCAAGATATGTGGCAAAAGCACCTGCCATGATGGCAATCAGCACCGGCACCCAGCGCCGGGCCGCTGCTATTTTGTCGTCCTGGTAGATGATAAGCGTCTTGATGAATGCCAGAAACATTGCTGCTATAAGTCCGCCGATCAGCGGCGATATGACCCAGCTCGCAGCTATGCTGGCCATGGTTGGCCAGTTGACGGTTGCCAATCCAGCGGCGGCGATACCCGCACCCATTACACCGCCAACAACCGAATGTGTGGTGGAAACGGGCGCACCGATCCAGGTTGCGAGATTCACCCACATGGCCGATGAAATCAGCGCCGCCATCATAGCCCACACAAAAATTGAACTGTCTTCAAACCTGGCAGGATCGATAATGCCCTTCGATATTGTTCCGACTACATCGCCACCGGCAATCAAGGCACCGCCACTCTCGAATACGGCGGCAATGACCAGCGCAACGCCCATGGACATTGCGTTCGAGCCGACCGCTGGCCCGACATTGTTGGCAACGTCGTTGGCGCCGATATTGAGAGCCATATACGCGCCGACAACGGCGGCAGCGATGATGACGACAGAACCCGGAAGGCCGCTGACAAAAAAACTGGCGAACACCAGGGCCATGGCCAGAAAGGCTACGGCAACCCCCAGCCCGGCCATGCGACGCGACATGAACTGTGTGGCCAGTTCAACCTTCGCGATTTTATCAAGGTCTTTGTCGAGTGTGAGCTTGGAATAGCGTCTTTGAGTCTGTGACAAGCTTCCCGATCCCCCTCGGCGCTCTATGCTGGCGTGAGGACATCGCAAATGTGCATGCCAACACCGACAACACTGCTTTATGCATTTGGAGGAAGTGGAGCAAGCGGCTGAGCGCCGTCAGGAGCAGAAATCTATGGATAAAATACGCTAATAAGTGCCTTCAGCTCGGGTTCGCCGATCAGCGAGGCCGCCTCGGCTTGACTGAACCAGCGACGTTGCCTCTGATTTCTTTCCGGGTATTCGTCCCGCAGCTGCTCGACTTCGAGCGGATATACCTGGACGGTGCACTGAACCGGCAGCCCGCCATGCATCCATTTGCGAACCTGATACGTTCCTATCGACTTTGATCGGACCTGACCGACAACACCAGCTTCCTCAAGCGCCTCACGCGCTGCGGTTCCCGAATCCGACAGATTTTTTATGGCCCAGCCCTTAGGCAGAATCCATCGCCCTGTTCCACGGCTGGTAACAAGCAAAACCTCAAGACCTTCGGTGCCACGGCGGAAGCAAAGCGCCGCATATTGCAGCGGTGCCGGTCTGCTCATCATAAGGCTCAGATAATCCGCTGCCGTGTTCAGTCTTTGTGTCATCGCAGACATTATTCTCGATCCCATGCGAGACGGGTTGCGGTGATATCCGTAATTGCCAAAATAATTATATATGTGAGGCGGTAACGAAAACGTAAGGGCCGACAATCAACTTACGGTGAATACTGTTTGTTGCGCTGCCGGCTGTTGGTTCCGGCTGATCCGATCGCCCTGATTTGAACGCTTCGCGCGCGGCAACAAATTCAGCAGCCTTCACCCTCGAATGTTTCCAGCGATGCAAGCGTACCCTTTAGTGCGAATTCGCCATAATCCATGATCAGATCACGCGTTATGCCGTTTTCATATAATTCAAACGATATGCGGTAAACCGGTGTACCGTCTTCGTTTTTGGTTTCGTCAAAATAGGCAATGGTCACAGGCCATGTGGGCATTTCCGCAAAATCTCCTGTCGCAGCCAGTTCATTTTCTTCGTCACCGGCTATTTTGGGAGACCCAACGACGCTGGTCGTCAACATGACCTTGCTGCCCTCTTCCGAGCCGTCGTAAAGGTGAGACTGAAAGAAACGTTCACCGTTCTTGGCTTTTTCAATGAGCGAGATCATCTGAGCAGTCGGAAACTGCGCGTGATCAAGAGTCAATTGGGCGCGCTTCGGCGTCGTCAAATCAACCGCTGTACCGTCCGATTCCGCTTTCGCGCTTCCGCGAACCTCAACGTCCAGTTTCTCGTTCACATAGGATTTGGTCAGAAAGCGAAACGTGCCCTCTTCCAGATTTTCATAGGTGGTTGTCTGCTGATCGGTCAAACGCACTGCTCCGCCGGTATCCAACTGCGTCACGAAACGAAAACCCACCGTGTATCCGGAGCATGCCGATCCGTTGAATTCATACACCATGCGGCCGTACATCGACTCGATACCTGATCGCTCGGATGCATCCTGCAGTTCAAGATCGTAGACAGCGCGATGCGGAATCAATGCCTCCGCAACGCCGGCAAATGACTGCCCCGCAAAAACAAGGTTCATATTGATAAATGCAAGGGTTCCGATTAACAGTCGCACGCGATGTTTCCTTCTTCGGTTAAGCGCACCATGTTACATGGCATTGCGACAAAATGGAGAAACTATCCACATTATCGCTGCATTGTGTCACCACACGCCTAACCTATCAGTCAAGACATCAACGGAGTTGAAAAATGCCGGAAACGATCGCCGAACGGCTTTCCGCCCTTAATATTGCACTTCCGGACGCGCCAGCGCCGGCGGCGAAATACGTGCCTTACACCATTGTTGGCACGACACTCTATATTTCCGGCCAACTGCCTATGGAAAGTGGCACAGTTACGGTAACCGGTCATCTCGGATCCGATGTAAGCGTGGAAGTGGGACAGCAAGCTGCGAAACAGTGCGCTATCAATATTCTCGCACAGGCAAGTGCTGCGCTGAACGGCGATCTCGAACGGGTCGTGAGGCTGGCAAAGATCCAGGGCTTTGTTGCGTCAACACCCGAATTTCACGAACAGCACCTGGTCATCAACGGCGCATCGAACCTGCTGGTCGATGTGCTGGGGGAGCGGGGCATGCATGCCCGGGCCGCGGTGGGAATGGCGTCACTGCCGCTGAATGCAGCTGTGGAAGTCGATGCCATTTTCGAGATCAGCAAAGGGTAACTCGGTGAGTTCAACCAGCTGGATTACGGAAACTCCGATAGCCCATCGTGGCTATCACGACATGAACAAGTTGGTTTGGGAAAACACACATTCAGCGTTTGCGCGGGCAATCAAATCCGGGTTCCCGATCGAGTGCGATCTGCAACTGTCGTCGGACGATGTTGCCGTCGTATTTCACGACTACGAAACACTGCAGCTTTGCGGTGTTGACGGAACTGTTCGCGATATGCCAGCGGAACAGCTGACTTCTCTCAAAGTGGGCAGCACTACAGATGGTATTCCGACGTTTGGTCAGCTGTTGAAACAGGTCGATGGAAAGGTCGGTCTGGTGGTCGAACTGAAGCCGCCGCACGAAGATGATGTCGCGGCTTTTGCCGGGGCGGTGCTGACAGATCTGAAAGGATATGAGGGGCAGGTCGCTTTGATGTCGTTCGATGCCAAGTTGGTCGAAGCGCTGATTGACAGTGGTGAGAATTGGCCGGTCGGCCTGGTCGCGGCGGAATTCAATGAGGCTGCAAAGAGGAAGAATCACGAAGCGCTTTCGCTGCCGGTGAACTTTGTGTCTTTTTGCGTTGATCATCTGCCAAGCGACTTCGTTTCCAAAGCACGCGCCAAGGGGCTGCTGGTCATTACCTGGACCGTCAGAGACGAAGCAAGCAGGAAATCCGCGGCTGACTTCGCCGATCAGATTACGTTTGAAGGCTTTGATCCGCTGGCCTTGTCAGCGTGAACACAGGCTTTAAATATAGCGCATGGCCGAAACCAAAAACAACGATGGTCGCGTGGACAGTCACGACGACAGCACCGAATTTCGGATCAGAATTGTCAATTCATTCAACGATATAGATCAGGATAGCTGGTCCGGTTTGGCCGGTACCACCAGGTCCGATGGCAAAGATGAACAGTACAATCCCTTCGTGTCCCATTCCTATTTGTGGGCGCTTGAAGCTGCCGGATGCGCGACGGCCGACACCGGGTGGCTCGGACAGCACCTTTTGCTGGAAACATCATACGGCACGCTTTTGGGTGCCCTGCCCTGTTATCTGAAGAATCATAGTCAGGGCGAATATGTGTTTGACCATGGGTGGGCCGATGCGTTCGAACGCGCCGGCGGTCACTATTATCCAAAACTGCAGTCATCCATTCCGTTCACACCGGCAACTGGTCCACGGCTGCTGTACCATGACGAACCTCGTGGTCAACATGTCCGAGCCGCGTTGACCGGAGGCCTGATGACACTCGCAGACCGCCTTGGTGTGTCATCCGCTCACGCGACATTTGTCCCCGATAGCGAAATTTCCGCCTTCGGCGATCAGGGATACCTGTTGAGGACGGATCAGCAATTCCATTTTTTCAACAGCGGTTACGGCAATTACGATGATTTTCTGAACACTCTGGCATCGCGCAAACGCAAAGCTCTGAAGAAAGAGCGGCACGTTGCACTGGAAAATGACATTACAATCGACTGGCTGACCGGCAGCGATCTGACCGAAACCGTATGGGACACATTTTTCGAATTCTATATGGATACCGGGTCCAGAAAATGGGGCCGGCCGTATCTGACGCGCGAGTTCTTTTCGATGATATCGGAGCATATGACACACGATATTCTGCTGGTGATGGCAAAACGCGGGCAGCATTATGTTGCCGGAGCAATCAATTTCATCGGCTCCGACACACTCTATGGCCGGCACTGGGGATGCATCGAAGACCACCCCTTCCTGCATTTTGAGGTTTGCTACCATCAGGCAATCGACTTTGCCATTGCACATGGCCTGCGCACGGTTGAGGCCGGAGCCCAGGGAGAGCACAAACTGTCGCGTGGTTACATGCCGGTCACGACCCACTCTGCCCATTACATAAGACACCCGGGCCTCAAGAATGCCGTGGCGGACTATCTTCATCATGAGCGCGAAGATGTTGAGCGTATCGGAGAATTTTTGCGCCGGCATGGGCCGTTCCGAAAGGATTGAACGCCAGCGGGAGGGCTGGCTCATACTTCAGGTTGACCGGGCCAAAGCGTTTCGGGTTGCGCGCAGTGTGTGCAGAAAGCGTGTAGCGCGCTCGATGTTTGCCTCAACTTCGAGGATTTTCTGATCGAGAAACATTTCGACATCAAGATTTTCCGGCACCGGCCCTTCGATCTGACGCAAAAACATCAGCAGCTCAGAGATCGTAAATCCGGCCCGTTGCGCCTCGTCGATCATCTGTAACCGCTCGAATACTCCTTCCTGATAGTCCCGATAGGAGTTGGTGCGATCGGGTCCCTCGTTGGAGGCAATCAGTCCGTTTCGCTCGTAAAACCGAATTGTATCTCGACTCAACCCGGAACGCCGGGCAACCTCACCTATGCGCATATTTGCAACTCAATACCATTGACAATGGTCCATTGTTAACATCAACTACGAAGGGTTGAAAGCGCTTTATGCGTTGCCGCAGTCGCCAATGACCATGAAAAGACCGGTGGGAGAAAATGAGATGGGTGGACGTTGTCAGAGCTGCGGGATGCCGTTGAGCAAAGATGAATTTTGGGGGCGGAACCAATCAGGATGGATCGATCAGCCTCGAATACTGCTCCTACTGCTTTAAAGACGGTGCTTTCATTCATCCGGATTTTTCAGCTGACGACATGCAGAAATTCTGCATTGAGCAGCTGGCCAAACGCGGAATGCCGCGATTTGTGGCATGGATTTTCACCCGCGGTATCCCAAGCCTCGGACGCTGGAAGAACGGCTAGCCTCGCAGGCAGCAACCTGCTCGCTCTCAAAATTACGACTTGGTAATCAGCCGGTAAGGCGCACGCAACGCGTGATGTGCACGATAGGTATATCGACTGCAAAAGAGGACGGGGCTGAGGTCTCGAGGGAAAATTGGCACGATATTCTACGGTAATTTTGGGCGGACTGGGCGCGGTGACTGTTGCGGGATTGGCGGTCGCCGCCGGCAACTGGATTGAAGTGACCGAGCGCAGCAATCAGATCTGTATCAAATCCAACGACATTCCAAACCATGCGACCGGCAGTTTTCCAAATAGGGGGAATCCGCACACAATCAGGGCGCAGAGGATCAAGGTCTGCGTGAATGCTTCGCCGGTCAAGGGCAACCGGGCACGCAATGCCGGCCAGGGAGCAGTCGGCATAGCATTGAACGGGGTGCTCATCCGCCCGAGCACAGCCGATTATTGGGACCCATCGGGCCCTCGAGGCCATAGTCGCAACCGCAGTTCAGGCTGGAACCTTGAAGGCATGGGCGCGGCACGGATGCTGGGAATGGACAAGGCCAATGCACATGTCGACCGAAGGGGCGCATATCACTATCACGGCAAACCCGTCGGTGCTCTTAAAACCAGGGGCGGCACACAAGTCGGATATGCGGCTGACGGATTTGAAATCCACTACATAGGCTCACGCGCAAAATCCGGGTACAGGCTGAAAAAGGGAACCCGGCCTTCAGGGCCCGGCGGAAAATACGACGGAACTTATGTGCAGGATTGGGAATTTGTCGGCGGCAGCGGCAGACTAGATCAGTGCAACGGGGGTACACTCAACGGCAAATTTGTGTATTTTGCGACCAATACGTACCCGTTTTATCCACGCTGCTTTTGGGGAAGGCCCAGTTCCAATTTTCGCGGCCTTTGAGAATGCATAATCAAATCCCGAAAGTGCGCAAATGGTGCTGGTTCCGACCAGACCAAATGCAACATCACCCGGCCCATATTGCGTAGTCGGGCTGACTTCGACTCAAGAAGAAAGGAATTCCTGCAGCTTTCAGCCACACTTCATTTTTTAGTGCAATACTCAACAGTTGAGCTCTTTTAAGCCATTGATTTTTACGAGCAATACCTTGAAAATTAAAGATCTTCACAGGCAGTTTTTTGCCGATGGAATTGACACGGAAGCCTTCATTTGCGGGTGTGATCACAGCGGCACGACCCTGATTGCCAATATCCTGGCCGGGCATCCCGATACATTTGTTCCACTCTACGAAACCTATATATTCTGCAGATACAATCTCATGAAGCAGATGCACTATATGCGGTTGCTGCGCAAAGCTTCGTCATCCGAAAAAAGCCATCTCATCGAGAAGACCCCGGAGCACATAACGTTCATCCCTGTCATTCGTGCAAATATTGCCGGCTCCCGGTTCATTATCCCGGTGCGCGATGGACGCGACGTTGTCGCGTCGCTGGTTCGTAGGGGAAAAACTCTGGAAATAGCCATACAGGACTGGATTTACAGAAATATGTTTGCCCTGGCCGAACAGGAAAAGCCCGACGTTCTTGTGTACCGTCACGAAGATCTTGTGCGTGATCCCAAGAAGACGATTGGCCGAATCTGTTCGTTTTTGGGGATTGAATATTCGGATGCGCTGCTGGATTACAGCAATCAGAACCGAAACTGGTTTCACGAAAAGGACCTATGGTCGGGCAACGAGCCACCGATGGATGGGAAGGAGCATCACGCGCTGCGAAACTGGCAGGTCAACAGACCCATTTTCGGCAGCAGCGGTCGTTGGAAAGAGGAACTGCGTGCGGAAGAGCTGCGGACACTGACCAATGGACACGGACGCTTTCTGATGGAAGCATTTGGGTATTTGTAGGACAGCGACGCTGCTGGTCTGAATTGCCAATGCTGCGCGGATCATACCGTATTAGTCGCTGCCGGATTTTCAGTTCTCAACGGCCTTCAGGATCCGCTGCAATGTCTCGTTCTGCTGCTGCTGGATGACCTCGATCGCCTTGAGCCTTTCGCGCACCTGGCATGTCCAGTGCCGTTCCGGCCAACTCGATGTTTTTGCTCACATATCTCGTGTGACGGTTTAGCAGAAAACAGGCGCATATCTATCGCTTGCCGGACATCATCATCCTGCGTGCCTCTGCATCTGGCAGGGCCTCCACAGCATAATTGAAGGTGCCATGCTCGCGCACTTCATTGGCCGCTCGAATGAAGCCGCCGAGCGCGGCGCGCGCGAATGAGCCACCGACGCTGATCCGCTTGACGCCCGCATCTGCGAGCTGGGCGACGGACCAGGTCGCACCGGACAGTCCCATGACAATGTTGACGGGTTTGGAAACGGAACTGCAGACCAGCCGGATGGCGTCGAGATCGGGAAGTCCCGGCGCATAAAGAACATCGGCGCCGGCTTTTTCAAATGCCTGCAGTCTCAGGATCGTGTCGTCGAGATCCCGGCGGCCGTAGAGGAAGTTTTCGGCCCTTGCGGTCAAGAGGAATGGCAGGTCTTTCGATGCCTCGGCAGCGGCTGCAACACGTTCAACAGTGTGCTGGAATTCATAGATAGGTTCGGCCGGTCTTCCGGTCGCATCCTCAATCGAGCCACCGACAAGACCGGTCTTGGCGGCCAGCGTGATCGTCTCCGCACAGTCTTCGGGCCGGTCACCAAATCCGGCCTCAAGATCGGCGGATACCGGCAGGTCTGTCGCGTCGACAATTTCGCGGGCGTTCTGCAGTGTATCCTCGCGTGTGAGTTCGTCACCTGAATCCAGTCTCCCGACGGAGAAGCCGAGACCGGCAGACGTCGTCGCAACTGCTTCAAAACCGAGATTCTGGAGAATGATCGCGGAACCCGCATTCCATGGGTTGGGGATGACAAAGGCACCGTCCCGACCGTGCAAAGCCTTGAAAGCATCAAATTTAGCATTCGCAGTCATCTTGCCACCTCCCTGATATGTCTGCCTGCTTAATGGAACATATTAGGAACATTTGCAAGCGCCGGATGCGCCTTTTTCATGTGGATGAAGGTGCAGCGGCCCTAGTCACCTGGAACTGTAATTCGTATCATTGATTGAATTGGAATTCAGGAGATGATGCGATGGTTGGACGTGTGGCGGATGCGGTGGTGCTTAGCGAAGATGAGCGCCGTTTTCTTGAAGGTCAGGTCCGGCGGCA
>JAAEOH010000007.1 GCA_024244645.1 Hyphomicrobiales bacterium
ATTGGGATATGAAACACCGGCGGCCTACGCTGCCAAACTGAATTCAGGAGAGGCAATCGCCAAGCTTGAACCAACAGCGCCAACTGGCGTAAATCACGCCGGACCCTAAATCAGGCCGGATGAAAGTTCAGTGGCAGGTCACGGGCGTAGGAGATTTTCTGCATCTGGCCACGTTACTACGTCCGTGCCGACTGGGTTATCAAAATTAGTGTGACAGTACCGTCAAATAGTCTAGTTGAATTGAAGTGGCAGGACAGGAGTTGAAGTTGGCAAGTTGGATTCTTCACTTCTCAAAGATCATCATCACAGTATTTCTTTTGATCGTTGCTCATACGTACGACGGCAAGAGCGAAGAATTGGATTGGAATAGGTATTCGGCGTACATCGATGAGCAAAAATTTGACGATGCATGGGCGTTGATAAAAGACGTTGATGCCGGATCAAATCCAGAAATCTTCGTTGAAAAGGGAATGCTGTTGGGAAGTGGGCAACTCTCATCTGGCGTTCAAACGTGCGAGGCAGTTCAAAATTTGGAAGCAGCGCTTGAACTAGGCGCACTCGGGGTAATGGGTCTCCTGAATTCACTCTATGGTGGAGATTGGATATCCATCGCCTCGGTCGAGGGAAACAGAATTGCACTGGAGATGCAGGCTTGGCGTATTCTCGACTACCCAAAGAACAAACACATATTTTATGTTTTCGATGAGAACAAGGCTGCGCGCGAGGCGGCGCCATTCATGTATCGATCCGCGGAATTGGGCAACGAACTAGCTATTCGCAGGCTGGTTCGTTTAGGCCGAGAATATCCAGAAATTTTCAATACAGAGAACAAGAACCGAGATTTACCGTGGGCAAATTTCAAGGAAATATATTGCCCAATTAGGGACTATTGATTGGAGAATGGATCGGGATGGACGCACTAACTAAACAAGAAACTGATGAAGTGGCATTGTCAGAGGAAATTTAGTCACTTTGCCGGTACGCAAAATGGGCTTTTCGGTGCTATTGATATTCCACGATTTTTCAGGATCGCTCCAAGCAGATCGGTGGACAGTTCAAGTATTTGAGGTTTCCTCTGACAATGCCCAACGCCACGTTCATGCAACAGATCTTCGACATTCCGGAGCGAAAGCGGGAACCGGACATACAGCATCACCGCCAAGCGGATGACCTCGGGGCTCGTCTTGAAGTAGCGGAAGGGGTTGGGTCTGGTCATGCCCGAAGGTTAGGTGACCGCACTGCCCGCCTCAAGCCAATTTAATCTGACAGCGCCCTATTTGGAAATGATCGAAGGCCGAGTCCATGACATTCACTGGGTCGGGCACAAAGCGGTTGAAATGGGAGATTTGATGATGGAGTTTTTGTTTATTCCTATCATCCAAGAGTAGATTGGACCGTGCGCAACTTCTATGGATCGCGAGCTATTCGAAAGCCAATGTCGATATTACCAAAATCGCGAAACCTGCCCGCTAACCTAGCCGGACTTAGCGCGGGCAATCCGATCCTGAATGAACCTCCGCGGATTGCTGCTTTCTCGCACTCCTGATTTTCGCTACCACCACCTGGATCGATTTTTGAGGCGTTTTTGTAGATCCAGCAATCCTGGGTCCATTCCCACACATTGCCGCTCGTATCATACAGTCCGAAATCGTTGGGTTTAAGTGATCCCACTGGAGCCGTGTAGATAAAGCCGTCGTCGCAATTTGCGTAGTGTTTGGCGAATGCTTTGTCACTCAGCCGGGATTTGTAGGAGATATCGTCATAGTTGGCGTGCGCGCAGGCCGCCTCTACAGGACCGTCTCCCCATGAGTGTTCTGTCCGCCTTCCGGCTCGTGCCGCAAATTCCCATTCGGCACCAGTTGGCAACCGATAGTTTTTGCCTGTGGTTTCCGATAACCATTGCACGTATTCGTTAGCTTGGAACCACGTCATGTTTGTTGCAGGGTGCTGTCCAGTTGTATCATATCTGTTTTTCGGAAGGGGTGTGCAAGCACCAACATCTACGCACCAGTTCCACTCATCGAGCGTGACTTCATAGCGACCGACCGCAAAAGCGGGCATCGCTACGCGATTTGGCGAGACTGCGGATTCCCCATGAACATCGTCTGTCTCGGCAGCATTTTTTTCAACGTAGCCCGGTGGCAGTATGATTAGTTCAGGACAGTGCCCACAGTCGCGAATGGCAACTTGTTCATTCACTTGCTCCGAAGCCACAACACTAGAAGTAGCAATCGCGGCGAACATGCTGACGAAACTGAATATGGTCGCGCGCAGCGGCATACCAGACAGATCCATTTTCGGCATTGATAGCCCTTTGTTCATCTTCTCAACAGGGACTGCAAGTCTTCCGGCCGGACAAAACACATGGATCCATCATCGAATTGTTCCAATAGGCGCTTCAATTCATCAGATATCAAAACCTCCTCGAGGTATCTGACCCGGACATAATGATATCCCTGAATGCAATCGGGTTTCAGGGCAATGTATGAGTAGTCGCCGATCGAGATGTTCGGTAATGACCACCATCCAATCTCGCATTTATCGATTTCCAATGCATCCAACCAAATCAGAGGACGAGCAAAGCTGTATCGTTGAATGGCTTCGCTTCCCCACTTTATGATCGTTCTCAGGAACTGAATCTGGTCAGGTGGCACAAGCTGGGAAATCACATTGCATACCTCTTGTGACACCAAGGGACACCGGGTTCCTGAAGGTAGCTGATGTAGGCTGTAGACAAACTTTTTGTTGCGGCCTTTTAGGTCGTAGAGCGGGGAATCTTGCCGTTCTTCCAGTTTGCCTTCTCTGAAGGCAAACATGCCTGAATAAATTCGATCGGGGTTTTCTGAAGGACAATCTTCAGCTTCCGGAAAGCGTTCATCGTAGCTGTTTATCCAGAACCAGGTCACGGTTTATCACTCGTCCGAAAATTCACGGAATTGCAGTCTCACCAGATTTACTCTCATAATTCAGGAAAGTAGGCGGCAACAGCGGTTGCATTAATCCCGTCGCTCCCGCGCCACCACCTTGCCGGATATCCCCAATCATTGCGATGCTCTGTTGCATGCTCTCGATCGAATAGCGGCGTAAATTCACCGAAATATCCACCATGGCCTCTTGGTTGGAGAATTCCGGACAGGCTCAATATTTCAACCAATGTACGTCGCTCGGCCTGGTTTGATTTGAGATCCGGCGAAAGGGCCGTCGCCAGATCTGTCGGCCGCGCATTCGAAGGCATCCGTGACGCTGTCTGCAGAATTTTTCGAAGAATATTCCGGTCCTCTTCAGTGGGGTCAAGTTGAGTCGTTTTCAGAAACTCCGAAAGGTCAAACCAAGCATAAAGTGGTTGGTCATGGCGCACACCTCCCCACTTGTGCCGTTCAAAATTCAGCACATTCAAGTCTTCTTCTTTCGGAATTGGAAACTCGTATGCACCGCAAATCTGACAGCGCACCGCACCAGATGGCATTTCCGACCTCGGGCCAGAATTCATCGTGTGCGGAGGGAAATTTGCGGCAACCGCATAGCTTCCAAGTGCGGACCTGAGATCCAGACGACGTGTGGTTAGGCTCGCCAAAAATGCGTCCCCAACGTCTCGTGGAGATACACTTTCGCGCATTCTTACCAGGTTGTTGACTAGCGGGTCATGCGCAATTCGGACGGAGTCAAAAACCATGCCCTTCGACTTGGCGTAAGCCCAGTCCTCATCCGACATCGAGCGGTCTTCTTTCCAGCCCGACTTCCAATGGGCATCCAGCAGGATCTTGCGCGCCTTCTTGTCCATCACATTCACACTATCGCATCTTGCCGACACGAGACGAAACGATCAGTTCTTTGCCCGCATATGCGTGCTTGATGTGTTTGTGTCCTGACAGCGCAGTACGAGCTTCACCGGCAGTCAGCCGTCCGCAGGCGGTGACGACAAGATGTTCCAATTTGGGAAACGCCTTTGCAAGCCGGCCAAGCGATTTGAGATTTCGACACCTGGCAACCTCAAGTTTCTTGACGTTCGGATACCTTCCGAATCCCTCAAGGCTTTCTACGTTGCTCCAGTTGATGCCTAACTCCTCTAGATTTGGCGAAAGTGGCAAGCTGAACTCCTCGCGATTGGGCGCCTTGTAACGCCACAAATGCAGCAATTTGAGGTTTGTCAGATCGCTTAGACCGTCGTCCTTTCGACGATACTCCAGAACCAGTCTCTGAAGACACTTGAGACGAGTAAAGTCGATTGCCGGGCGTTTACCGGAAATCGCAAAGTATTCAAGATTCTCCAGCTCATAGATTGCAGAACAATCTCGCAACTTGATATCGCGGAGCATAACGGTTTCCAATTCGTGGAGCTGAGTTAAGAAGTTCAGATCGAGCTCCACAAACTCTGGGTGCCGACCAAACACACCTTTGAGTTTTCGGTTTAGAGTTTCATCGATACAATCCTGCAAGCGCCTGCTTTCCAACCCCATGGAAGGGTCGCCCCATCCACCTTCCGAAATCAGAATGGACTTGCCCGGGTTTAGTGGAGAGGCTTTCACTCTGTGACGGCCATATCGGCCTCGAATGATGCCGGCGATCTGTATCCCAATGCGGAATGTCGCCGGCGTGGATTGTAGAAGCCATCGATATATTGGCCAAGTGCCAATTCGGCAGCTTTGCGGGTCTGGAAGATCGTTCTCCAGACCAACTCGTTCTTGATCGTCTTGAACACGGTTTCGACCATCGCATTGTCAAAGCAATTGCCCTTGCCGCTCATGGAAGGAATGATGCCATGCGTCTTCAGAAGCCGCTGATAATCATGCGAACAATATTGGCTGCCGCGGTCTGTGTGTTGGATCAGACCAGGTGAGGGTTGTCGCAGGACAATTGCGCGCCGTAATGCATTGAGGGCCAGGTCCTTCTTCAGCCGATCACTCGTTGCCCAGCCGACAATGCGGCGGGAATAAAGGTCGAGCACGATCGCCAGATAGAGCCAACCCTCAGCCGTCCAGATGTAGCTGATATCGGCCCCCCACTTTTGATCGGGACCCTCACAACCGAAGTCCTGGTCGAGGAGATTGGCGGCAACCGGGCCGCCATGACTGCTGTCGGTCGTCTTCTTGTAGCGGCGCTTTTGCAGGGCTTTCAAACCATTGTCACGCATTAGCCGAGCCACACGATGCCGCCCGACAGCAAGCCCCTCTTCCTTGAGTTCGACATGCATACGGGGCGCACCATAGGTCTCATTGGACGTGGTGAATTGCGAACGGATATGCGCCAGCAGGACCAGATCTTCTTCTTGCCGGCGACTGGCGGGGCGGCCCTTCCAGGCAAAATACCCGCTCTCGCTGACGCCAAGAACGGTGCAAAGGCGATGCACGGGAAATTCCTTCTTCGCCTCATCAATGAGCTTAAACCTCATCGACTTCCCTCCTTGGCGAAAAAAGTTGCGGCCCGCTTCAGAATCTCGCGCTCCTGGCGAAGGAGTTCATTCTCCTTGCGCAGTCTTGCAAGCTCCTTGGCCGTGTCCTCATGCGGACCGGCAAGCAGATCCGCTTCCCGGTATCGTCGCTTCCAGCGCGTCAGGGTCGATAAACCGATCCCCAGATCATTGGCCACCTGTCCAATCGTGCGGCCGCTGGTTTCTGTCAGCCGAACCGCTTCCTGCTTGAAATCTTCAGTGAACCTTCTTCGCTCGCGTTTGCCCATCGGGTCCTCCTGTTGCGTCTTACGCTATCAGAAAGTCCCTCCATTTTTCCCGGGCAAGTCCAGAAATCCCTTGTCGTCTCTGTGAATGGGCATAAACGATCTCAACTCATGCAGTTCGCTTTTTCGAGTTCTGACAACCTATCAGGTCGACCCTAGCGCGATTGCTTGGTCGAGATGATCCTTCGATAGATCCCACACGAAGTCAGTCAATTCTCCATCAACAAAAAGCTCCCATTCAAGATGTACTTTACGTAGACATTTCGCGACATCTTCATTGGTCAGCCACGCTTCAACAGCAGGTCCTGCTGTCAAAAAAGATTCTCCGCTCAAATAAGCCTCTACCAGGTACAAGATCCGTTGGATTTCAAGATTCGGCCACGGAGGTGTCCAGGCAGCAAGAAGTGGAGCGAGATCCAACTTTGTAACGTCCACCGCTATGCCAAAATCATGGATAAGCATTGGAGGCTCGGGTTCGTGAACAACATCGCTCCAAAGTGCCACGGTGAAACAGCGGATTGCCTCTTGCTGTACATGCGGCCAATCTGCGTAGCCCAATCTGTCCATGGCGACGAATGCAGTCGCATCCATAGACTCACTTCTGCGCCACTTTGGATCCGTTGCACAAACTTCCAATATCCGGGGAAGGAAGTACTTGAAATCACTAGCGTTGCCCATTGTGAGTCCGGCCTTGAAGGCATAAATCGCCAAATCACTCGCGTCCAAGGAGCGAAGCTCTCCTTTCTCAAGCCGTTGTGCGATTGCTCGTCGGTCTCCAACCGGGGAGCAGCGATTATCGAAACGAGGCTGGAGTTTGTGTTTTGAGAAAACCTTGTAGAGGCCTTTGATGGCTGAGTTGATTGGCTCAATCTGTGTTGGGCGTTTCCTCAATTGATCTTCAGTTCCTTGCCAATTGTCTCGCAGATGTTGGCGGCGACAAACATTGTGATAGCTGCAAAGTACTCCCCCGGAATTGTGCCTCCTTGAGGAAGCTTGCGCTCCGGCATATCTCTGGTTGTGTCGTAAACTATGTCAACGAGATTTCCATACGTTTGATCAAATTCAACATCACTTGGCGTTTCGTCGGTATCCAAATACCGTACCCATTTCCCGAGAAGTCCGCTCTTTCTGATCCGTTCGAATTCCTCTTCTGAGTACCTCCCCACCGACCTTTTCGATTTAGCATCAACGTAGCTCATAAAAGCGATTGCATCGGGAGATCTTTCGAGAAGGTTTGTAATAATTTTGACAAGTATGTCGACGTCGGGGATGTAGTCGAAGTGTTCAGGAGGCTTTGTCACGTTAAGCAACCTGAGGGCGAATCTTCCTATTACGAAAAATGCTATGCTTTTGAACTTTCGCCCATTTTTGTTCGCGTAATGGTTGCAAAAATAGTTAACGTGACAATGCCCACCGCGATCGCGGTCGATTGTTATGCCACAAAGTGGCTGAATTTGGATTTCAAATGATTGCTATACGATTGCTAGACCTGAATAGTGATTCTCCGAAAATCGCTTAACTCGTTGAAAGTATTGGTCGGAGTGGCAGGATTTGAACCTGCGACCCCCTCGTCCCGAACGAGGTGCGCTACCAGGCTGCGCTACACTCCGACTTGAGCCGACCCGGACCTGATTTTCAAGGGTCGTCCTTGCCGTGTCGCCTGTGTCGCGACGCGGCCATGTGGGAGGTGTAGGTAATCGGGAAATCGCCCGCCGTCAAGTCAAGAATCGGTGCATGATGGTCCCTTTACCGCGGGTGGCCGCAACCGGTTTGTTTCCACTCGGAACTGCTCTTCGGAGCAAAGGTCCGACCATGCATTCATCGGCATCAAAGGCCGCGAATGGCCTATTGTAATCGATTTAAATTCGGTTATTGTGCCGCCGGATCATCCCGGTTGCAGGAACCGCCGGAAACTCCGTCCCACAATTTGGCACTGCGGTATGTTGCCGTGTGAAGCGCATGGTCGCTCAAGAAGACCCTCACACTGCGCGCCGATCTTGCTCACGGATGCAAGGGCGGGTTTGATGGTACGGTCCCTGTGGGCAAGAAGGAGCATGAGCACATGAAACGCTCGCGTATTAACGAAGTGTTGCTGGCCGCCGACGACTACATCCGGTCTCTCGGATTTCGCCTGCCGCCATTTGCCTATCTGGCTCCGGATGAAATGAAGAAGCGCAGCGGCGAGCTTGAAGGCGTCATCAACGCCCGCCTTGGCTGGGACATTACCGACTACGGCGAGGGCCGGTTCGACGAAATGGGTCTGTTCCTGTTTACCGCCCGCAACGGCTCGCTTGCCGATCTGCAAAGCGGCGGCGGCATGTGTTATGCCGAAAAGATCATGATTTCGCGCCGTGATCAGCTGTCCCCGATGCACCGGCACATCGTCAAAACAGAAGACATCATCAATCGTGGTGGCTCGAAGCTGGCAATCAGGATGTATGAATCCGGTGTTGACGGCAATCTCGACGAAACGGCCGATGTCCCCGTCATTTGCGATGCCGTTCCGCGCACGCTTGCCGCCGGCGATACGCTGGTGCTGGAGCCCGGCGAGAGCGTCACGCTGAGCCCCGGAAACTGGCATGCATTTTGGGGCGAGGGCGGCGACGTGCTGATCGGCGAGGTCTCGACCGTCAACGATGACCTCACGGACAACATCTTTCATCAGCCAATCGGCCGGTTTTCCGATATCGAGGAAGACACCGATCCGGTCCACCTGCTTGTATCCGACTATGAAGGATGGCTGTCATGATCCTGTGTTGCGGCGAGGCGTTGATCGATATGCTGCCGCGGCAGTTGCCAGACGGCGAAAAAGTGCTGCTTCCGGCCGCCGGCGGAGCCGTCTTCAACTCCGCAATCGCGCTCGGACGGTTGGGTTTCGAGACCGGGTTCTTTGCCGGCCTGTCGACGGACATGTTCGGCCGACAGCTCGAAGGTGCGCTTGAGAATGCCGGGGTCGATACGTCCTTCTGCGTCAGATCGGACCGCCCGACAACACTTGCCTTTGTCGAATTGAACGACGGCCATGCGCATTACACGTTCTATGACGAGCAAACCGCGGGCCGCATGTTGGAGCCGGATGAGCTGCCGCAACTGGATGATCGCGTTGAGGCGCTGCATTTCGGCGCCATCAGCCTGATTTCGGAACCCTGCGGATCCTCTTACGAGGCCCTGCTTATGCGTGAGGCCGAGCGCCGGGTCATTTCGCTCGATCCCAATATCCGGGCGAATTTCATATCCGATCCCGATACGCATCGTGCACGCATCCGCCGGATGGTTGCAAAAAGCGACATCGTCAAGGTCTCGGACGAGGATCTGGCCTGGCTGGAACCCGAAATGGACCCGGAAGCTGCCAAGCGGGCATGGATTGACGGTGGCGTTTCGATTGTCGTCGAAACCCGCGGCGCCGATGGCGCGGCGGCGATGACGGGATCGCTCACGGTGCAGGTTCCCGCACGCAGCGTTACTGTCGTCGACACGGTCGGTGCCGGAGACGGCTTCGACGCCGGGCTGCTTGCCGGCTTGAAGAATGCCGGTCGCCTCGACAAAGCCGCGCTGCGATCCATCACATCGGAGGAACTCGGTTCCGCGCTTGAACTGGCGGCTTCGGTTGCCGCCGTGACCGTATCGCGCGCTGGCGCCAACCCGCCCTGGAAAGACGAGCTCGATTGAGGGTAACTGAGTTGGGGCCTTGTGGTCTTCCCCCTTTTTTGTGGACACCTAGAGTAAAGTGCTATTGGCTCTAGTCACCTGGAACTGTAATTCGTATCATTGATTGAATTGGAATTCAGGAGATGATGCGATGGTTGGACGTGTGGCGGATGCGGTGGTGCTTAGCGAAGATGAGCGCCGTTTTCTTGAAGGTCAGGTCCGGCGGCA
>JAAEOH010000008.1 GCA_024244645.1 Hyphomicrobiales bacterium
ACGCCTAGAGCAAGTCTGGTTTAGATTGAAGCATTTGATGGCGGAAAATCGGTTCACTCGGCCAGGCGCGTTGCGCAACGCGATGTGGTGCATCGGGCAAGCGGCGCAACGACGCCGATGGGCCGATTGTCCGCCACCCTTGAAAGGACTATCGTTTTGATACTCAGAGATGAATGGGCCGGGCGATTTTGCCCCCTGACTGCGTTGGCTCGCCAGCGACCAAAATCGCCTCGGTTAAATGATTCAATCTAAGCCAGATTTGCTCTAGCACCGGTATCTGATAATTAGGACGAAATTGCTGCACCTATGCTGCAAAAAATGCTGCGCAGCACGAGTGCAGCATTTGCGCACAAGATCTTATGCTGCACTGCAATATGATCTATGATAAAAGTAAGAAAAATCACATGAATTTGTCTTTCTCGCGCTCTGTTTCTTCGGCGATGAAATCCACAACGGCCTTGATGCGGCGGATGTTGCGCAGGTTTTCATGATAGACGATCCAGTAGGAGCGGTCGACCTGCTTCTGCGGCAGCACGGGCATCAGGTCCTTGTGCGGCTGGGCGAGGAATTTGTGCAGGATGCCGATCCCCGCGCCGGCCCGCACGGCTTCCACCTGGCCAAGCACGGCAGATATCTCGAAGTCCGATTCCCAGTTGCGCACGAAGTCAGAACGGTAGTGCAGTCGTGGTGAAATGATCAGATCCTCCACATAGCCGATCAGGCGGTGTTCCTTCAGCGCCTCTTCGTTTTCCGGCATGCCGTTGTCGGCGATGTAGGCCTTGGAGGCATAAAGCGCCAGCGCGTAGTCAACCAGCTTGCGGGTGATCAGCCTGCCGGTGTCGGGCCGGTCGACGGTGACGAGAATGTCGGCCTCGCGGCGCGACAGCGAAAAATTCAGCGGCACCGGCACCAGCTGGATCTTGAGACCCGGATAGCGCTCCGTCAGTTGGCCGAGACGCGGCGCGAGAAAGGCAACGCCGTAGCCGTCCGTGGCGCCGATACGCACAGCGCCGGTCACTTCGGTATCCGTCATGCCGACGGCGGCGCGGGCCGACAGCATCTCCGCCTCCATGCGCTCGGCCGCGTGCAGGAACGCCTCGCCCTCCGGCGTCAGGTCGCAGCCATTGGTGCGGCGTATGAGAAGTTTCGACTGCAGTGCCTCTTCGAGCGCGCTGACCCTGCGCCCCACCGTTGCGTGGTTGAGCTCGAGCCGCCGCGAAGCGGAGAGGATCTGTCCGGCGCGGGCCACGGCCAGAAATATGCGCACATCGTCCCAGTTCATGTTTTGCGCGTTAAACGCCTCACATTCGTCATGAACGGACTATAAAATACGCACAACGGTTGCGATAGTCTGCGCATTGATTTTCAAAATTTAAAGCGCACAATGCCGCCAACTGTATGTGGAGGTTATCAATGCGTGAAATTGGACATTTTATCGGCGGCAAGAACGTCGCCGGAACGAGCGGGCGGACTGCCGATGTGCTGCAGCCAATGGACGGGACTGTTCAGGGCAAGGTTGCCTTGGCAAGCACGGCCGAGGTGCGTGGCGCGATCGAAAACGCAAAGGCGGCGCAGCCCGAATGGGCGGCCATGAATCCGCAGAAGCGCGCCCGCGTGCTGATGAAGTTTCTGGACCTTGTCCATGCGGAATATGACTCGCTGGCAGAAATTCTCGCCAGGGAACACGGCAAGACGATCCCCGACGCCAAGGGCGATATTCAGCGCGGCCTTGAGGTCGTCGAATTCTGCATCGGTGCGCCGCACCTGATGAAAGGCGAGTTCACCGACGGTGCCGGCCCTGGCATTGATGTCTATTCCATGCGCCAGCCGCTCGGCGTCGTTGCCGGCATCACGCCGTTCAACTTCCCGGCCATGATCCCGCTGTGGAAGATCGCGCCGGCGATTTCCGTTGGCAACGCCTTTGTCCTGAAGCCGTCAGAGCGTGATCCGGGTGTGCCGATGCGTCTTGCAGAGCTGTTTGTTGAGGCCGGTCTTCCGGAAGGCATCCTGAATGTCGTCAATGGCGACAAGGAAGCCGTCGACGCAATCCTCGACAACAAGGACGTCAAGGCCGTCGGCTTTGTCGGCTCGACCCCCATCGCCCAGTACATCTACAGCCGCGGCTGTGACAACGGCAAGCGAGTGCAGTGCTTCGGCGGTGCCAAGAACCACATGATCATCATGCCGGATGCCGATATGGATCAGGCCGTCGACGCGCTCATCGGCGCCGGCTACGGCTCGGCCGGCGAGCGCTGCATGGCGATCTCCGTTGCCGTCCCCGTTGGCCAGCAGACCGCCGACCGTCTCGTCGAAGCACTGACGCCGCGTGTCGAAAACCTGAAGGTCGGCCCATCCACCGATCCGTCCGCCGATTTCGGACCGCTTGTCACCGAGCAGGCGCTCGACCGGGTCAAGGGCTATGTCGATCTCGGTGTCGAGGAAGGCGCCAGCCTCGTGGTCGATGGCCGTGACTTCAAGATGCAAGGCTATGAAAACGGCTACTATATGGGCGGTTGTCTGTTCGACAACGTGACGCCCGACATGCGCATCTACAAGGAAGAGATCTTCGGACCGGTTCTGTCCGTCGTACGCGCCGACAATTATGAAGAGGCGCTGCGCCTGCCGAGCGAGCACGAATATGGCAACGGCGTTGCGATCTTCACCCGCGACGGCGATGCGGCCCGCGACTTTTCTGCCCGCGTCCAGGTCGGCATGGTCGGCGTCAACGTGCCGATCCCGGTACCGATCGCCTACTACACCTTCGGCGGCTGGAAGGGCTCGGGCTTCGGCGATCTCAACCAGCACGGGCCCGATGCCTTCCGCTTCTACACCAAGACCAAGACCGTCACCTCTCGCTGGCCGTCCGGCGTCAAGGATGGTGCGGAGTTCGTCATTCCGACCATGAACTGATTGCTGGTTGATCAATCCGAAAATCAAACGCCCGCCAATCTGGCGGGCGTTTTGGTTTCGAGAATTGGACAGCAATAACCGGATTTCGCGCATGCCTGCAGTCAGGCATATCTCTTCAAAAGAGGAGATATGCCATGTCAGTTGTTTTCAAAGCCCTGTCCACCGATACCGTGCGCGCCCTGCAGGCGGGCGGGAGGGATTCAAACGGCCAGTTGCCGGAGCGGAAGGTTTCGGACGGCGCCGGCAATCCCTGCCGTCACTGCCTGAAATTCATCGAAAAAGGCAGGCAGATGCTCGTGCTTGGCCACCGTCCCTTCGGCACCGTCCAGCCCTATGCCGAGATGGGGCCGATTTTTCTGTGCGCGATACCTGCGAGCGCAATCATGAAACGGCGGATATTCCGGACGTCATGGAAACGCGTCCGCGCTTCATTGTCCGCGGGTATACCGCCGATGAGCGCATCCGCTACGGCACCGGCGATGTCGTGGAAACGCACGACATCGTCGACGCCTGCGAGGAACGGTTCGAAGACCCAGAAATCGAGTTCATCCACGTCCGCTCGGCATCGAACAATTGCTTCTATTGCCGGGTCGAGCGTGAGGAGGGCTAAAGATCAATCAATTCCTGTTTTTCGGCCATGACCGTCGCCTGCTTGAGCGCCGTCTCGGGCACATGGGGATGCGAGAAGATCCAGAACTTGCCCGCCCGTATTCCCTCGACGACAAAATCGGCCGCGTCGTCCGGGTTCATTCCGTTTGCGATCACACCCTGCACCACGTCGCGGAAATTCTGTGTTGCCTCGGACATCGGTGCCGTCACAAAGTCCTTGGGACGGTTACGGGCCGTGCCCATAACGTCGGTCGCCATGGCGCTTGGACAAAAGACCGATGCGGAAACCGGTGATTTGCGGGTGCGAAGGTCCCGCTCCAGGCTGGACATCAGGCCGACGACACCGAATTTCGAGACATTGTAGGCGCCGAGGAATGGGGCGCCATAGAGTCCTGATTCAGAAGCCGTCGTACAGATGTGCCCTTCGCCCTGTTTTTCCATGATGGGCAGAAAAACCTGGACACCGTTGATAGGGCCCCAAAGATTGACGGAAATCGTCCACCGCCAGTCATCCATGGACATGTCACCGATTGGGCCGAAAGCGGCCACGCCGGCATTGTTGCACAGCAGGTGAACGGCCCCGAACCGGTCGAGGGCGGCATTTGCAAGGGCTTCGACCTGGCTGATATCCGACACGTCCGCCTGCACGCAAAGTGCTTCCACGTTATTGGCGGCAAGTTGCGATGCGGTTTCCTCCAGCCGCTTGGGGGTGGGACCGCTCAGGACGATTTTCATTCCGGCACTGCCCAGCCTGTGGGCGAGCCCGCGGCCCAACCCGGCGCCGGCCCCGGTGATGACGGCAACTTTTCCTTCGAGTTCCATGGATTTCTCCCAAGACGCTGTTTATCGGCTCCAGTAGAAATTGGCGTGTGTATTTGAGTCAAGCGGAGACCAGGGATCACTGCTTCGGATGGGTATCAGGCATCATCCTGCAGTCAACGCTGAAACTCAGCCTTGCTGTTGTTTGTGAATGAAGGCCACCAGCCCGGCCGTCGAACTGTCGTGGCTTGCCGCATCCTGATTGCCGTAGACAACCGGCAGCAAAGCGGTCGCGAGTTCCTTGCCGAGTTCGACGCCCCACTGGTCGAAGGCATTGATGCCGAAAAGCTGCGCCTCGACAAATACCCGGTGCTCGTAGAGCGCGATAAGCCGGCCGAGCGCGTATGGCGTCAGTTGCGCATAAACAAGCGTCATCGAAGGCCGGTTGCCGGCAAAGACCCGGTGCGGCGCGAGCGTCACATCCGTGCCCTTGGCCTTCATCTGTGCCTCGGCTTCGTGGAGTGTCCGGCCGCGCATTAGAGCCTCCGACTGCGCCAGGCAGTTGGCGACCAGCAGATTGTGCTGGTGCGCGAGATCCGGCTCGTGGCCCTTCGCGGCGATGATGAATTCGACCGGGATGATGTCCGTGCCCTGATGCAGCAATTGGAAGAAGGCGTGCTGGCTGTTGGTTCCGGGCTCGCCCCAAACGAGCGGACCGGACGGCCCGTCGAGCGGCGCGCCGTTAATTGCAACGCCCTTGCCGTTCGATTCCATGTCCAGTTGCTGCAGGTATGCCGGCAGGCGCAAAAGCCGCTGGTCGTAAGGGATGACCGCGCGCGAAGCGTAGCCGCACACGGCGCGGTGATAAAAGCCGATGAGCCCGAGCAGCATCGGCAGGTTTTGAAGCGTCGGCGCCACCTGGAAGTGCCGGTCGAGGTCGTGCGCGCCTTCGAGGAACGCCCCGAAACGCTGCGCGCCGATCGCCAGCATCAGCGGTAGGCCGATTGCCGACCAGATGGAATACCGCCCGCCGACGAAATCCCAGAAGCCGAAAACACGATCCGCGACTATGCCGAAGTCCGACACCTTGTCGAGCGCCGTCGACACGGCAGCGAAATGGCCGGAGACGGCATCTTCGCCGAGACCGGCGGCAATCCACTTGCGGGCCGTCGCGGCATTGGTCATGGTCTCGATTGTGGTGAAGGTTTTGGAAGCAACGATAACCAGCGTTGTTTCCGGATCGAGCCCGGCAAGCGTGTCGGCGATATGGGCGCCGTCGATGTTGGAGACGAAATGCGTCTTCGGCCCGTCGCAATAGGGCGAAAGGGCAAGGCAGGTCATCACCGGCCCGAGATCCGAACCGCCAATGCCGATATTGACGACATCGGTGATTTTCCTGCCGGTGGCACCGGCAATTGTTCCATCGCGCACTGCCGTTGAAAATGCCGCCATTGCATCCAGGACCGCGCGAATATCCGGCATGACATCCTGGCCGTCATCGTAAACCGGATCGCCGGTGCGGTTGCGCAATGCCGTGTGAAGCACCGCCCGCTCTTCGGTCAGATTGATATGGACACCCGCGAACATCGCATCGCGTTTGTCCTCGAGGCCCGTGTCGTCGGCGAGTTGTTGCAAAAGTCCCATGACCGTGTCGTCGACCGCGCATTTTGAGTAGTCGAGAAGCAGATCGTCAAGTCTTGCCGAAAACCGCGCGAACCGGTCCGGGTCGGCGGAAAATGCCGCGCGCATATCAGTTAGCGCGCCGTTGTCATGATGCTGATGAAGCCGGGTGAGGGTGGTGCCGATTTCTGGGATCATCTCAAATCCTATGCGCGAAGAGCAGTTACCGCGAGCATACATGCCACTGCTTCGCATTTCATTCAAGGTGCAATTTAAATCGATTTAAAAGCGGTATCGAAAAACACCGGAAAAACTCCGGTGCTTTTGATTGTCTATTGCCGGTGGCTCAGGCTGACTTGGCCAGATCCTCATCACGCAGTTCGCGCCGCAGGATCTTGCCGACATTGGATTTCGGCAGTTCTTCGCGGAATTCGATGAATTTCGGCCGCTTGTAATTGGTCAGATGATCCTTGCACCAGGTTTTGACATCGTCTTCGGTCAATGCCTGGTCTGCCTTGACGACAAAGAGCTTGACCACTTCACCCGACTTCTCGTCCGGCACTCCGATCGCTGCCGCCTCGAGAATACCGTCATGGCTGGCGGCCACTTCCTCGATCTCGTTCGGATAGACGTTGAAGCCGGAAACGAGCACCATGTCCTTCTTGCGGTCGACGATGCGCACATAGCCGTCCTCGTCCATATAGCCCATGTCGCCGGAGCGGAAATAGCCATCGTCTGTCATCACGTTGGCTGTTTCCTCCGGCCGGTTCCAGTAGCCGACCATGACCTGCGGTCCGCGGATGCAGATCTCGCCGACTTCTCCGAGCGGCAGGGATGCGCCTTCGTCGTCGCGAATGTCGATTTCGGTCGACGGTAGCGGCAGGCCGATGGAACCGTTGAATTCGCCAGCGGCATCGAAACGGTTGGCGGTGGCGACCGGCGAGGTTTCGGAAAGGCCGTAGCCCTCCGAAATCGAGCAGCCCGTCAGCTCTTTCCAGCGCTCGGCCACGGGCCGCTGCACAGCCATGCCGCCGCCCAGTGTCAGGCGCAGTTCGGAGAAATCAAGCTTGCGGAAATCCTCATTCGCCAGCAGTGCGTTGAACAGCGTGTTGAGCCCGGGCAGGATTTGGAACTTGTACTGGCCGAGTTCCTTGACGAAGCCGGGAATGTCGCGGGGGTTGGGAATGAGGATATTGTGGCCGCCCTGGTCCATGCCCATGATCGCATTCACGGTCAGCGCGAAGATGTGATAGAGCGGCAGGCAACAGATATAGACCAGCCCTTCGGGCAGGTCTTCTTCCTTTTTCAACGCTTCCAGCCAGACATCATTTTGTGCCGCATTGGCGAGGATGTTTCGGTTTGCAAGTGTCGCACCCTTTGAAACGCCTGTGGTGCCGCCGGTATATTGCAGGAATGCGATGTCATCCGGTCCGCAATCAGCCGGCGCGAAGGTCTTGCCGGCGCCAGCCGCCAGCGCCGTTTTGAACTGGGTGTGGTTCGGCAGCGACCAGGCCGGCACCATTTTCTTGACGCTGCGGACAACAAAATTCACCAGATGACCTTTCAAGCCCATCATGTCGCCCATGGTTGCGACGCAGACGTGCTTGACGTCGGTCTTGCCGATCACCTGCTGCAGCGTGGTGGCGAAGTTTTCGAGAATGAAGATCGCCTTGGCGCCTGAATCCTTGAGCTGGTGTTCCAGCTCGCGCGGCGTATAGAGCGGGTTGACATTGACCACAGTGTAACCGGCCTGGAGGATGCCGGCGGCGGCGATCGGATATTGCAGGATGTTGGGCATCATGACGGCAACGCGGTCGCCTTTTTCCAGCCCGCAGGACTGCAGCCACGCACCGATCTGCGCGGCATGGGTGTCCAGTTCACTGTAAGTGATGGTCTTGCCCATGCAGGTGAAAGCAGGCTGAGCCGCATAGCGTTCGCAGGCGCTTTTGATAAGACCGCCGACCGATTGATGCTCTACGGTTCCAATTTCGGCGGGGGTGCCTTCCGGGTAGGATTTCAGCCACACTTTTTCTGCCGCGGCAGATTGAGGTGCTTCTTTCGGCGCAGCTTCTTTCTTTGGCTTTGTTGTCATGCTTTTCCTCCCGGACCGCGTTGACGCGGATCTGTTGCACTCATCGCCTGTCCGGAACCCGGCTCTGATCCCAACAGATCCGGTCGGCGGACACGCGTCTACCTTTACTGACTAAGATTTATTGTCAGCGTGGGTCCTGCGCAAGTGCCATTTTACGTAAGAGTAAGAATTTATAAAACCCATGGGTGCCTTTTCAAAACCGAGCGGTTTGAATGGCCGGGGGTGGTAGCCGGAATGACCATGGACGATCCAGGTCCATTCCGACACTGGCGCGCACGGCAAATCAAATAATTATCAAGGAGATGCCGTTTGCCGCGTCATATTGGCTGCTCTCCTCTGATCTCATATACTTGAGTATTGTAGTTTAGAATACATCTAAACTACAGATATTTAACAATAATATCGAAAAATTTGTTTGACAATATGCCGTACAACCGCTTAACAGCGTAACCTGTCCGAGTGGATGTGCCGGCCCTTCCAATGCGCATCAAATCGGGATCGAAGTAATTGCTGACAAACCGGAGCGTATAATGGTTGGAATATTCAGAAGATCCGGCATCGCGATGCCCCTGGCCGCATTGATTGCTGTAGCCGGTGCGTCGGTGGTTCATGCCGAAATGGACGGCAAGGCCGTTCTTGAAACCTATGCCAACATCGCGGAGGCCAATTACAGTGACGCGCTTAGCACCGCCAAGGCACTCGAAGTCGCGATTGGCGCTCTGGTGGCACGCCCGAGCGAAGAGGCGCTCAAATCCGCCCGCTCCGCCTGGAAGGCAGCCCGCATCCCCTATCAACAGACGGAAGCCTTCCGCTTGGCAACCCGATCGTCGATAATTGGGAAGGCCGGGTGAACGCCTGGCCGCTGGACGAGGGCCTGATCGACTATGTCGATGCAAGCTACGGATCCGAATCCGATTTCAACACGCTCTATACCGCCAACATCATTGCCAACAGGAAGATCGAGGTAAACGGCAGGGCAATCGATGCCGGCGCGATTACCCCGCAATTCCTTTCCGGAGATTTGCATGAGGCCGGTGATGTCGAAGCCAATGTCGCGACCGGCTATCACGCCATCGAATTTCTGCTCTGGGGCCAGGATCTCAGCGGCATCGGACCTGGCGCCGGCGACCGGCCACACACCGATTTCGATCCGGACAACTGCACCAGCGGAAACTGCCAGCGGCGCGGTGAATATCTGGCCGCCGCCGCCAATCTCCTGGTCGATGATCTGGAGGAAATGGTCGCCCACTGGAAAACCGGCGGAGAAGCACGCAAGGCGGTGATGGAAGGCGACGTCAGGCAGGGGGTCGTCACCTCCTCACCGGCATGGGATCGCTCTCCTATGGCGAACTGGCCGGCGAGCGCATGAAGCTCGGCCTGCTGTTGCACGATCCGGAAGAAGAGCACGACTGCTTTTCGGATCTCACCCACGTCTCGCACCTTTACGATTCCATCGGCATCCGCAATGTCTATGAAGGCTCTTACACCCGCACGGACGGATCGGTGGTCAAAGGACCGTCGGTCTCAGATATGGTCAAGGCCGCAAAGCCGGAGGTCGATAAGG
This sequence comes from Hyphomicrobiales bacterium, assembly GCA_024244645.1. Classification (GTDB taxonomy): domain Bacteria; phylum Pseudomonadota; class Alphaproteobacteria; order Rhizobiales; family Rhizobiaceae; genus Hoeflea_A. The sequence continues at coordinate 9,555 of JAAEOH010000008.1, forward strand.
AACTGCGCTCTCGTATCGGATCAACGATTGCCGCAATGACCGCCATAACGGACGCGGCTGAAGGTGGCGAGGCTTACGATCAACAGATCGCCGAAGGCAACAAGGCTGGCAATGCCCGGGTGCAGACAGCAATCGACGCCCTGGTCGCCCAGACCAAATCGATCGAGCGGGCGGTTGCCGCCCTCAACCTCGGCGAATTGGCATTCGAAGGCTCAGACAGTCTCGACAATCCGAACGCCGTGTTTGAATAGGAATGGTCTGAATGCCTGACCGTGCGGCACCGGCAATGTGGCGCCTGTTGACAATCATGTGTGTGGTGGCGGTGCCGGTCCTCGGCTTCGCCGCTGCTTCTGTGTCTGGCGGTCGTGTTGATCTGAGAGAAGCCGACAAAAAGCGCGTTGACGCGGCAACACGGCCTGCGACCGACTTTTCCAAGCCTGAAAAGTTCGAGGCGATGCAGGGCGGCGCCGGCACCCGGATCGATTCTGCCGGAACAAATGCATTCGCCTACCCATCCGCCAATCTGTCGTTTTCGGATCGTGAACGCTTCAACCTCGGAAGGGCGCTCTTTACCAAACTGTGGGTGTCGGCTCCGGCCTCGACAACCGCCTCGGATGGGCTTGGGCCGCTGTTCAATGCGCGAGCCTGCAGCAGTTGCCATATAGGCAATGGACGCGGGCGGGCGCCGGATGGCAACGGCAACCACGGTTCCCTCATCCTTGCTCTTTCAGCAGCCGTCGGCGCCGACGGTCAAGCCCCCTTGCCCGATCCCACCTATGGCAACCAGCTCCAGACCCGCGCTATCCAGGGACACAGTGTCGAAGGCCGTTTTGAAACGGTGTATGTGGAATTTGATGTTCGGCTCGACGATGGAACCGGCATCCGGCTGCGCCGCCCGACATACCTGATCAAGGACCTGCGCTTTGGACCCGTCGACGCAGGTACGGTCATTTTACCGCGCATGGCGCCGCCTATGCATGGACTGGGCCTGATTGAACAGATTGCCGACAGTGATCTGGCAGCACTGGCGGATCCCGATGATCGGGACGGTGACGGCATTTCCGGCCGTTTGATCCAGGTTTCCGATCCGAAAACCGGAGAACCGGCGGTCGGACGATACGGGTGGAAGGCATCGCGACATTCCATCCATGCCCAGTCCGCCGCAGCGTTTTCAGATGACATCGGTCTGTCGACATCCGTGTTTCCGGGTCACGCCGGCGATTGCAGGTGGTATCAGGCCGATTGCCGCGCCGCGCCGCATGGGGCACAGCCGCGCCACGGCAACACGGAAGTACCCGATCACGTTCTCGATCTCGTCACCGATTTCGCTGCGCAGATTGTCGTGCCCGCACGCCGTGATGTTGCAGACAGGCAGGTGCTGCGGGGTAAGGAGTTGTTTTACGGCGCAGGCTGTACCTCCTGCCACCAGCCGAAATTCGTCACCCGGCGAAATCGGAGCGGCGGCAGCAATGCCTTCCAGCTCATCTGGCCCTATTCCGATTTTCTGTTGCACGACATGGGCGACGGACTTGCCGATGCCGGGGAGCGGGATCTGGCACGTGAATGGCGCACGCCGCCGCTTTGGGGCATCGGCCTCACCGGAGCGGTTCTGAGGGAAAGCAACTTCCTTCATGACGGGCGCGCCCGCACCCTGGAAGAAGCCGTTTTATGGCATGGCGGAGAGGCTGTCGCGTCCAGAGATACCTTTGACGCCATGCGCAAGAGCGATCGGGATGCGCTGATGCGGTTTCTGAATTCTCTATAAAATACAAAATGTTATAAGCGCTGCAATCATTTTGCTCAACCAACCTTCCCGGCGCGGCAAAAAGCAAGCCGGAAGCAGGTACTTGACAATCTCCCGGTTTTAATCAAACGTTTAATTAACAATCGGCGCCTGACCGGACTTCGCGACAAGATGAAGACGGTTGGATTAAAAAACGCCGAGGCTTGATGGCCGGGAGGAATTGAATTGCCACTGGCACCGGCAGTGCAGCAGGGCAGGCAGAAGGACAGCCGCACAGCGATCCTGGATGCGGCCGAGCGGGCTTTTGCCGATCTCGGCTTCGGCGGCGCGTCCATTCGGGCGATTGCCCGCGACGCCGACGTCAACCAGGCAATGATCCACTACTATTATCAAAACAAGGATCAGCTGTTTTCTGCCGTGGTCGCCAGGCGCTCCGGCGAGATCAACACCCGCCGGAACCTGGCGCTTGACGCGCTGTTTGATGGCGACATTCCCACCTTGGAGGTGTTGGTGGAGGCTCTGCTTCGGCCAACCATCGAGCTGGGGCACGACAATGAGCGCGGCGGCGACGCCTATGCCCGGCTCATCGTTTCATTCAACAACTCCGCCGACGACCGATCCCGGCGGGCGGCAACAGAGCATTATGATCCGATCGCCCGCCGGTCGATCGGTGCCATCATGCGCGTCATGCCCGAGCTGGAGAAGGCCGCGGCCGTTCGCGGCTATCTGTTTGCAATCAGCGTCGCCCTGTCAGTGATGGCCAAGACCGGAAGGGCCTCAAGGCTGTCGGATGGCCTGTGCGATGACACCGACACCGAAGAAACGGTGGCAAGCGTGGTTGCGTTTGCCTGCGCCGGCATTCGCGCGCTGGCCAACAACAAACAAAAGTAAGCGAATTAGGCCGGCAAATGGTTTTTGGCGGTGACCCGCCCGAAGCAATGCCCGTCTTGATAATGGTGAGAACCAGGAGGAAAGAAATGAAACGTCTCGCATCGACACTATTGGCAACCGTTGTACTGGCGGGTGCGTCCTTGACGGCGCAAGCTGAAACCATCGACATCACTGTGGCTGCCGGTCACCCGCCGGTGTTCCGTTGGGTCAAGCACATCACCCAAACCTTCATTCCGGCCGTCAACAAGGCGCTGGAAGGCACCGACATCACGGTCAACTGGAGCGAACACTATGGCGGCTCCCTTGCAAAGGTCGGCGGTGTTCTGGAAGCGGTCGAGGAAGGACTTGCCGAAGTCGGTCTTGTCTCCAGCCTGTTCGAGGCCGCCAAGCTGTCGCCGCAGAACGTGACCTACTTCACACCGTTTGTGTCCAGCGATGCAACCGCGATCTCCGACCTTATCGATGCGCTGCATGAGGAAAACAAGGAGCTGCGCCAGTCCTGGGAAGAAAACAATCTGGAATATCTCGGCGCTGCCATCGGCATTGACGATTATCTCTTAATGACCAACTTCCCGGTCAAGACGCTCGATGATCTGAAAGGCAAGAAGATCGGTGCGCCCGGACCGGCGGTCAACTGGCTCAAGGGTACCGGCGCCATCGGCGTGTCGGGTAATCTGACCACCTACTACAATGAGCTGAAAACGGGCGTTTATGACGGCGTGATCGTATTTGCGACGGCAGCATTGCCCGGCAAGCTCTATGAGGTTGCGCCCCACATCACGCGCGTTGGTTTCGGCGCCCAGTACGCCGGTGGCATTGCCGCCAACAAGGATTGGTACGATGCCCAGCCGGAGGCGCTTCAAAAGGCCCTCAAGAAGGGCGGCGTTGCCCAGCGCAAGGCCTATCACACGGACCTGGACGCGGCCATCTCCGCTTCGCTGGATGCCATGCGCGCCAAGGGTGCCACGGTGACCGAAGTGTCGCCTGAGTTCCGCATGAAGTGGGCTGCCGGGATGGAAAACGTTGCCAAGGACTGGGCCGCCAAGCTCGACGGCGAAGGCAAGCCCGGCTCCAAAGTTCTTGAGACCTACATGAACGCCATGCGCGATTCAGGCGCGACCCCGGTCCGCAACTGGGATCAGGAATAAGCGCACAATCAGAAGCCCCGGCGGAATAGCCTGCCGGGGCTCCTGGAATTTGCCAACACCAATCTCATGCCAAAACCACTCGAAACCGCACAGCGCATCATTGACCGCATCACGATGGGCCTCAACGTTCTGGGAACGCTGCTGATCCTCGCATTGATGATCCTGATCAACAGCGACGTTATCGGCCGCGGCGTCTTCCTGTCGCCGGTATCCGGCGTCCCGGAACTGGTGTCCATGTCGATCGTGGCCATTGTCTTTTTGCAGGTGGGGCAGGCCTTTCGAATGGGCCGTTTCACCCGTACCGATGCGGTGATCAATGCGCTGGAAAGATCCGTTCCCCGGATCCGTGCCTTGCTCGAACTGATCTATTGCGCTGCGGGTTTTTTTGTCATCGCGGTGCTTTTGAATGCCAGCTATCCGCTGTTCGTCAAAGCTTGGGACCGCAACACCTTTGTCGGAACGGTCGGTGATTTCATCGCGCCGATCTGGCCGGTAAAATTAATCATCCTGGTGGGTTGCGGCGCCTTGCTGTTGCAGCTTGCCATGTCGGCCATTCGCGCTGCGATCGGTATCTGGACCGGCAGCATCTCGAACCCCGATGACGAGGTGAGCAGCCATGACGCCATTTGAGATTGGTCTCGTTGCGCTCGCCGTCATGGTGGCGCTTGTCTATGTCGGCATGTATGTGCCGCTGGCACTGATGGTGGTTTCCTACGGCGCAGTCTGGGTCATCAAGGGCTCGCCCATCCTGGCCGGCAAGCTGCTGGCCCTGGCCGCATCCGAAACCATATCCAGCTACTTTTTCGGCGTGGTGCCGCTTTTTGTGCTGATGGGCTATGTCGTGTCGGTCACCGGCATGGGCCGCGATGCGTTCGATGTCGCCAATCAGGTCTTCCGCCGGTTTCGTGGCGGTCTCGGCATCGGCACGGTTGGGGCGAACGCCATCTTCGCTGCGATCACCGGAATATCCATCGCCTCGGCTGCCGTCTTCACCCGCATCGCGGTGCCGGAAATGGTCCGCCACGGTTATACCAAGCGGTTTTCGGTCGGCGTTGTCGCCGGCTCGTCCGTGCTCGGCATGCTCATCCCGCCGAGCTTGTTGCTGATCCTCTATGGCCTGCTGACCGAGCAATCGGTGGGCGACCTTTTCATCGCCGGTGTCATACCCGGCCTGCTGCTGGCGCTGATTTTCGGCATCGGTGTCTATGCGATGGCCCGGTTCTGGCCTTCCTTCATTGGTGAGAATCTCTCCGATGCAAATGAGAAACTGCTCAGCGGACCAGAGCTTTTCCGCAAGGGCTTTCCCATCGCAGCGCTGATCTTTCTTGTACTCGGCGGCATCTATGCGGGCTGGTTCACGCCCATCGAGGCGGGTGCCGTCGGCTGCCTCGGCGCCATCGTTATCGGCCTGTTGCGGCGTTCGCTGAGCTGGAAGGATTTCTGGAGCGTGCTGACCGATACGGGCCTTGTCACCGCTTCGGTGTGTTTCCTGATCATCGCGGCCCAGATGTATTCGCGTATGCTGGCGCTTTCCGGCGCGCCGGGTGAATTCGGCAGTTTTGTCGCCACCGCTGATATCGGCTTCTGGGGCGTGGTGCTCGCCTATGTGCTTCTCGTCATCCTCATGGGCACGATCCTCGATTCATCGTCCATCATGCTCATTCTCGTGCCGCTGATGCTACCGGTGATCCAGCCGATGAACATCGACCTCATATGGTTCGGCATCGTCACTGTGCTTGCCGTTGAAATCGGCTTGTTGACCCCGCCCTTCGGCATCTCGGTTTTTGTCATCAAATCGGCGCTCGACGACGATACGATTTCGCTCGGAGACATCTTTGCCGGCGCGGCTCCTTTCGCCCTGATGATGCTTATTGTCTTGTCGCTGGTGTTGATATTTCCAACGCTGGCAACACTGCCGCTCGGATATTAACGGAGAACAAAATGCCCCGCAGAATTGTCGACCTGTCCGTCCCGCTGGAAGCCGATATCGCTTCCGACCCGCCGGTCATGCTGCCGGAGATCGATTATCTCGATCACCAGATGACGGCCGAACAGGTCATGGCGTTTTTCCCTGGCCTGAAAAAAGAGGATCTTCCCGGCGGCGAAGGCTGGGCCGTCGAAATGCTGCGCATCACCACACACAATGGCACGCATCTCGATGCGCCCTATCACTATCACTCGACCATGAACAATGGCGAACGGGCCATCACCATCGACGAAGTACCGCTTGAATGGTGTTTCCAGCGCGGAGTGAAACTCGATTTCCGCCATTTCGAGGACGGCTATGTCGCAACAGCCGCCGATGTGGAAGCGGAACTCGCGCGCATCGGCCACACGCTCGAACCGCTCGATATAGTCGTCGTCAACACAGCCGCCGGTGCCCGCTACGGTCATCCCGATTATGTTGCGAAAGGCTGCGGCATGGGCCGCGCGGCAACGCTTTATCTGCTCGAGCGTGGCGTCCGGGTCACCGGCACCGATGCCTGGAGCTGGGATGCGCCCTTTATCTACACGGCAAAAGAATATGAGCGCACGCACAATCCCGCAATTATCTGGGAAGGGCACCGCGCAGGCATGGACATCGGCTATTGCCACATCGAAAAACTCACCAATCTCGAGACCCTGCCGGCGAGCGGCTACGAGATTGCCTGTTTCCCTTACAAGATCAAAGGCGGATCGGCGGGCTTCACCCGCGCCGTCGCCATTTTCCAGGAGTAGGAGCTGTCATGGCCAAGAAAATGAAAAAGGTGATCATCACCTGCGCGGTGACCGGCGGTGTCCACACACCGACCATGTCCGAGAATTTGCCGGTAACACCCGATGAAATCGCCCAGCAGTCGATCGACGCGGCCGAGGCCGGCGCCTCGATCATCCATCTGCATGCCCGCAATCCCGAAGACGGCCGCCCGACGCCGGACCCGGAGGTCTTTATGCAGTTCCTGCCGCGTATCAAACAGGCGACCAGCGCCGTCATCAATATCACCACCGGCGGCGGTCTCGGCATGACGGTGGAAGAGCGGCTTGCCGCGCCCCTGAAGGCCGAGCCGGAAATGTGCTCGCTCAATATGGGCTCGATGAATTTTTCGCTGCACCCGCTGGCCGACAAATATCCGAGCTTCAAGCATGCGTGGGAAAAGCAGTTCCTGGAAGGCAGCGAGGATTTCATCTTCCGCAACACCTTCAAGGATATCCGCATGATCCTGCAGCACCTCGGCGAGGGCTGCGGCACCCGCTTCGAGCATGAATGCTACGACATCGGACACCTCTACAATCTGGCGCATTTCGTCGATGCCGGTCTCATCAAGCCGCCGTTCCTGGTGCAGTCGATATTCGGCATTCTCGGCGGCATCGGCGCCGACATGGAAAATGTCATGTTCATGAAGCAGACGGCGGACCGGCTGTTCGGCGACGACTATGTCTGGTCGGTTCTGGCGGCGGGACGGTTCCAGATGCCGTTCATCACGCAGGCCGCGATGCTCGGCGGCAATGTCCGCGTTGGGCTCGAGGATTCCCTGTTCATCGGCAAGGGCCAGCTGGCCGATTCCAATGCCCAGCAGGTGGCCAAGATCCGCACCATCCTGGAAGAACTCGGAATGGACATCGCATCGCCCGATGACGCCCGTGAAATCCTTGATCTCAAAGGTGGCGACCGGGTCAAATTCTGATGGCAGACAATCCTGTAATCGGTTTTCAGGTAGACCCGGAGGATCTTCGGAACGTTGGTCATGACTTGCAAAGGCCCGAATGTATTCTGGCGGAGCCGGACGGCTCTCTTTGGTCGGCGGACGCGCGCGGGGGTGTTGTTCACATCAGGCCCGATGGCAGCCAGAACATCATTACCCAGTCGGAACAAACGGATTTTGCAGACAGCGTGGACGAAGCCACCCGCTTCACTGCCGGAACGCTGCCCAACGGGCTTGCCTTCGCCCGCAATGGCGACATCCTGATCTCCAATTTCGGAACAGACCGTCTGGAAATCATGAAACGCACCGGCGAGACCCGGATGCTGTATGATTCGATTGACGGCGCTCCGATCGGAAAGGTCAATTTTGTGCTTCGGGATTCGAAGGACCGGATCTGGCTGACGGTATCGACGAAAATACCCAACTGGATGGACGCCATCAGCCCGGGAATTCGTGACGGCTATATTGCGCTCGCTGACGACAATGGCCTTCGTATCGTAGCGGACGGGTTTGCCTTCACCAACGAGATCCGCCTCGATGCCGCGGAAGAATGGCTCTACATCGTTGAAACCACCGCAATGAAAATAACCAGGATGCGGGTGGCTGATAATGGAGCCCTCAGCGGGCGTGAGACATTTGGCCCCTCTGACCACCGGGCGTTTATCGACGGCATTGCCTTCGACGCTTTCGGCAATCTGTGGGGCACTCATATTATGACAGATCGTGTCTTCGCCATTACGCCGCAGGGTGACCTGCAAATCATCCTCGACGATGACCACGGCTCACAATCCGGCAAGGCGCTGCTCCAGGCCTTTGATGAAGACCGGGTGACACCGGATCTGCAGGTGGCCTGCGGCGGCACCATTGCGCCATGGATGGCGAGTGTAACCTTCGGCGGTCCCGATTTGAAAAATGTCTATATCGGCAGCCTGCGCGGTACGACGATCCCATGGTTTCGCTCCCCGGTAGAGGGTTTGCCCATGGTTCACTGGAATGAAGGAAAATAACGATGAGTGATAATGCTGGCATGCCGGAAGAGGCGGTCGTGCAATTCATTTGCCGCGGCACTGCCGTCGGCAAGATGCGCAACGAAATGGACGTTACCATGGTGCAGCCATTCGAAGAGCGCTTTGAGCTTGCCACCGACGAGGGCAAGTTCCATGGCGGAGACGCAACGGCACCGCCGCCGCTTGCCATGTTCGTCGGCGCTCTGACCGGTTGCATCATGACCCAGATCCGGGCCTTTGCGAAAAGGCTTGGCGTCACGCTCAACGACCTCCAGGTCGACACCCGCATCCAGTGGAACTGGCGCACCGTCGGGCGCGTCTACGAGACGGCGCCGAAGGGGTTCGAGATCGACGTAATGATCGATAGCCCTGACGCGGAAGAAAAGGTGATGGAGTTGATCGAAACCGCCAAGAAGGGCTGTTTCATCGAACAGACACTCGGAGTCTCCAACACGATCAACCATCGCATGAAAACGGCAAACGGCTGGCGCGACGTTTGAGCGGCTAAAGCCGGGCTGCCGTCACTGCCTTTTCTATCGCGGCAGGGTCCATCTGGCCCTGCAGCCCGATGGCCACCATCTGCGATTTGGATGGAGCCGGACCATCGATCCGGTTGACACTCAGCCGCCGGCCGACCCGGTGAACGGCGACCGGCCCGTCACCGGATTGGATGATCCCCTTGAAGCGCAGCACGCCCCGCGGCAGTGCGGCAAGGCCTGCTTTCAGCTTTTCGAGATCGAACACGCCGGTCGCCTCGTGTGACCAGCGGACATAGTTTTGGCTGTGTGCATGATCATACGATGGCTGCTCACCGGCCCGCGAACCGTTGCCGGCTCCCAGAATTGCGTCTGGCGCAACTGCTCCGTTGCTACAGCCAAGCACCTGTGTTTCATCACAGATTTCACCAAGCATGCGCCTGATTTCAGCGAGCCGCAGCTCGGTGACAAGATCGGCTTTATTGACCAGCAACAGGTCGGCGGCCGATATCTGCTCCATCAGTGCCGAGGCGATCTGCGGATCGGCAAGATTGTCCTCGATGAGCTCCGCATCGACCAGTGTGACGGTGCCGTCGAGATGCAGATCCGGCTCTGCCCGGGCGATGTTGGCGATGTTGCCCGGCCGCGCGATGCCGCTGGCCTCAATGACCAGATGATCGGGCCTCGGAGCCCGGTCCAGCACGGTGCAGAAAGTTTGAAAAAGATCGCTTCCCAGAGAACAGCACACACAGCCGTTCGAAAGCGTCACCAGATCATCATCCTGAGACTGGATGAGATCGGCGTCGATGGCGAGATCGCCGAAATCATTGACCAGCACCATCAGCTTGCGCCCGTCCGCATGGCGCAGCAGATGGTTGACCAAAGTGGTTTTGCCGGCCCCGAGATAGCCGGAAATGATGGTGACGGGCAGTGGGTTGTTGGTGGTGCTCATTACGCGGATTTCTCAGGCCCGGTGGACAACGCCGCCGAGGACCGTGCCCCACACATCGATATCCCTGATCCTGCCGGGATCCACGTCGAGCGGACTTTCGTCGAGAATTGCAAAGTCGGCGCGTTTGCCGGGTTCTATCGAACCGATCTCGTCCTCCATGCGAAGCGTAAAGGCCGGCCCGAGCGTAATGGCATGCAAAGCCTCGTATGCCGAGATGCACTCGGCCTTGCCAAGCGTCTCGCCGCTGGCGGTTCGCCGCTCTGCCGCGGCCCATGCGGTCACCAGCGGAGCAACCGGCGTGATCGGTGCATCGGAATGAATGGCAAGCGGAATATCGTGGTCGAGCGCCGAACGGCAGCCATCCATGGCACTGGCCCGCTCCGGCCCGAGCGTGATGGCCTTGTGCTGATCGCCGAAATAGAAGATGTGGTTGGCAAACAGATTGGCGCAAAGACCCAGATCGCGCATTTTTTCAAATTGCACCAGGTCCGCCATCTGACAGTGCTGCAGAACCGTCCGGTGGTCGTCTGCGGGATGTTTTTTGAGCGACGCATCGACCGCATCGATCGCCACCTGGATTGCTTCGTCGCCATTGACGTGGATATGGGTATGGATGCCGCTTTGCAGCAGCGCATCGACCAGAACGTTGAGTTGATCGGGTGCGATGTTCCAGATCCCGTTGGGCGCGCCGTTGTGATAACCGGGTTCACGAAGCCGCGCAGTAAAACCCTGAATCGAACCGTCAGTGACGATCTTCACCGTCCCGAGCCGCAGCTTTTCTGTGCTGCGCGGGGCCAGTTCCTTTGCGCGTGTGACCGTTTCTGAGGCGGATTGCTGCAATGCGTTGAGCACGCTGACGAGACGGATCGGAAAGCCTTTCTCATTGGTGACTTCCGTCAACAACGCCACATTCGTATCCTCCAGCGATGCGACAAGATCGGTTGCCGTTGTCACACCGACCGCGTTGCAGACCCTGCCGAAATCGCGGATACCGTCGCCGTCTCCAGACAGGGCACGGATGTCGATATTCATGCGCCGCATGACCGGAAACATCACCGCCATTTCCTGCAATTCGCCATTGGGTTCACCGTCTTCGCCCATGACAATGCCTTCGATATCCGTATCGGCAGTGTATTCGGCCAGCCTGAGCGCGGCGGTGTTGATGGTCATCAGGTGGAAATTTGAGTGAAGAACGGCAATCGGTCGTTCAGAAGAGACTTGATCGAAATCGTGACGGTTCGCCCGTGGCGCCGGCAGGAAAATGGGATCGAAACCCCATGCGATCAGCGGCACGCCGTTCGCGAGACCTTCCTGTTCTGCGCGCATGCGTTCAATGACCGCGTCAATCGATTTGAGCCCGCTCCACCGCCGCCCCTGTGGATCAATCCGGTCCTGATAGCCGACATAAACGAAACGCCAGATGCCGCCGGCAAACATATGGCTGTGGCCTTCCACGAAACCCGGCACGATGGTTTTATCGGCAAAATCGTCATTGATTTTGGCGTCGCCCCACTGTGCAGTGTCCTGTTCCAAACCAACGGCGACAATGCGCCCGTCACGCACCGAGACATGTGTCGCTTCTGGGCAAGCGGGGTCCATGGTGACGATTTTTCGGGCTTTGAATATCTCTAGGTCTGACATGGCTTTCCGCACAATTACTACGGCCTCAATCGCAGGCGAGGTCTGTCGGATGTCACCTTAGGGGGTGCGTATTGTTCGGGAAAATGTATTATTTTGCGTAACATCCTCGAAAAAACGGAGGGATCATGCATTACACGCTAAAGCAGCTGAAATATCTTGATGCAGCCGCGCGTCACCGCTCGATCACCGGTGCGGCAGAGGAATTCAACATTTCTCCGTCTTCCATCGCGGCGGCGATCAACTCCATGGAAGATCAGGTCACCGGCGCTCTTTTTGTGCGCCATCCGTCAAAAGGCGTCACGCCCACCCAGTACGGCCAGGATTTTCTCGCCCATGTGCGCGGGATTCTCGAACAGCACAATCATTTCGAAAAGTCGCTTGGCGGCGTTTCGAACAGGCTTGAGGGCAGGGTTCGGCTTGGTTGTTTTGCACCGTTGGCACCCATTTTGCTGCCAATCGTCATGAAGACGATTTCCATTCGCTATCCGACCGTATCGATCGAGATTGCCGAGGGCGACACGCTGGAAATCGCCGGAATGATCGAAAACGGTGAACTCGATCTTGCCATGGGTTACGATTTCGCATTCTCCAAAAACGCAAAATTCTCACCGCTGTTTGACGCCCCTCCGCATGTGGCGATCAACGCAGAGCACCAACTCGCCACCCGTTCGGTTCTTGATCTCGAAGACCTGGCAAATGAACCCATGGTGCTGCTGAATCTCGATCCGACGCGCGACTACATGTTTGGTCTGTTCGAAGAGCAGGGACTGTCACCGACGATCGCCCATTCGTCCAAATCTTCTGAACTCGTCCGTGCACTCGTCGCGTCCGGGCTGGGCTTTTCCATCTTCAATGTCCGCCCGCTCAGAAAACAGACCTATGTTGTCGGCGATTTGGTGCGCATTCCGCTGCGGCCCGGATATCTCGCGCCCTGTTTCGGCTTTATCTACCGCGATGAGAAGAACCTGACGCGTGTAGAAAAGGCACTCATAAAGACCTGTGAGGAGCTGAATCTGGATGGCGTCTTCAAGCGTGTGCTTGTTCAGTAGCGGCACCGTATGCTCAGTTTTACTGAGGGTTTGCCCATGAAAAAAACATTTTTCAAATCAACTGCGCCTATCTAACCTGACAGCCTGGAACACAGAACACTCACTAAGAAAATTATCCGTGCTGAATATGATCAATCAGGGAGGTTGAGGCACATGAAGACGTTACGTGGAATGCTTGCGGGCGCCGCGATTGCAACAGCGCTTGTTGTAACCGGCGCAGTTCAGGCGCAGGAGCCGGTCAAGGGCGGTACGCTTGTGATCGGCACCACCCAGAAACCCCGCCATCTCAATCCGGCCGTTCAGTCCGGCGTGGCAACGGCGGTTCCCGGTACCCAGATCTTTGCAACGCCCCTGCGCTTTGACGCCGAATGGCAACCGCAGCCCTATCTCGCGGAAAGCTGGGAAGTGGCCGATGACGGCAAATCCATCACACTGCACCTGCGCAAAGGCGCGACCTTTCATGACGGCAAGCCGATTACCTCCGGCGACGTTGCTTTTTCGGTAAAGACCGTGAAGGAAAATCACCCGTTCAAGACGATGTACGGGCCGGTAACGTCGGTTGACACCCCGGATGAACAAACTGCCGTGATCAATTTCGATGCACCCCATCCGGCGGCACTCCTGGCCATGTCTTCGGCGCTGCTGCCGATATTGCCGGAACACGTCTATGGCGACGGGCAAGACCCGAAATCGCACCCGGCCAACAGCCAGACGGTCGGCTCGGGGCCATTCAAACTGGTCGAGTACAAGCCCGGTGAACACATCATTCTTGAAAAGAACCCCGATTATTTTCTGGAGGGCAAACCGCATCTCGATCGCATCATCATCAAGAACTACAAGGACGTCACCAGCATGGTGCTGGCGGCCGACAAGGGTGAGATCGACATGCTGCCGTTCCTGACCAGCACCCGTGATCTTGATCGGCTGAAAAAGAACGACGCGCTTGAAGTGACCAATCAGGGTTATGCCGCGGTCGGACCGATCAACTGGCTGGCCTTCAACACCAAGAACGAGATCCTCAAGGACCTGAAGGTGCGTCAGGCTATCGCCTATGCGATCGACCGCAACTTTATCGTCAATGCGCTGCATTCGGGCTTTTCGACCCCTGTGACGGGACCGGTGGTCTCCGGCAGCCCCTTTGCCGCACCGGACGTCAACGGCTACGACCTGGACCTCGACAAGGCCAATGCGCTTTTGGACGAGGCCGGCCATGCCCGTGACGGCGATGGAACCCGCTTCAAGCTGTCGCTGGACTACATACCGGGATTTGCGGAAATGCAGAAGACGGTTGCCGAATATCTGCGCCCGCAGCTCAAGAAAGTCGGTATCGAAGTCAAACTGCGTGCCTCGCCCGACTTCCCGACCTGGGCCAAGCGTGTCAGCGGACATGATTTCGACATGTCCATGGACATCGTCTTCAACTGGGGCGACCCGGTGATCGGCGTCCACCGCACCTATCTGTGCAGCAACATCCGCGAGGGTGTCATCTGGTCCAATACGCAAAGCTACTGCAACGAGGAAGTCGACACGCTGCTCGGCCAGGCCGGAACGGAAACCGATCAGGCCAAACGCGCCGACCTTTACCGCAAGGCGCAGGCCATGATCGTCGACGATGTGCCGCTGGTCTTCCTCAACGAGCTGCCCTACCATACGGTCTACGACAAGAAGATCGGCAATGCGCCGTTGAGCATCTGGGGACCGATGGCGCCGATGGATGACGTCTATAAAAGCCAATAGGCAGTAGCGCCATTGATATGAGGCGCTCCGGGCAGCGGTTTCCGGGGCGCTAACCACCTGCAAGAGGCGATAGCGCTATGCTGCTATGGACCGTAATACGCCGCCTGATCTACTCCGTCATTCTCGTCGTTGCCGTTCTGGTGCTGAATTTTCTGCTCATTCACCTTGCACCGGGGGATCCGGCCGATGTGATCGCAGGCGAGATGGGCGGCGCAACGGAAGAAGTGCTGGCGAGCATCCGCAAGGCGTACGGCCTCGACCAGCCGCTCTATGTCCAGCTTTGGGTTTATCTGAAAGCCGCAGCCGGCGGCGATCTCGGCCAGTCCTTCTTCTACAATGCGCCGGTCATTGATCTGATCCTCGATCGGGTAGGCGCAACGCTGCTGCTGGTCTTCACCGCCCTCGGTTTTGCCATCGTGGTCGGAACCACGCTCGGCGTCATCGCCTCCCGCAAGCCGACCGGCATCGTCAGCAATCTTGTCACGGTAATTTCGGTCATCGGTTATTCGGCGCCGATCTTCTGGACGGGAATCATGCTGATCATCGTCTTCGCCTCCTTAATCCCGCTGTTTCCTATCTCCAACATGTACGACGTAACCAAGAGTGTCGGCCCGTTCGGTTATGCGCTCGACGTGGCGCATCACCTTGTTTTGCCTGCCTTTACGCTCGGCATTGTCTATCTGGCGCAATACAGCCGGCTGACCCGCGCCAGCATGCTTGAAGTGCTTGGCAGCGATTATATTCGCACCGCGCGCGCCAAGGGCGTGTCGGAGCGCAAGGTCTACGGGCGCCATGCGCTTCGCAATGCCGTATTGCCGATCATAACAATCGCCGGCCTGCAGTTTGGCGGCATTGTTTCCGGCGCCGTTCTCGTGGAGACGGTGTTCAACTGGCCGGGTCTGGGAACCCTGGCTTTCGATTCCATTCTCGCCCGTGACTATCCGACGATCCTCGGCATTTTGTTCTTTTCGGCGGTCATCGTCATCGTTGCAAACCTGATAACCGATCTTCTGTACCGCGTTGCCGATCCGCGCATCAGGATGGCGAAATGACGGTACTCGACACAAAAGACGAGAGTCTGCCGCGCGCCGAACATCCGGCGGCAGAGGCTTGGCGGGTTTTTCGCAGCCGACCGGCGGCCCTTTTTGGCCTCCTGCTGCTGAGCATAATTGTTATCGTTTCGCTCTTCGGGCCGGTCCTCTACGCGGTTGATCCGTTCGAGATTGTCTGGGCGCCGCTGACCCCGCCCTTTGAAACCGAGACCGCGATCCTCGGCACTGACAACCTTGGGCGCGACATGCTTGCCGGTCTCATCGTCGGCGGCAGGGCTACCCTTCTGGTCGGCGTAACGGCGGCATTGATCACCATCATTATCGGCATCCTCGTCGGCGCGCTCGCCGGCTATTATCTCGGCTGGGTCGATGACGTCTTGATGCGCATTACCGAGTTTTTTCAGGTGCTGCCGCCACTGCTTTTTGCGATGGTATTGGTGACCCTTTTTTCACCCTCGCTTCCGGTCGTCGCCATGTCGATCGGCATTGTTTCCTGGCCGGCGACGGCACGGCTCGCAAGGGCAGAATTCATGCGTATCCGCGGCCTTGAATATGTCAGTGCCGGACGTTCCATCGGCGCTCGGGACGGCCGCCTGATCTGGCGGGTGATCCTGCCGAATGCGCTGGCGCCGCTGATCGTCTCGGCAACCCTCACAATTGGCGTCGCGATCCTGTTTGAAGCCGGCCTCAGTTTTCTTGGTCTCAGCGATCCCAACACGATGAGCTGGGGTCTGATGATCGGCAGCGGGCGGCAATATGTGCTCGACGCCTGGTGGGTAGTTACGCTTCCCGGCGCGATGATCTTCCTCACCGTTCTGGGCGTCAGCCTGATTGGCGACGGCCTTAATGACGCCTTCAATCCCAAGCTGAGGGAGCGTTGATCATGACGGTGCTCAAGGTCGATAATATTGTCGTCGATTTTGCCACCCGCCGCGGCAATGCGCGCGTGCTCGACCACGTCAATCTCGAGGTCAATGAGGGTGAGATTCTTGGCATTGTCGGCGAGTCCGGTTGCGGCAAGTCGATGACGGCGCTTTCGATCATGGGCCTTGTGCCAAGCCCGCCCGGAAACCTGACATCCGGCTCCATCTATCTGGAAGGTCGCGATCTGGTCGGTCTTTCAAAGGACGAGATGCGGGAAATCCGCGGCAACGAAATCGGCATGATTTTCCAGGAGCCGATGTCCTCGCTCAATCCGGTTTTCACGGTTGGTGAGCAGATTGCCGAGAGCGTGCGCCTGCACGAAAACGCCTCGCAGCGTGCCGCCTGGGAGCGCGCCGTCGAAATGCTCCGTGCCGTTGGCATTCCAGAGGCCGAGGTGCGGGCAAAATCCTATCCGCATCAGCTCTCGGGCGGCATGCGCCAGCGGGTGATGATCGCCATCGCGCTGGCCTGCAATCCGCGCGTTCTGATCGCCGATGAACCGACGACCGCGCTCGACACGACCGTTCAGGCCCAGATATTCGATCTGCTGGAAGAACTGCAGAAAAGCCGCGGCACGGCCATTGTGCTGATCACCCATGACATGGGCGCCGTTGCACAGCTCGCCGACCGGGTTGCGGTCATGTATGCCGGTCGCATTGTCGAGACCGGAACGGTCGAACAGGTGCTGACCATGCCGCGCCATCCCTATACAGAAGGCTTGATTGCCTGTGTGCCCCATTTGCAGCCTGATCCGCCTGAAAAGCGCGAGCCGCTGCTCGAAATTCCGGGCGTTGTGCCCAGCCTTACGGAACTCGGCGACGGATGCGCCTTTGCGCCACGCTGCAATCGGGCGCTGGCGACCTGTACCGGCCGTCAGCCTGTCCTGAAAACCGAAGGCAATGGCCATGCGACAGCCTGCTGGGCGGTTGAAGCGGAGCTGGAAAATGTCTGATACGGCAAACGGCGCAAACTATCTGGAAGTCCAGGACCTGAAGGTGCATTTCGGCAAGAAGGGCGCAACAGTACACGCCGTTGATGGCGTCAGCTTCACCGTTTCAAAGGGCACCACTTTCGGCATTGTCGGCGAAAGCGGCTCCGGCAAGACGACGACGGCGCTTGCCGTCATGCGCCTCACCCATATCACCGATGGTCATGTCAGCCTTGAGGGACGCAACATCGGCGCGCTCGACGGCGAGGAACTGCGCGAGGCGCGGCGTGCCTTTCAGATCATATTTCAGGATCCCTATTCATCGCTCAACCCGCGTCAGCGGGCTGCAGACATCATCCGCGAACCGCTCGACCTCATGGAAATAGGTCAACCGGCTGAGCGTGACGGGATGGTGAGCGATCTGATCAAACAGGTTGGTCTTCGGCCCGAACAGGGTGCGCTGTTTCCGCACCAGTTTTCGGGCGGCCAGCGTCAGCGCATCGGTCTTGCAAGGGCGTTGGCGACAAAGCCGAGCCTGATCGTCTGCGACGAGCCGGTTTCGGCGCTTGATGTCGCCATTCAGGCGCAGATTCTCAATCTGATGGCAAATCTGCAGGAGGAACTGGATCTCACCTATCTGTTCATTTCCCACGACCTCGGGGTCGTGCAGCATATCTGCGATGAAATCGCCGTCATGTATCTCGGCCAGATTGTCGAACAGGCGGATCGGCGCACATTGTTTACGGCGCCAGAACATCCTTACACAAAGACTTTGCTGTCTGCTGTGCCGACCCTGCATGCGGCCCGCGGTGACCGGTCCAAGCGGCAGCGCCTGTCGGGCGATCCGCCAAGCCCGATCAACCTGCCGAAAGGCTGCCGCTTTGCCTCACGTTGTCCACTCGTCGAAAAACAATGTCATGAAACGCCCCCGCCGCTCAGGGCGGTGAGCGGCGGGCACTTCGTCGCGTGTCATCTGGCAGGGTAATCCGGTGGTCGGTCAATCCCGCACCACCAGAACGGACTGGCGCGCGTGCCTAACGACACGGGACGCATTCGGTCCCAGAAGGTAGTCCTTCAGAGCCGGCCTGTGCGATCCGATCACAATCAGATCCGCCTCGCACTGGTCTGCCGCGGCGATTATTTCTTCATATATACTACCATGAGCAACGATATGTTGGATACGGGTTCCTTCAGGAATGTGTTTTGCAGTAAATGCGTGCAATTCCTGGGTCGTGTGTTCAATCATATCCTTTTCATGGTCGGCCGGAAAAAACGTTCCGACCATGCTGTTTCCAAAATCCGGTACAACGCACAAAACATGCACGATATCCTCATCAATGATGACCTCAAGCGCCGCGTTGATGACCCGGATAGACGATTCCTCGTCACCCAGGTCGATGGTGGCAAGCACGTTTTTGAACATGTTCATCGGCTAGGCTCCCTGCTCAACGGCGGCTGGTCCTGCTGCATCGCTCCGACGACGCTGTAGGAAAAAGATCAGACCCAAAAGCAACAGTGCCGGTATGTACAGCAGGTATTTGGAAGGCTGCGGTGCCGGAACCAGAAGCTCTCTGATGACCTGGTCGAAGTCGAAACCGGCAGCCTGCGCCTTGGAGTCGAAGACCGCGTTGTCCACCAGAACCTTGCCATCGTCTTCCAGGATCTCCAGTCCAAAGGCCTCCAGCCGCGCTTCGCCGTCCGGTTCGTCGCCGACATCGATAACCATCGTCAGGGTGATCGGATCGCCGACATCGTCCAGACCGTCCACCAGCGCGCGCAATTGCGTGCCGGGTTCCGCCTCGCCCATGACCTTGGCGATCTCGACCGGGTTCGCCTGCGTATAGGGCGGCGCGATGTAATCCATCCAGAACCCTGGACGGAACAACGTGAACGCCACGAGCAGCAGTGCGATCGATTCCCATATCCGCGATTTGGCGATGAAAAACCCTTGCGAACCCGCCGTAAATATCAACATCGCCGCTGTTGCGATGATGAACACGAACACGCCTTGCGCCCAGGTCACATCAATGAGCAGCAGATCGGTGTTGAAGATGAAAAGGAACGGCAGAAGCGCCGTGCGCAGCGAATAGAAGAACGCCACGAAACCTGTCCGGATTGGGTCGCCGCCGGACACGGCGGCGGCCGCAAAGGACGCCAGCCCCACGGGCGGCGTCACGTCCGCCATGATGCCGAAATAGAAGACAAACAGATGCACCGCGATCAGCGGTACGATCAGACCGTTCTGTTGGCCGAGCGCTACGATCACCGGCGCGAGCAGCGAGGAAACGACAATATAGTTGGCCGTTGTCGGCAGCCCCATGCCAAGGATCAGGCTGAGGATCGCTGTAAAGATCAGGATCAGCATGATCTGTCCCTGCGACAGGAACTCGACCAGTGCGGCAAGCACCGATCCGACGCCGGTTTGCGAAACCGCACCGACGATGATCCCGGCGGCGGCGGTTGCAATGCCGATACCGATCATGTTGCGGGCGCCGGCGATCATCCCGTCGATCAGCTCGTTGAAGCCGCGCGCGTAGGTTCCCTCCTGGGCTTCGCTGCGGAACATTGCAAACAGCGGACGCTGGGTCAAAAGGATGAAGATCATGAACGCCGTCGCCCAGAAGGCCGAAAGAGACGGCGAGAGCCGCTCGACCATCAGGCACCAGATGAGCACCAGCACCGGCAGCAGAAAGTGCAGACCTGACTTGACCGTCGGCCCGGGCTCGGGCAGCCGCACGACCGGTTCGTTCGGATCATCCAGTTCAAGTTCCGGATACGCAGAGCAAAAACGGATCAACCCGACATAGGCGATCCCCAGAAGCGCCGCGACAATCCATGGCGTTGCTGCGCCCGCCACTGAGCTGATCAGATCAAGCAGGTAAAACACGCCAAACGCGCCGATGACGGTGAAGCCGAGAACCTGGGTGCCGGTTGAAATGACCTGCGCCCTGCGCTCTTCGGTCAGCCTTGCGCCGAGAACCGCAAAGACCGTGAAGATGATGCCGAGAACCACGGCGATTGCCAGCACCTTGCCATCGGCCTCCTGCAGCCACTGGAAGGCCTCGAACAGGTAGTAGATGGCACTGCCTGCAGCAAGGATCACCGCCATGGTGATACCGAAGGATATCAGTCCCCACTTCAGTGGCCGGGGCTCACCTGCACGCTCCAGCCCGGCCATGCCGAGCTTCTTGGCTTCAAGATGCACGATGTAGACAAGGGCGATGTAAGAGATGATCGCCGGCACGAAAGCATGCTTGACCACTTCGAAATAGGATATGCCGATATATTCGACCATCAGGAAGGCGGCGGCGCCCATCACCGGCGGCATGATCTGGCCATTCACCGACGACGCGACTTCAACGGCCCCGGCTTTTTCCGAACTGAATCCCACACGGCGCATCATCGGGATGGTGAATGTGCCGGTGGTCACCACATTGGCGATTGATGAGCCGGAAATGAGGCCGGTCATGCCGGAGGCGACAACGGCCGCTTTGGCGGGGCCGCCGCTCAAATGGCCCATGAGTGAGAACGCAACCTTGATGAAGTAGTTGCCGGCGCCGGCCTTGTCGAGCAGTGCGCCAAAAAGCACGAACAGGAAGACAAGGTCGGTGGAAACGCCAAGAGCGATGCCGAAGACACCTTCGGTGGACAGCCACTGGTGATAGGCGACCGCGTTGAAGCTGGCGCCTTTCCAGGCCAGAAAGCCCGGCGCATAGGGGCCAAGAAACGTGTATGCCAGAAAAACGATGGCAACGATCATCAGCGGCGGGCCGAGCGCCCGGCGCGTTGCTTCCAGCAACAGGATGATGCCGACGACCGATACGATCACATCCAGCTGGTTGGGATTGTTGGGCCGGTCGGACAGCCGGGTTCCGAAGATGCTGTCGATGATTGCCGTGTCGAATACGAAGAGATAGAGCGAACAGCAGGCGGCACCGATTGCCAGGACCCAGTCGACTGTCGGGATTGTTCTGCGCGGCGAGGATTTGAAGGCAGGGTAAGCGAGATAGGCGAGAAAGAGCGCAAAAGCCAGGTGAATAGGCCGCGCTTCGCCGCTCGAAAATACACCAAAACCGAATGAATAGGGCAGCGGAGATGCGATCCACACCTGGAAGATCGACCACACCAGCGCTGTTCCGGCGATGAGTTTGACGATCGCCTGATTGTCGGGATTTCGGCCTCCGGTATCCGTTGACGCAACAAGATCCTCGAGTTCCGAGTCGCTCAGCTTGGTGCTCGTCTCGTCCTGTGACATTCGATCTCCCCCGCGATTCGTCTCCGTCCCATAGTAAAGCAATCGGGGGCGGATCGAAATCCGCCCCCGGGGTCAATGCCGGATTACATCCAGCCCTGTTCCTTGTAATATTTGACCGCGCCGTCATGCAGCGGCGCCGACAGATTGTTTTTAATCATGTTTTCCTGTTTGAGATTCGCGAAAGCCGGGTGCATTTTCTTGAACCGGTCGAAATTCTCAAACACGGCCTTGGTGATTTCATACACCACTTCTTCAGGCGTTTCGGTTGACGAGACAAAGGTTGCGCCGACACCGAACGTGGTGACGTCAGCATCCGTGCCGGTGTACATCCCGCCCGGGATTGTCGCCATCGCATAGAAATCGTTTTCGCTGGCAAGGCCTTGGGCGGCATCGTTGTTGACGTCGATCAGCTTGGATTCGCACGACGTTGTCGCTTCCTTGATCGAACCGTTCGGGTGTCCGACGGTAAAGACGATCGCGTCAACCTTGTTGTCGCAAAGGGCTGCCGCCTGCTCGGCTGATTTCAGCTCTGAGGCAAGAGCAAAGTCGTCCATCGACCAGCCCATCTTGTCCATCAGCACTTCCATCGTGCCGCGCTGGCCGGAGCCCGGGTTGCCGATATTGACACGCTTGCCCTTCAGATCATCGATGCTGTTGATGCCGGAATCGGCGCGCGCGACAACCGTAAACGGCTCCGGATGCACAGAGAACACGGCGCGCAGGCCGTCGAATTTGCCGTCGGGGAACTTGTCCGGTGCTGTACCGTTATAGGCATGGTACTGCCAGTCGGACTGAGCGACGCCGAGATCGAGGTCGCCGGTGCGAATGCCGTTGATGTTTGCGACGGATCCGCCGGTTGTGTGCGTGCACTTGATCTCGTGATCCTTGGTGCCGCGGTTGACGAGACGGCAGATTGCACCGCCGACCTGATAATAAACGCCGGTCTGTCCACCGGTACCGATGGTGACAAACATTTCTTCTGCCACTGCGGTGCCAGCGAAGCCCATGGAAAGGGCAACGGCGGTTCCGGCCAGCATGTTGCGTCGTGATAACATCTCTACTACTCCCTGTTGGATGTTGATTGCGTCACCTGCCAGTATTCACCCAGCCGATGATTATTCGTCTCCACCTCTTTCAGTCTCTGATGCGCTTCCTGTCCGGAACGGCGGATAACCATTCCCATGAGCGATTCAAGCAGCACAAGTGTTGCGATGTAAGAGGAGAAGAATTGCGGACTGTCCGTCGGGACAATGAAATAGTGGGTTGCGAAACGAAATGCGGGACAGGAGATCGAATCGGAAATGACAACGATATAGGCACCCGATTCATGCGCAATCTGGGCAGCGTCGACCGACCGTTTCGCGTAAGGATTCTTCATGATGACGATCACGCAGTCGGTGCTGGACAGCCCTGTCAGCGCCGTCACCGGCGATACGCCGTTCTGCCCCACCACCTGCCAGTGGCTGAAGGCCAGATTGGCAAGGTAGCCGAAATATTGCGCAAAACCGACCGATGCCAGCGAGCCGGCAAGAAACACCCGCTGCGAGGCGACCAGCCGGTCCGCGACGGTGCGCAAACGTGCAACGTCCAGTTCGTTTGCGAATTGGTCGATGTTGCGGATGGCCGATGCCGACTGGCGAAGTGCGAATGGTGTCTGGATCTCCGCCTCTTCATCGATTCCGTTTTCAGACTGAAGAAGGCCGGCTTTTTCTGCAAAACTGATGCTGCGGTATTTGATTTCATCCCGGCAGAGTTCACGCATTTCTTCGTAAGAACCGAGGCCAAGGGCACGGGCCAGACGCGAGAAAGTCGGCGGATTCAGCTTGCTGGTCGCGGCAATGGCCCGCAAAGACCTGCTCGCAACGTCGTCATGATGGCCCACGACATGGTCCGCTGCAATTTTCAGCTGTGGACTCAACGTGTCATAGTGAAGTGCGATCAAATCATTGATCGGTAGGCTCTCCAAACCATACCTCCGCCGGTTATCCGGTTCTGAAACAGACTGTTTCAAACAAATCCGTACTTGTCAATCAATGAAACATTTGTATCAAAAATATAGATCGCAGCCTGTCTCCCTTTTTGAGACTTGCGGTTTCGCTGCTTAATCTGAGCGCAAATTCAGCCAGACGGGAAATTCGAATATCCGTGCTGAGTAGGGCACAATTTTGACCATCAATGACCGTACAATGCAAGGCATTAGACAAGCTTGAGTTGCCGACCGCAAGCAGTTGGAAAACAATCAGCGCCTATTTGGAAAAACCATCACGCGCCCAACCGGCATTGCAGCAAGGTGCTCACGCAGCGGTAAGGCGGCATGAATGCATGCCGCCCGGTAATCGTGGGACCGGTAATGCCGGCCTGCCATTCTACTTTGGGCACCTTGGCAATTTCAATATCGGATGATGGCCTGAACCACCGGTACCTGGTGGTGCCGAAGCGGTAATCCGCTGAATATTGCCCCGCCGAACAACTTGCGGCTTCTCATAGATCTTCATAATGGCACCCTCTCATACAATGAAATATTGGATTTCTATTTTAGATTGAAGATAAGGCCAATTAATCCACAAGATTTTATGGGAAAGAAAATGATGAATCCTATTGTATTCAGCAAACCCGCCGGTGCTTTATAATGTCCGTATTATCGGGAGAGGGATTTGACGAAGAACAGTGCACACAAACCGGGGCTAATGTTGCCGATGCTGGGTGCTTTTCCAGAATCTGCCAGGATTGTTGATGTCCGCACCGGGCTGGTGCTGACACGGGACGAACTTGCCGGGAAAATCCGTCGGACAGCGGCCGCGATTGCTTCGCAGACTGTCGGGCGGGAAGGGCCGGTGGTTGTTGCTGAACCCGATGCGCCGAGGATGATTGAAACGCTTTTTGCCGCCTGGGCGGCTGGCAGGGCAGCCGTCGTTGTGAATCCGGGTCTCAGTGGACCGGAACAGAAAAACGTCATTGCCCACACCGGCGCGGTGGCCTGGTATGGCCAGCTGCGCTGCGGCTTTGAAAATCACGCTGTAACGGGGGTTGTTCCCGCCAATCCGCTTGGACCGGACGAACCTGCATTGATATTGATGACATCAGGCACCACGGGCATTCCGAAAGGCATTGTCCAGACATTGCGCAGCCTGTCGGCGCGTATCGCCCTCAACATTGTCCACATAGGCAGGGACGATCTGGCATGCAGCCTGTGTGTGCTGCCGATGTATTTCGGCCATGGCCTTATCGGCAATTGCCTGACCCCGCTTGCTGCCGGCGGATCCCTTCACTTGTGGTGCAGCCCGCAGATCGCTGAATTGCCCGGGTTGGCCGGCATGATCGACCGGTATCGTGTGACATTCATGAGCTCGGTTCCGTCATTCTGGAAACTGGCCGCGCGCATGTCCGCATCGCCGCAAAACGCGCCCGCACGCATCCATGTCGGCTCGGCACCGCTGTCGATCGGCCAGTGGAACGCAATCGCGCAATGGGCAGGCACCGATAACGTCTACAATATGTTTGGTATGACGGAGACAGCGAATTGGATTGGCGGCGGCCCGCTGCGTGAGGCGCGCGGGCGCGACGGTTATGCAGGCATCATCTGGGGAGGGCGCTACGCCGTTTGTGATGAGCATGGTAACTTCAGGCAACAGGGCAAAGGTGAAGTCCTTGTGCAATCCCCCAGTATCATGCAGGCCTATCTCAATGCGCCTGAAAAAACCGCGGAGGCTTTTATCGGCGACTGGTTTCGAACCGGGGATATCGGCGAGATCGACGCGCTCGGCGCGATAACGCTCGTGGGAAGGATAAAATCGGAGATCAACCGTGCCGGGATCAAAATACAGGCGGAGGAGATAGATATGCTACTTGAGCGCCACCCGGCCGTCGAGGAAGCCTGTGCGTTCGGCATTCCGGATGCCGCTAGCGGAGAGGCCGTTGCTGCTGCTATAGTGCTGTCGCCCGATGCGGAGGAGGGACCTCAGCAAATCCGTCAATGGTGCAGGGATCAGGTCCGGGTGGAAGCTGTGCCGGCAGTTCTTCACGTTATGGAGTCGATCCCGCGCAATGACCGGGGAAAAGTGGTGCGAAGCATCGTTCGTGCTGCCGTCGGCCAGAGTGAGGCGACGTGATGAAACCGCATCGCCGCCGCATCGGCGCGCTCAATCAATCCATCGTCACCAATCGGTTCGAATTGCCGAAAGAGGATTGCCCCTCATATTTTCACGGAGACGCTGCATGAATATGATGCATGCGGCAAGACAGATTGTGGCGCAGGCCACAAGAACACCCTTGGAAGAAGTGAAGGAGGATTCAGCCATCGAGTCGCTATCCGCCTGGGACAGCATCGCTCACATCGCAATCATCCTCGCCATTGAGGAGAGGCTTGCACGACCGCTCACTCCGGAGGCGATCGTCAACGTGGAGTCGGTACGGACGATTGCCGATCTTCTCGATACGATGAATGGCGGCTCATGACTTCCACGACAACGGCCGCAATGGATAGTGAATTAAAGCGTGTCCTGTGCTCACTAGCAGACCCGCAGGCGCCTGCGCCGCCGACAGACACCTATCTTAAGGTTGATCCGCAGAATCTGTTTGATGCAATGCTGCATCACGGTATCGAGCCCGTCGCCCTGCCAAAACTGTCCGAAACTTTGCCCCAGGAACCACCCTATGTGGCGCTGATCGACGGTGTGCGTGAAAGGCAGTTTTTGGTCAATGCCAAGTGCCTGAATCTTGAAGCCAGTGCAAAACGGGTAATGATGGCTGTCGAGGGTGCCGGTCTTCAGGCCATGATCGTCAAAGGCCCGGTCTTTACCAATGCTCTCTACGACAAGGCATCGGACCGGCCCTTCACGGACATCGACATTCTTGCCCATCGCGTTGCGGTGCGCCCGATTGGCCCACTGCTGAAAGAAGCCGGTTTTGACCATAAAAGACGCTGGATATGGGACAAATCCATCAGCAATATGGAACAGAAATGGCTCAAACGGGATGATCCTTCGATTGTTATCGAACTGCATGGCAATCTGGTTCACAATCGCGGTCTCAGGCGGCGCATATCCTTCGGCTACGATGAATATCAGATGGCAGCGGGCGACGGTGAGTTTCCGGCAGTGGCGCATTTCATGACGGCGGTCATCCACGCATCAGCCGGGCACAAGTTCCACCGCCTGCAGCTGCTCGTCGACGTGCTGCAGGCGTTGCGGCGTCTTGACGACAGTGACCTGAAGCACCTTGGCGGTGTGCTGGTCCGGCTGAACGCGCGCCTGGAGGTTCTTGTCTGCCTGGATCTGGTAAATGGGCTGTTCGAAGAACCGGCGGCTCTCCACGCGCTGGAACGGCTGTCGGCAGGTGGGGACTATCGCCGCTGCCGTCGGCTAATGACGGCCGATACCGTGCTGGACACGTGGAAGACCCGCGGTCGCCGCTCGAAATTTCACCGCCATGCCTTCCGATGGATGCAGCATCTGGTGTGGCGGGACTGATACGGCTTGATCATCCCGATGTGGCTGCCGCATGAATGGCTTGAGCGACCGCAGACGGGCTGCTTGTTTGTTTGTAGTTTGAAAAGGACAGTAACGTGATCAATCTTGCCCGCATCATGGTGGCGCCGAATGGCGCCAGACGAAGCAAAGCCGACCATCCGGCCCTGCCGGTGACGATTGCCGAAACGGTGGAAACGGCAAGCCAGTGTTTTGAAGCCGGTGCCGGTGCCATTCATACCCATGTGCGGGACTGCAACGGGGACCATATTCTGGATGCCGGTCTCTACCGCGAGCTCGTCGCGCAACTGGCCGTAACCGTCCCCGACATGGCGGTACAGATCACGACTGAAGCGGTGGGTCGCTATAACGCACAGGAACAGCGGCGGGTGGTGCGCGATGTCATGCCGAAGGCCGTCTCGGTGGCGCTGCGCGAAATGCTGCCCGACGATAGCGAGAAACAGGCAGCACGTGAATTTTATCATTGGGCCAAAGAAGCGGACATTGCGGTGCAGCACATTCTTTATGAGGCCGACGAGGTTGCCGACCTCTTTGCGCAGGTCAGGGAAGGGGTCGTCCCGCAGGGAAACTTGCAGCTTCTGTTTGTCCTGGGGCGTTATGCAAAGGACCAGCA
The DNA here is from genome assembly GCA_024244645.1 of Hyphomicrobiales bacterium. Classification (GTDB taxonomy): domain Bacteria; phylum Pseudomonadota; class Alphaproteobacteria; order Rhizobiales; family Rhizobiaceae; genus Hoeflea_A. Next base: position 37,141 of record JAAEOH010000008.1, read on the forward strand.
AAGCGAGGTATCCGACATGGATCCGTTCTTGAGCGCACTGGCACTGCAGGACGATGCGGCGCAGGATCTGCAATGGGGACTTTGCGCATTCGGCCGCTATGAGACCGACTGTCTGACGCAGGCCATCCGCCGCGGCGGCAACGCCCGCATTGGATTTGAAAACAATTTCATGAACAGCGACGGCCTGATCGCAGCCGACAATGCCGAGCGTGTGCGGGAACTGAAACGGCTGGTGGGCTGAGCTCTATACCCGCCACAGTGCGGATCCGCCGGTCATGCCGGCGCCGGCGGCCGAAAAGAGCAGCAACTCCCCGTCACGCAGAGGATTGGTCTGGTGCGACAGTGACAGTGTCAGCGGAATGGTCGCCGCCGAGCTGTTGCCATAGTCGCCGATTGATGACGCGACCTTGCTGACATCAATGCCGACCGCCTGTGCGGCAGCGTCGAACATCCGCCGGTTGGCCTGGTGCGGCACGAAGCGGTCGACGTCCTCGGCTTGTGCGCCGGCTCGCTCCAGCACTTTAGAGGCGCTTTGTGCCATCATGTGCACGGCCAGGGCGAAAACCCGTTTGCCGTTGCCGATCTGCATTTTAAGCGCATCCGGTTTGGCAACGGGATCAAAGGGAAAACGTGTGCCGCCCATCGGGACCTTGATCAGATCATACCCGGCGCCATCGGAACACAACTCGAGAGACTGAAGGCCACACTCTGCGTTTTCCTGCGGCTCCAGAAGCACGGCGCCGGCTGCATCTGCAAAGAGTACCGCGCTGGCGCGCTCATCCGGATTGATGCGGCGGCTGAGGATATTTGCCGCAACCACCATGGCCGGCTTTTTCTGCAGCCGAACGAAATTGTCGGCGAAGTTGAGCGCATAGATGAAACCGCCGCAGGCTCCGGTGATATCGACGGCGCCGGGTGTTGAAAGGCCAAGCCGATGCGCAAGCAGCGGCGCCGAAGGCGGCAGCAGATGATCGGGCGTACTTGTAGCCAGCAGCAAGAGACCCACGTCGGCAGCTTCAACACAGCTGCCTTGCAGCGCCATTCGGGCTGCCGGCAGCGCAATATCCGTCAGCGCCTCGTTGTCGTTTGCATAACGACGTGCCTTTATACCCGACCGGCGTTCGATCCAGCCGTCCTCCAGACCGAGCCGCACCTCGATTTCGGCATTCGGCACCACCCTTTCAGGCGCATGGTGACCGAGCCCCGCCATGCCCACCCCGCCGATCATCCGGCAAACGCCTCCGCGGCGCCGATGATCGCACCATAGACGCGCTCCAGATCTTCCTGCGTCGTGCAGTAGGGCGGCAGCACATAGATGGTGTTGCCGAGCGGTCGCAGAAGCAGATCGCGCTCCTGAAAAAACGCGTAGAGCTTCGGCCCGACATCGGAAAGATAGCCCTCATCGCGCACCTTGAGGTCCATCGCCGTGATGGTTCCGCACTGGCGGATGTTTTCGAACCGCCCGTCGTCGCCAAACCTGACAAGCCATTCGTGCTGCATGGACGAAAGGCCCACAATCCTGTCGAGAACCGGTTCATCGCGCCAGATCTGAAGATTGGAAACCGCCGCCGCGCAGGCGATGGGATTGGCCGTATAGGAGCTGGAATGAAAGAACGTTTTTGACCGGTCCGTCGAATAATGCGCCTCGAAGATCTCCGACCGGCAAAGCGTCACGGCAAGTGGCAGCGATCCGCCGGTTATGCCTTTGGAATAACAGGCGATATCTGGTTCCACTCCGGTGATCTCGCAGGCAAACATGGCGCCGGTGCGGCCCCAGCCGGTCATCACCTCGTCGGCGATGAAAAGCACATCGTGCGCAGCGCATATGGCTTTCATCTGCCCCAGCGTATCGGGCGAATACATCAGCATGCCGCCTGCGCCAAGCACCAGCGGTTCGACGATGAACGCGGCCACATCGCCTGCCTTGCAGGCCTTCTCCAGTGCACTAAGCGTTGCGTCGTCATCATTGGGCACCGGGAAGGGAATGGACGAGACATCGAACATCAGCGGTTCATAGGCCGCGTTGTAGACTCCACGCTCTCCGACCGACATCGTGCCTATGGTGTCGCCGTGATAACCGTTTTCCATCACCACGATGCGGGTGCGTTTGGTGTTACCGATGTTCTGCCAATAGCCGAGCGCCATTTTCAGCGCAACCTCGACCGACGTGGATCCGCTGTCGGAAAAAAATACATGGTTGAGCGTCGACGGCGTCAGCTCCAGAAGCCGTTCGGCAAGCGCCTCGGCGGGATCGTGCGTATGCCCGGCAAAGATCACCTGATCGAGCCTGTCCGCCTGATCCTTGATGGCGTCGATGATTTTCGGATGGCAGTGGCCATGGGTGACGACCCACCAGCTCGATACGGCATCGAAGATCCTGCGCCCGTCTTTTGTGGTCAGATAGGCCCCTTCGCCGCGGTCAATGTGCACCATGTCGGGCAACACCGCATGCTGGGTGAAGGGATGCCAGATGGGGAAGTTCTTTTTCCTGTTCATCGGTTCATCTGCACCGTTTCAGACGTGGAAATCATCAAGGTTGAAGGATCGCGCAAAGGCCTGCCGAAGAGCCTCCGGCGTGAGTGGGTTGAGAACTGGCAGCCGGCCAAGCGCGCGGACATTGCCCATCTCGACAATCGTCGCTTGCGTGTCGGCGATTTTCTCACCGACAAAGGCAATGCCGACAATATCGATGCTGCGTGACCGCAGCGCCTCAATCGACAACAGCGCATGATTGATGGCGCCGAGCGCCGTGCGCCCGACGAGCACAACTGGCAGATGCCAGCCGGCGATTACATCCGCAAAAAGATCCTTGCGGGTGAGAGGCACGAGAAGCCCGCCGGCCGCCTCGATGACCATCGGGCTGTCCGTGCGCGGCGGGGACAGTCTTTCCGTATCAATGTCAATGCCGTCGATCTCGGCTGCCCGATGCGGTGAGAGCGGGCTTGTCAGCCGATAGACTTCCGACAGGATGCGCTCATCCGGCAGTTCTGCCAGCTGTTGCACGCGCTCGCTGTCGGTTCCGTCGTCAAGGCCTGCCTGCACCGGCTTCCAGTAGGATGCGCCAAGCGCCGCGGTGAGACCTGCTGCAAGCACGGTCTTGCCCACATCCGTATCCGTTCCGACGACAACCAGACGGGTCATGGTGCCAGCCCGTTCAGTTCTTCGCCAAGCGCCGTCAGCATGGCTGCGACGGACGCTTCATCGGCGTTCAGCGTTACGGAAATCCTCAGTCGCGATGTGCCTTCCGGTACCGTCGGCGGCCGGATGCCGCGAATATCAAAGCCACGGTCCTGCATTGCCTCAGCGCATACCATGGTCGCCTCGGCATCGCCGATGATGATCGGCTGGATTTGCGAGCCGGAAGGCTGAAGTTCAAGATCGGCAAGCCCGTCGGCCAGTTGCGCGATCATATGGTGAAGCCGCGCGCGCCGTTTCGGCTCGTCGCGCACAATGCGCAAGGATTCGCCAACGGCCGTTGCCATCAGCGGTGACGGCGCGGTTGCGAAGATGAAGGGCCTCGAGCGGTTGACGAGGTAATCGGTCAGCACTTTCGACAGGCAGACCAGCGCGCCGGACGCGCCGAGCGCCTTTCCGCATGTATGCAGGATGACAATGTTGTCGCGGCCCTCATAGTCGGCTGCCAGGCCGCGTCCTTCAGGACCGAAGACCCCGGTTGCGTGGGCTTCGTCGATGAAGACAAAACCGTCATGGCGCTCTGCAACATCGATCAGATCGCCCATGGGGGCCCGGTTACCATCCATGCTGTAGAGGCTTTCGGCGGCAAGCCACGGCCGGCCCCGTCCGCCCGCATTTCTCCAGACCCTGATCGCATCTTCGAAGGATTGGGGATCATTATGCCGGGCCGTTGCAACCTCGGCTCGGGTTGCTCCCGCGCCGTCATGGGCGCTTGCATGCACCAGTTCGTCGAGGACCAGCAGGTCGGTTTTTTGCGGCAGGCAGGCAAGCAGCGCGTAGTTGGCCATGAAGCCGCTGCCGAAATAGAGCGCCGCCTCGCTGCCGAAGAAACGAGCAGCCTCCTCTTCGAGGCGCTCATGTTCCGGGTCGTTGCCGCGTAAAAGGCGTGAGCCACCGGCACCGATCGGCACGCCACGCTCCATCGCCTCATTGACCGCATTTGCCAGGCGCGGGTGGCTGGCAAGGCCAAGATAATCATTCGACGAAAAATCGACGCCGGCGCGGCCCGGCAGGCTCCGAAGCCGGCCGCGCCGGGCGAGCCGTTGAAGCGATGTTTCGTAGCGCGTCAGATGGCCGGCAGGGTCATTCCGCTGCAACATGGGATGCGACTGCCTCCTGCATCACCGGTTCTTCCGGCTTCAGGCCGAGTTTGCGGAAAAGCACCGCGTCGACATCGTCTTCCGGATTGTCGGTCGTCAGCAAAGTGTCGCCGGAAAAAATAGAGTTTGCCCCGGCAAGGAAACACAGCGCCTGTGTCTCATCGGACATCTCGGTGCGGCCGGCGGAAAGGCGCACATGGCTTTGCGGCATCATGATGCGGGCAAGCGCGATGGTGCGGACAAAATCCAGCGGCTCGATCGGTTCGGCATCTGCGAGCGGCGTGCCTTCGATCGGAATCAGCATGTTGATCGGCATGCTTTCGGGCGGTTCGGGAAGATTGGCCAGTGTCACCAGCATGTCGATGCGGTCCTGTGCTTCTTCACCCATGCCCAAAATGCCGCCGGAACAAATCTTCACGCCCGCGTCGCGCACATTGGCGAGCGTATCGAGGCGGTCCGCATAGGTGCGTGTCGTGATGATCTCGCTGTAATGCCGCTCCGACGTATCGAGATTGTGATTGTAATAGTCGAGACCGGCGCGCTTCAGTTCCAGGGCCTGCTCGGGGCTCAACATGCCGAGTGTCATACAGGTTTCCATACCCATCGATTTGACGCCTGCGACCATCGCCGTGAGCGCCGCCATATCCCGCTGTTTCGGATTGCGCCAGGCTGCGCCCATGCAATAGCGCGTCGACCCTGCCTCTTTGGCCCTGTGCGCTTCGGCCAGAACCCGTTCCACCTCGATCAGTTTCGAAGCGGACAGCCCGGTGCTGTGGTGTGCCGACTGGCTGCAATAGCCGCAGTCTTCCGGACAGCCGCCCGTCTTGATGCTCAAGAGCTGGCTCTTTTGAATGCGGTTGGGATCGAAATGCTCCCGGTGCACGCTCTGAGCCCTGAAGATCAGGTCGTTGAACGGCAGGTCGTAGAGCGCCTGTGCTGCGTCGCGCGCCCAGGTTTTTGCGGCAGTATTACTCATTATTCACAATCATTTTTGTTGCAAAGGGGCCCACCGTTTAGCATCGGGGTCGGCCGGTCGCAAATGCTATTACACACTCCTTTCGCAGGTTTTCGGATTTATTCGGAAAGCATCTCTCGAATGGCGTTCAGGGTTCGCGAACGGTCCTTTCGCGCCGCTAGCGCACCGTGCATATCCGTCTTGATGAAACGGGTCTGCGTGTGCGGCTGCAATTGTCCGATCAGGTCCATATCGGCGGCAATGATCGTACCGATCATGAAGTAACCGCCGCCCGAAACGGCGTCCCGGTGAAGCACGATCGGTTCGGTGCCGCCCGGCACCTGGATCGATCCGTAGGGATAGCAGGCATCGGTGATGTTGGAAGGGTCGGACCCGGCGCCGAAAGGCGGCTCGCGGTCGATGAACTCCAGCGGCGTTCCGCCCTGGAACCGATAACCCATGCGGTCGGCTTCGCCGGCGACTTTCCAGGTCTCCTCAAAAAACCGCTCGCCGGACGCCTCGGTAATGCGGTGCCAGTAGAGTCCGGGCAGGACGCGCAGTGCTGCCGGATTGCCGGGTGAGCGCCGCAGCTCTGATGGGACCTCTCTCCCTTCCGCACCGCCGGTGGCTTCGCCGAGCGGCAGGATGTCTCCCGCCGCAAGCGCCCGCCCGTCGATGCCGCCGAGTGCGCCGATGGCATAGGTCGACCGGCTGCCGAGCGATTTGGGCGTGTCGATGCCGCCTGAAATTGCGATATAGGCGCGTGCGCCGGTTCGCAGGTAATCGAAGGAAAGTACCTGTCCGGCCCTGACCTTGAACGATGCCCAGCAAGCCATCGGTTCGCCGTCGAGCTTGGGCGGCAGTTCGGCGCCTGTCACGGCAACGGTCGCTTCGCCGTTGAATTCCAGCTCGGGTCCGGTGAAGACCGCTTCAAGGCCGGCGGCGTTTTCGTCATTGCCGACCAGAAGATTGGCGCAGCGCAGCGCCATGCGGTCCATCGCCCCGCCGATCGGAATGCCAAGGTGATAGTAGCCCGGCCGGCCCATATCCTGGATTGTCGTCAACAGGCCCGGTGAAAGAACATTAACGGTCATTGAGAGCCTCCAGCAGTTTGGCGTTGGTGCCATCGATGTCTCGGTTGAATTCCTCGAGCGAAAAGACGACTTCTTTCATGCGCGGCATGAATCGCCCGGTCTCGACATCGGCGACGGCCTGATCGTATTCCTCGCGGGTGATCGGCTTCCATTTGACGATGTCGCCGGGTTTGAAGAACACCATGAAATCCTTGAGGTAGGTGACCTCCTGCTCTGGATCGTAGATGGGCATCGGCGTGATGCCGAACATCTGGTATCCGCCGGCGCCGCGCACCGAATAGATGCAGGAAAAACAGCCGCCATAGCCGACTGTCAGTTTCGGTGTATCGGTGCGTGGCCGCAGATATTTCGGAACCTGGATCTGTCTTGGCCGGTCGACCATCTGATAGAGAAACGGCAACCCGGCGACAAAGCCGACCATGGAAACGAACCATGGCGAGCCCGAATGGGCCGCGATGAATTCATCCACATTGGCAAAGCCGTTTATCTCGGCCGCATATTCGATGTCGGTGGAGTTCGGGTCCTGATGCCGCTCGCGAAACCGCATCAGGGTCTCGTTGGTCCATGGATCCTGATAGTAGACCGGTATCTCGATGATGCGCGTTTCCAGAACCGCTGCGGCGTGTTCGGCGGTTTCCTCGATCCGTTTCAGTTCGGTCATCAGATCGTCCGGATGGATGATGTCGGGATCGAATTTGATCTGGAACGATGCATTTGCCGGACAGATTTCCGTCACGCCCTTGATGGCGGCGTCGCGCACTGCATTGGTTATGGAAAGGCTCTTGAAAAAGGCTTCCAGCGACATGTCTTCGCTGACCTCCACGAAGATATGCTCGTCGCCGCCGAATGAATATCGCGATGTCATGCCGCAATGCCTCCCTGGTTTTGCGCCAGCCTGGCGCTGTTTTCTTCAAGCCACGGCTCGAGCCATCCCGTGTGAAACGCGCTGGCCTGAACCTGTTCGTCGCTCGCCAGCGCCATGAACAGCGGCGCTGTGGTCTTCAGCCCGTCGATGCGGAATTCCGACAGGGCGCTTTTGAGCCGGGCGATCGCATCCTCGCGGCTATTGCCCTTAACAATGAGCTTTCCCAGCAGCGAATCGTAAAACGGCGGAATCTGGTAACCTGGATAAAGCATGTGATCGAAGCGCACGCCCGGCCCGCCCGGAAAGCGGAAATCGGAGACAAGCCCGGGAAACGGCATGAAATTATTCGACGGATCCTCGGCATTGATCCTGACCTCGATGGCGTGGCCGTCGATTGCCAGATCCCCCTGGCGGATCGACAGCGGCGCGCCGCCGGCAATGCGGATCATCTCGGCGACAAGATCCGTGCCGGTGATCTCCTCCGTCACCGGATGCTCGACCTGGATGCGGGTGTTCATTTCGATGAAGTAGAATTCTCCGGTTGCATCGTCGTAGAGATATTCGATGGTGCCGGCGCCGCGATAGCCGACGGAGCTGGCAAGCCGCACAGCCGATGTGCACAGCGCCTCACGCGTATCTTCGTTCAACGCTGGGGATGGGGCTTCTTCCCAGACCTTCTGGCGCCGTCTTTGCAGTGAACACTCACGCTCGAAACAGTGAATAACGTTTTTCCCGTCGCCCAGGATCTGCACCTCGATGTGCCTTGCCCGCTCGATGACCTTTTCGAGGTAAAGACCACCATCGCCAAACGCGGCGCTGGCTTCAGACGCGGCCTGGGGCGCTAGCTGATCAAGCTCGTCGCCATTCTGTGCAATGCGGATGCCGCGCCCGCCACCGCCGGCCGTTGCCTTGATCATCACCGGATAGCCGATCTCGTCTGCCACCTGCCGTGCCGCGGCTGCACCTGCAAGCAGCCCCTCGCTGCCGGGTACCGTCGGAACACCGGCTTCCTTTGCCGCCTTTCTTGCGGCGGCCTTGTCGCCCATCCGGCGGATGGTCTCGCCGCGCGGCCCGATAAAGGCCATGCCGGCGGCTTCAACCGCGTCGGCAAAATCGGCATTTTCCGCCAGGAATCCGTAACCCGGATGAACGGCGTCCGCGTCTTTCTTGCGGGCCGCGTCCAAAATGGCATCCACGTCGAGATAGGATTTGGACGCCGCCGGCGGACCGATCTCCACCGCTTCATCGGCGATTTCAACAGCCAGAGAATCCGCGTCTGCAGTGCTGTGAACCTGTACGGTTTTGATGCCGAGTGTGCGGGCGGCCCGGATGATCCGGACAGCGATTTCCCCGCGATTGGCAATCAGGAGTTTATGGATGGGCATAGTCGTTCCAGTTCTCAGTTTTCAATTTCTGCCAGAACCTGGCCTGGCGCCACCGGTTCTTCGTTGTCGACCAGAAATCCGATGAGTTTGCCTTCGAATTCGGAGGTGATTTCGTGAAACGATTTCATCACCTCGACCAGCCCGATCACGTCGCCCTTGGCGATATTGTCGCCCGGTGCCTTGAACTCCGGCTGATCGGGAGCGGGTTTGCGGTAGAAGGTTCCCGGAAGTGGGGATCGGATTTCCTGTTTTGCCATTGTTGTCTCCGTTGAATTTTCGCTGCGCCCGTCAGGCGGCGAGATAAGGCTGAAGCGCCGCGTGGATGGTTCGAGCGACGATGGCGGCGTTGGGCGTGTCGGAATGCACGCAGATCGTTTCCGCGCGTACCGGAATATCGATCCCTCCGATGCTGCGGACGAGACCCTCGGCGACGGCCCGGACAGTCTTTTGCGCTGCCAGCTCCGGATCGACCGCCTCGTGTCTGCGGGAAATCAGCAATTTGCCGGTGTCATCATAGTCGAGATCGGAAAAGAACTCGGCGTGGAATTCAAGCCCGCGCGCCGTATAGATCTCTTCATGCAGGGTGCCGGCTAGTCCGAGAACGGGCGCCCTGAAATGTTCGGCTGCGTCAGCCACCGCATGGGCGATCGGCGCCTGGCTCGCGGCCATGCCGTAAAGCGCGCCGTGCGGTTTGAGATGATTGAGGGTGACACCCGCCATATCGAGAAAGCCTTTCAGGGCTCCGATCTGGTAGATGATGATATTGGCCATTTCCTCGCGTTCGATCTTCATCTCCCGGCGTCCGAAACCGGTAAGGTCGGGCAGCGAAAAGTGTGCCCCCACCTTGACGCCGTAGCGCTGAGCAAGCTCGACCGACTGCCGCATGTGGTTGGGATCGGAGCCGTGAAAGCCGCAGGCGATATTGGCCTGGGTGATATGCGGCATGATTGCCTCATCGTCGCCCATTTTATAGAGGCCGAAACTCTCTCCCATGTCACAGTTTATATTGAGGGACATTAAGCCATCTCCACGGTCTTTTTCCGGTTCAATTCTTGAGCGACGCGACATAGCGCAGCCTTATCTGGTCGGCGATCACGGCGAGGATCAACAGCGCGCCGAGAACAACTGTCTGCAAATAGGATTCGATGCGCGCTAGGTTCATGCCGTTCTGCACAAGTCCGATGAACAGGGCGCCGAGCACCACATTTTCCACCCGCCCGACACCGCCGCGCAGGCTGACGCCGGCAATGACGCAGGCGGCAATCGATTCAAGCGGCATCGAGGCGCCGATATTGGCCTCGCCCGTATCAAGGCGTGCGGTCAAAAGCATGCCGGCAACCGCCGCCAGGGCGGCGCAGAAGACGTACGTCCAAAACAGCGTCGCACGCGTGTTGATGCCTGAAAGACCGGCGGCCTTGATGTTGCCGCCGACGGCATAGAAATAGCGGCCGAACGGCGTCCAGTTCAAAAACAGATAAAGGCAAAGAATGATGATCGCCGCGACATAGACCGGCACCGGTATGGTGAAAAACGTGCCGAACCCGAACACATCGCCAAACGATTGCGGCATGCCGTAAACGGGCACTCCGCCTGTCAGGTAAAGCGCGATCCCGAAGCCCACCGAGGCCATGCCCAGCGACATCATGAAGGGCGAAACGTTGAACAGAGAAACGCCGATCCCGTTGACGACGCCAATGGCGGTTCCTGCAAGAACGCCCGATACGAAGCCGACAAGGATTGCCAGCCAGACAAGATCGGGCATCATTGCGAAGGTGCTCGCCATGGCAAGCGCGCCGACAACTGAAGACAGCGCGACGATTGTGCCGACAGAAAGGTCGAAGCCGCCGGTCAGAAGCGCCAGCATCTGCCCCAGTGACACGATGGTCAGATACACCGACTGGCGCAGTACATTCATCAGGTTGCGGCCGGTCAGGAAATTGTCGGACATCAGCGAAAACACGATAACGGCAATGACCAGCAGAAACGGCAGGATCCCGAGCCGGATGAAAAGCCGCTTGAGCCTGTCCGATATATTGATTGTTTCTTCGGCGCTCATGCTTGCCTCGCTCGCCATTACGCGGCCTCCCGTTCAAAAAAATGCTTGAGGACATTTTCCTCGGTGATCTCTTCGCCCAAGAGTTCCGCCTGAACCTGTCCGCGGTAAAACACATAGGCCCTGTTCGACAGGTTGAGGATTTCGGGAAGGTCCGACGAGATCAGCAGAATTGCAGCGCCGGCTTCGCACAACTCGGCGATGAAGCTGTAGATCGCCGCCCTTGTGCCGACATCGACGCCGACCGTCGGTTCGTCAAAGGCGATCAGATCGAATTCACGTGTCAGGCTTCGTGCCAGCATCGCCTTTTGCTGATTGCCGCCGGAAAAGTGTTCGATTGTGCGCTCGATGCGCATCGGCGCGAGATGCAGCCGTTCAGCCAGCGACTGGGCCATGCGGCTTTCCCCGGTCGCGTTTAAGAACAGGCCGTTGGAGACCGGTTGCGACACCAGCGATGTCAGGCTGATGTTCTCGCGCACCGGCCGCATCATCATCAGGCCGTCATTCTTGCGGTCGGACGGCAGGTACAGAAACCTGCGATCCAGCATCTTGCGCGTCGAAAGGCCGGTGACGTCGTCATCCTTGAACGTGACGCTGCCGGAAGATATGGCGCGCGCGCCGAAACAGGCCTGTGCGAATTTCGATTTGCCCGATCCGACGAGCCCGGCCAGACCGACGATCTCGCCGCGGCGCACGGTCAGCGAAGCGCCGCGCACACCGTTGTCGGTGGTCTTAAGATCGTGGACGTCGAGAAGCGTCTGCTGCGGGTCGAACTTGATCGTCGGGAATATCTGCCCGACAACGCGCCCGGTCATCAGCCGCACCAGCTCGTCCTCCGATGTCGTCTCGGCATCCACCGTGTCGATGTAGTGTCCGTCGCGCAAAATGGTGATGCGATCGCCGATGCGGCGTATCTCCGACATCCGGTGGGTGATGTAGATGATCCCGACACCATCGGCCTTGAGCCGGGCGATCAGCCTGAAAAGCTGTTCGGTTTCGTGCTGGGTCAGCGATGCCGTCGGCTCATCGAGAATGAGCACCGACAGTTCGGACCGGAACGCCTTGGCGATCTCGACCATCTGTTGTTCGGCCCTTGTCAGCCGGTCGACGGGCACGTTCACCGGCAACTGGAAATCTAGATCGTCAAGAATTTCAGCGGCCCGCCGTCGCAACGCACCTTTCTGCAGAATGCCGGAGCTGGTGGTCTCCGCGCCGAGAAAGAGGTTTTCTTCGACACTCATCTGCGGGATCAGCGAAAATTCCTGGAAGACGGCGCTGATACCGAGCGTACGCGCCTCGTGAACCGAATTCAGCTGCACTGGGGCACCGTTGAATTTGAATTCGCCCTCGGTTGGCGTATTGGCGCCTGCGATCATTGAAATCAGTGTCGATTTTCCGGCGCCATTCTCACCGAACAGAATGTGCACTTCACCGGCGCGCAGGTCGAAATCGACGCCGTCCAGCGCCTTGACGCCCGGAAACTGCTTGCTGATGTTGCAGGCCTGGAGAAGGGGGTGCGCATCACGCGGATGCGCACCTTCGTTGATGTCTTGGGAGGACATGATCCTGGACTTTCGGTTGGCCGCTTATTCTACCCGGAAGACCGGCTTGAAGCCGTTCGGCGCCAATGTCGACGACGGGTCGAAATCGGCAAGGTTGTCTTGCGTGACGACACGCAATGCAGGGCCGACATGCTTTTCATAGGGCTTGCCTTCCAGAATGCGCACCGCCTGATCGATGGCGATGCGGCCCTGAATGACCGGAGAGTCGGTCGGCGCCGCCAATATCTGCTTGCGGCGAATGCCCTGATCGACGCCTGGCGTGTAGTAGTAGGAGACGACCTTGATCTGGTCGGTCAGACCGCGTGCACGCAGAATCGGGATCGCCGCCTCCGCTGTCACCGCCGTGCCGACCACATAGTTGAGGTCCGGATGCGCTTCGAGTGTATCTTCGACGAGTTTCGCCTGCACCTCCTTGCCGGTGTCGCCATATTTGGTATCCACCAGATCGACGGCGGAACCTTCGATGGCACCTGCAAATCCGGTATTGCCGGCTTCAACCCAGCCTGCGCCTGCCGGTCCCGGGAACCATGCGACCTTGACCTTGTCGCTGCCTGCCGGATGTTTCTCGGCCAGAAACGCGCCGGCCTTGCCGCCCATTTCTCCGAAAGACACCAGCGATTTTGCTGAAAGGTCCGGTGACGACATGCCGTTGATCACATCGATCACCGGAATGCCCTTGGCGGTGATTTCCTTGACGACGTTGTTGAGCCCGTCAAACGATATGGCGCCGATGATAACGGCATTGGCTCCGGCTGCGACACAATCCTCGATCTGTGAGATCTGGTTGTTGAGCTCCGTGTAGCCGCCAGCCTCGACCAGCTGCATCTTGACGCCGAGACGCTCGGCTTCCTGGGCAACGCCATAGTCGACGCCGAGCCAGTAGGCATCCTTCATATGCGGAAAGGACACACAGATTTCCCACGGCTTCGATGCAGCCGGCATCGGCTGATAGTCAACCGTTGTGCGTGCGCTTTCCATTTTGAAAGGCGGATCCCACACTTCCACCGGATAGGACCAGTCACCGGCGAACGCTGTCGACGTCAGGCAGGTCGTTAGGGCAGCTGCGCCCAGAAGGGATTGAATTCTATTGGTCATACCATTTGCTCCCACGCTCCTCAGGCGGATGCTTCAATCGCTCCGTGCAGACCCGGCAAATTGATCCGGGGCCCGGTGGCGGCATCCGCTCCCATTGGCAGCATCAGGGTGAACGGCATTGGCAATATTGTAAAATATGATTTTGAGCAGTATAAAATCAGAATTGCAGATATCATAAACGCGTCCAATGCCGATTTCTTTGGACTTTTTCGGCTTCAAATTCTGCAATATTCGATCTGATGAATAATAATATCGGAAAAACTGATGGAGCTCTCTTTACGCCAGATCCGCTATTTCATTGCAACGGCCAATGCCGGTCAGGTTTCGCGTGCCGCGATGGACATCAATGTCTCGCAATCGGCGGTCACGGCCGCCATCAAGGCGCTGGAAGAAACGATCGGTGCGTCGCTGTTCGACCGCCATTCGGGCGGTGTCAGCCTGACCTATGAGGGAAACCTGTTTCTCGATCACGCTCGCCATATCGTCGCCACCGTCGACGAGGCGGTGCGTTTGCCTCGGCGCATTCGCGACGATGTGCGTGGCCACATCCGTCTTGCTGTCAGCTATACAGTCGCCGGCTATTTCCTGCCGCCGCACCTTGCCCGTTTCCTGCGCGGCTTTCCCAATGTCGAGGTTCAGGTCAGCGAGGCTGACCGGTCGGATATCGAGGAGGGGCTGATCGCCGGCACCTTCGACCTGGCGGTGATGCTGACCTCCAACATCATCAACCAGGAGGACATTTCCTACGACACGCTCTGGCGGTCGCGCCGTCGTCTTTGGTTGGACGCACAGCACCGGTTTCTGGAAAGCTCCGCTGTTTCACTGCAAGACATTTCCACGGAGCCTTACATCATGCTGACCGTCGATGAGGCCAGCAATACCGCTCAGCGCTATTGGAACAGAAGTCCCTACAGCCCGAACACGATTTTCCGTACTTCATCGGTGGAGGCAGTGCGTTCCATGGTCGCCAACGGCATGGGCATCGCCATCCTGTCGGACATGGTCTACCGGCCCTGGTCGCTGGAAGGCCGCCGCGTCGAAGTGATGCCGGTATCCGATCCGGTCCCGACCATGGATGTCGGCATAGCCTGGTCCACATCGGCGAGCCCGAACCCTGCAACGCGGGCCTTCACCGATTTCATGCACCTCGCCATCGGCTCCGACCATACCTATGGCCCGGCGCGCGATTGAGCGGCGGTGTATCGGTAGAAACTTTACTGATTGGAAACCGGCTGTCTGGCACGTCCGTTGCTCACGGTTGCAAAGAACTGCTGTGCCAGTTGGGTTGCATCGTCGATGGCCGGTCCGGGGTCGCAGTCTGGCAGAGTGTCTGCAAGCGATTCACTGTCGCGGATCATGGCGATCGCATCGTTTTCTATCCGACGGATCTCGCCTTCCGTCAGCCAGCCCTGCCAGCCGAGCGCGGTGACTTCGCTATAGGCGTGACCTATGGCGCGATGAAATAGCAGCAATGCAACTTGCGGTGTCGATCTGGGTACCATCCCTGATTCCTTTATACCGTCCCCGCGAAAAAAGTAATTTGCGTCCCACAACGCAACAAAATGAATTAATCAATCGGGGCCGATTATAGCGCAAGATGGAAGGATTAATGGCGCGGTTGGTAAAGTTTTTGTGATACAACCATTGGTCGGCTATCCACGCCGCCATGGCCGATTTTGGTTTCTCCGGCCGCGTCCGCCCCGAAACTGTTAACTCTACTCCTGTACATCTCTTCACAGTTGCCCATTTGCGGTGGATAAAGCCTTATGGAAACGAACATACGGTGGGCGGTTGTTGGCACCGGAGCCATTGCCGAGACATTCGTCAACGACTCCCACCATGCTGTCGGTGCGGAAGTGACCGCGATTTGCTCGCGCAACGAGGATCGGGCGCGGATCTTTGCCGAACGGCATGCCATAACGCATTTTTACACCGGGCTGGACGATCTTCTGGCAGCTTCTGATATTGACGCGGTCTATCTCGCAACGCCGAATTCGGCCCATTTTGAAGCGGCCCGCAAAATCATCCAGGCCGGCAAGCCGCTGCTGATCGAAAAGTCCATGACGACCACGGTGGCCGACGCTGAGGAACTCGCCCGGCTGGCGAAGGAGCAGGGCACATTTCTGATGGAAGGTCTTTGGACCAGGTATCTGCCGGCGCTGAACCGGGCAAAGGCCGCGATCGAAGAAGGCAGGATCGGCGAAATCACCGGCTTCAAGGCCGAGCTTGCCTTTTTCAAGCAATTCGATCCGAAAAGCCGGTTCTTTTCCAAAGACCTTGGCGGCGGCTCCCTCCTGGATCTCGGCATTTATACGCTGTCTATTGCCGAGTTTTTTCTGGGTGAGGCCGACACTGTATCCGGCACATGGCAAAGTGCCCCTACCGGTGTTGATTTGCGTGCCGACCTGACATTTGGCAAAGGGACCGTCAAAGCCCAACTGTCGTGCGGGTTTGACCGCGACGGCTCAAATCTTTGTGTTGTCGCGGGTACAAAGTGTTCCATTGTCATTGCCCCGCCGTTCATTGCGGCGAAAGGTTTCTTTATCGCCACAAATACCATGTCGAGAAGTCTTCTGACCGCTGAAAACGGACTGTTCAGAAAAGCCGCCGCGCGTGTGCCGCTGCTCCCCGGTGCCAGGTGGCGGGGTTGTCCGTTGAAGGGCACGGGGCTCGAATGGGAAATTTCCGCTGCAAGCGCCGCCATCAAAAACGGACTGTTGCAGGAGCCGGCGATGCCGGTTGACGCTACGATCCGCGCTTTGAAACAGATAGAGCAGGTTCTGGCCAGTCCTGCAGCGCCAAACGGTCCGGGCTGAACACAGTCTGCGGTTCGAAATCGGCATTGCCGGCATGCAGTGCCAGCGTGACTTCGGTCATGTGTACCGACACATCGCCACCGAAAAACCCTTCCTTTCCGGTCTCAATCGCGCGAGCCTGGGCGTCAATTCCGGCTGCGAAGTCAATGCGTGACGGATAGTTTGGCAAAGAATGTTTTGTCAGGGTCTTGCCATAGTCCACACTTTGTCCGACGGCCATGCGAAAGGGCAGAGCCCGACCGGTTTTCCACTCAAACCAGCTTGCGGCGCGCTGCTGATAGCTGCGCTTCTGGTTCGCCAACTGCAGGCGGATGGGCGAATTCCAGTCCCAAAGATCCGCGATTGTGAGCGTGCCGCTTTCGCCTATGACCGTCAGCGAGCGGTTGCGCTCGGTTGCCAGACCGCAGCTGAGCCGTGCCTGAACGTCGCCGTCGAATTTGAGCAGTCCGACGGTCAGATCAGGCGCCATCTTCAGATGGTTCGTGCCCGGCCCCTTGTCCGGAAAGACAAGCTGCGTGGAGGCAGCCAGATGGCGAACCGGACCGAAGAGCGCAAGCAGCCAGCTCAACGCGTAGCCGGCGTGTTCAAGCGTGCAGCCGATCTCGAATTCATGTATGCCCGGCCAGGCAGCGCCCGAAATGCTCTTCCACGTCTGCCATTTTTCGCGGAAGACCGGCCCGTCCTCCATCTCCGCATAAATCATGCGTGGCTGGCCGATGGCACCGCTTTTCAGAATTTCGGCAGATTTGACAAAAGCGGGGCACAGTGCGTTTGCAGGTGCGGAATGCAGGGTACGGCTCTTATCCGCAGCCAGTTCTGCCAATGCCCGCGCGTCGTCCGCCGACATGGCCAGCGGTTTTTCGCAATAGACATGCTTGCCGGCTTCAAGCGCAGCGCGGTTGATTTCAAGATGGCTTTGAGGGTTGGCAAGATTAACGACGATGTCGATATCATCGCGCGACAGCACGTCGTCCAGACCGCTTGCGGCTGTGACCCCATGGAATTTGGTGAATTGCTCCAGCCGTTCAGCATTGCGATCAAAGCAGCATATGAGTTGGAGATCCGGATAGTTCTCCAGAGTCTTCATATAATAGTCGGCGACGAATCCGGTGCCAACAAAGGCAATTTTTGTCATGTCTGATATTTCATTTGTATAAGCGGCAACCAGTGAGATTCATTGCCTTTTGATTATACCAAGCAACAATCGCGATTGCAGCGCCGACTTCCAATTGTAATTAATTTGGCCTGGTCGGCCACAAATGCCGGCCGAAAACGAGCGACTGGTCCGTCCCCGCAAAACAACACCAGAGGCGATCTCAATTACCTCTGATGCGCCAATTTTGGCTAGTTGTAAAATCGATCAACTAATGTGCAGACCGCGCATGATAAGCGGATTGGGTTTGGTCCTGTACCTTGAGATCGCACTTTTTGTGATCGATTTGAAAAAGGCCTTGAACCATTCAGCCCGTGCATTGCGTGTGGTGATGACGACATCCACATGATCTGCATTTCGTATGGTGGTTTTCGTATTCATCTTACTAATCTCCTTACGGTTCAGTCTCGATGAATCTGATGTGGGAGCACAATGTGAACGGAGCCTGTTCGAAACATTGCAAACGCGTAATGTAGCGTCACATATCCGTGTTCGGCGTTGGATCACACATCCAGTCCTATACCCGCTCGAACATTCGAATTGATCGTCTCCGGGCCGTAGGACTGCAGCACCGCCAGGCGGGCCTGTTCCCGCTGGGCAGACCATCGGTCTTTGTCCTTCAATAGAGTGACGGCAAGCCGGGCGAGCTCATCGTCCGCATCGGACAAAAGGATGTGCCTGCCGGGTTCGAACTCAAGTCCCTCCGCCGCAAGCGGTGTCGCCACGACCGGAATGCCCCAGGCGGTGGCCTCCAGGATCTTGATCCGCGAGCCGCCGCCGGCACGCAGCGGCACAAGCGAGAGATCTGCGCGGGCAAACAGCGGGACAAGTGTTTCCGGATTTTCATGCAGTTCGACGCCCGGCAATTCGGCGAGCGCCTTGACTTCCGGTTTCGGGTAGCGGCCGGCCAACAACAGCCTGGCATCGGGAAATGAAGCCCGGATCAAAGGGTGGATGCTGCGTGCAAGCCTGCTCGCCGCGTCGATATTGGGCGCATATCCGAGATGTCCGACAAAGAAGATCGACGGTGCGATACCGATGTGCGGCATACCGTCGAGGTGGGCAGGAATCTCATCAAAGCGGGGTATTCCGTTGGGTATCACATGGACCGGCATTTGCAGACCGTAATTGGAGAGCAGCCGCTGGCGGTCGCTCCGGGTACAGGTCCATACCCGGTCAGCACATTTGAGCGCCTGAGCTTCCCGCCAGCGCACAAGGCGGGCATCGAGGCCGGCTGCCATGGGGCGACCGCGTCCTTGATGCAACTGAGCCGCAAGGTCAGATTCGACATTGTGCATGTCCAGAACGAGTTGCGGAACCTGCGCGCGCAGCGGCCGCATGAAAGCCTGAAGCCCGATGCCTTCAATAATCACCGTGGCCGGCCGGAACTGCCGGACCTCGTCAAGAAGCCGTTCAAGCGCTACCGCGGGAATTCGGGGCTCGATGCGGTACCGTGGCCAGTTGAGCGATGCGGAGCGCGGATCGCCCGGGCGAATGAGGGAGGCGATGTCAAAGCCGGGCGCGGTTTGCGAACTTTGCTCGTAGGGGCGAAGTGATACGAGTTTGACAGGGCCGAGGCTGGCGGCTGCGCCGGCATTCTGACAATTGCGCAGATCGGCGCCGGAAACCGGCGGCCAGGCCGGATCGTGACACACAATCAGCGTCCTGTGCTCCTTGTCATTGCGAACGGAGGGAGCGGTTTTCCTGGGTTGGCGAAAGCGCCGCCCGGTACCGGAAAGAATGCGGTATCGTGTCGTACGCCATTCCCTGCCCAACTGCGGGTGGGCGGTCACCGCCCGCAGCATCGCTGCAGCCTCGTCAAAACGGCCGCTTTTTATCAACTGGCGGGAAAATCGCTGCGCAATCCACGCACGGCGCCAGCACAGCGGGGCATCGGAAACCCCGTAGGCTCGCAACCTGCGAAACGCCAATGCAATATCAAGCCAGGCCCGTCTTGGACGATCCAGGTACCGGCGTGCCGTGCGGTGTCCGTCGAGGTGGTAGTGCAAAACCGGTTCTGCCGTAACGGCCACCCCGGTGGACGCCAAAAGGGCAGTCCAGAACCAGGTGTCTTCGTCAATGGTGATCGATTCCGGAAACCTGATTTCTAACAGGGCGTCTGCCCGCACGAGGCCGCTGCCCATCGAAATGGGCCGCGCGCCGTTGACAAGATAACGTTCGGCATTTTCGCTCCGGTTGGTTCCGTATCCGGATGGCACCCTTGTCAGGTCTTGCGCGCCGGGCGTCTTGCGGATCGATGTGCCGATGGCGAGACCGGCGTCCATGTTGCCGTCGATCGCAGCCACCAGTTTTGCAAGGCCGCCAGGCAGCAGCGCATCATCGGCATCGATGAAATAAATCAGCGGCAGCCTCGCCCGCTCGAGACCGGCATTGCGGCCGGCACCCGCGCTGCCGGCGGAGACGCTGTACGCAGCCAGTGGCAGTCCCAGGTCGCTTGCCGCTGTTTTCGCGCGTTCCGCGGTAGCGTCCGAGGACCGGTCGTCGATCAGGACAATTTCCCCGATCAGCCCCTTGTCCGGCACCAGGCTTGCCAATACCTGCGACATCGTCGCTGCGGCATTGCGTGCCGGAATAATAACGGAAACCCGTGACACCGCTTTCTGACACCCGTCAACTATTGCAGTTCGAAATAACCACGCTTCCTCACCCGGTCATAGCCGCTTTTCAGGGGCGACACCGCTCTGAGACGAAGAGACTCAAGGCTGTCGATGGTACAGGGTGAAACATCAAAGGGTGAATTGTGTTCGAGCCATTTATAGCTCTTGTCCCCGCCAACCACGGATGGGCTCGCAACGACATAACCGCCCAGAGATTTGATGTGGCCGACGCGACGTAAACCCGAATACATGCTGGAGGTGACCGTCGGCTTCGATATCTTCACATAGACATGGTATCCGTGCGGCGAACGGGCCGCTGGCGTTCGGGAAATCAGATCCGCGTTGTCTTTCTGCCATTGCGCAAAGTGGCCTTTATGGTCGAAATCCAGCACCAGCAGGCCGTCAAATCCGCCCAATATGCCGATATTGCCGCAAAACCCGGCAAACCAGGAGGTGATTTCAGTCTCCTCAGGCGGCTTCTGCGAAAAGTGATAGCACAGTGACGCAAAAGCCAGCTCCTTCAGCAACTTGCACTGCGTCTGAAAATGCAACGGTAGATACCCCATCGCAGACAGGTCAAGATGCTTGCCGCCCTCTCGCAACGGCACAGGAACATATCCTCGCCGGTAAAGCGCCATAGCGTGATCAACAAGGTCATGTGTGATCTTTGATCTCATTTGCATGGGAAACAAACATCCGCTGCCGTAGAATAGTAGTTCATGATGGATGGGATAGAATTTCTATGAATCTATCTGCAGTCATCCCCGTCACATGTCTTTTAAAGAGCTTGGCCTATTATGGCCATACGTGACTTATTTGGGAACCCCGGGAAGTAACCTTGCAGAGGATAGTAGTTTCGGTTGGACAGATGAATAAGTCGAATCTGCTATTGTTTCGCCTTCCTGCCAATCATGAGCAATTCGAAATGTTCGCCAAAGTCGTGGGTGGGCGCGCCGTACAGCCAAGACCAGCGAATATTCAATCGCGTTATTTGCGGAATCTATGTCCGCATTCTCTCGATTCCAAGAGGAAACCAATCTTATGAACCGCGGAGCATTCTTTGCGGCGCTGCGGCGTGTTGTAATCGTGTAGCAGCCACAACGGCATGATGACTGGATTGCTGATTGCCACCGTTGAATGTTGGGTTCGGGCGGGGCTCGGGCGTTGTTATTGCCAGGGATTCGCTCTCACTGAATGCCATCATGAGGCTGTTGTTATCAGGTGCAGTGGAAATATTACCTGCCACACCTGCATTCGTTGAAGCGGTTGGCTTCCAGCTCCTTCATTGCGCACACA
>JAAEOH010000009.1 GCA_024244645.1 Hyphomicrobiales bacterium
GCGTCGCTCGACGGATATCTTTGACGACTTTCTCGGAAGTCTTTCTCTGTCTCATCTGCCACTTCCTGGGTGGTCACGATGAGCCAGATGTCTCTCTTATTCAATTCGCCAATTCGGTCCAATAGGCGCTGACGGGGAACATAATCTTACTGTTAAGCAGACTGCTAAATAGTTCTTCATAAAAATTGACTGTATAGTGGTGCTGAGTTCGAACTGTATCAATCAGGGCGCACCAGATTTTTCCGGGAAAATCATAGTGTGTGCACCGCTCAAGTCGGCTTCATCAAAGAAGCCCCGGCAATATCGTTCGATCCGAAAAACGGATCGCCTCACATCACCCTTGCAAATCTCAACACCAACAACGCTAATGATGCAAGCATCGAGACAATGGCGCCGGCCAGATGCCAAATTATGTCGACGAGGCGCAGGAGCCCCTTCCCTGCGATTTTGAAGACAGCCACGGTTTTGTCCGCAAAGACCGTAGCGACGCGGCGCAATTTCCTGAGATCCTTCGCGTCATCCGCGATCTCGAACGCAATGATGCCGGCCCTGGCGCCACCCCTGCCCACGATCGCGCCGGCGTCGGCGGCGATGGCTGACAGTATCAACGCCTCGTCCTGCCGGATGACGGTTTTCAGCCCGGCGCGCAAATCAGCAGCCCGTGTCATTTTGCGCAGATCAAGCGCGGCCAGTGCCTTGCGGTCGATCAGCCGGCCGGTGATGAGGGTCAGCTGGCGTAGCATCGACTTGCTCATCCGACCGGTCTTGTAGGAAGCCTTGATGACCGAAATGCCAGCATCGACGAGCCGATCCGCCCATCGTCAGCAGCGCGCCCCCACTGGTCAACAATCCGAGCGTCGACAGGCCAAGAATGATGCGGTCATAATCTTCGCCGCGCGCATATTGCGTGCCCTGCACGGCGATGTCGCGGATATCACCGATGACAAGGAAATCCGAAATGATAGTGCCCGCGATCTCCTCTCCGCTGCCGTGTCCGCCAACAAAGAGACCGCGCGCAAACTTGCCGCCGGAGGCAACCGTGCGCCGCACGGGTGTCGCCTCTGCCGCGGCGGCGAGCTCCGGCGGGACGGTGTGGCCATGGCTCTCGGCCAGTGCCACCAGACTTTCGGCGGTGACGTAGTTGCCCCGGTCGATCTCGTCCGAAATCGCCCGGACATAAGCCGATTCGTCGGCGGTCTTCAGCCGGTATTCGGCAATCAGCGCGGGATCAAACAATCCGAAGAGAACCGCAAAGGCATAGGTGACCTCGCCAGCCTGCAGCAGGGTCGCCGCGGCGGAGATTGCGAAAGCGGCCCAAAGAGATCGGCTAATGATTCTCCTCATGCAACCCGAAAGACCAGACAGGTGCGTCAAGATTCGGGCGCTGCTCTTGTGCGATGCGTTTGTCCCCGCCATGTTAGAATCTATGCAACACGCCGGAACAGCTTACCTATGACACGAAACCTCTCTTCTCTTTGCTTTATTTCCAGCGACGCCGACAAGGCGCGCGAAGCGGCAGAACGCCTGGCGGCGCTCTATGGTCAGACAGACCACGACACAGCGGACATTATCGTCGCATTGGGCGGCGACGGTTTCATGTTGCAAACACTTCACGACACGATAGATTCGGGCAAATTGCTCTATGGCATGAACCAGGGATCGGTCGGGTTTTTGTTGAACGAATACAAGGAAGAAGGTCTTCGCGAACGCATTGAGGCCGCGGTGGAGCATCATATCCGCCCGCTGGAGATGACGGCGATAGATGCCGAGGGCAATTCGGTTCACGCCTATGCAATCAACGAAGTCTCAGTGTTTCGCCAATCCTATCAGGCGGCCAAGTTGAGGGTGCTGGTGGATGGTAGGGTTCGGCTCGAGGAATTGATCTGCGACGGGCTGATGGTGGCGACACCGGCCGGGTCGACCGCCTATAATCTGTCGGCACACGGGCCGATCCTGCCTCTGGAAGCACCGCTGCTTGCCCTCACTCCGGTCAGCGCGTTCCGGCCGCGGCGGTGGCGCGGCGCACTGTTGCCCAATCGCGTCACTGTGGAAATGGAAGTGCTGGAGCCGACCAAACGGCCCGTTAATGCCGTGGCTGACCATACCGAGGTCAAGTCCGTGCAGAGGGTCGAGATTCGGGAAACCACCAAGGTGACCGCGCGAATTCTTTCGGATCCGGACCACAGCTGGGATGACCGTATTCTGGCCGAACAGTTTCTCTACTAATGCATAACCACTTGTTACCGCTTCATATTGGGGGCTTTGAGTATGCGCACTTTTTTTGAGAACGGGCTTGAATTGCGCCAAGTAGCAGCCGTGCTTTTTGCGGCTTTCGTTGTTTTTGCGACAGCTGCGCCAGTTATGGCATCGGACGATCCGGCGGTCATGGCGGACACGACCCCCACGCGCGTGCTTTCCGTGGTCAGTGGTGGCTTTTGGGAAACGACGGTTGAAAAGCCTGAAGCAGGGGAAAAGAACGCAGACGCGGGAACTGAAGCAACGGAAACGAAAGAAACTGACTCAGAAACCGCCGAACTAAAAGAGACTGTAAAGCAAACCATACGCGGCTACTATCGATCCATCGCGATCCGGTCGTCTGACAATACTTCGCGTCTGTTTCTGCAACGCATCTGGCTTTCCGAAGACGGACCGACGCTTCTCGATACGCGGGAAATCAAGACGCTGACCGAGATGCAGGCCTACATCACCGACATGCGCCCGGAGAACTCAACCGGAATTGCCAAACAGCACGGGTTTGTGACCTTCGTCTATCTCAAAAAAGATCCGGCCGCCGAAGAACCCGATACCTGGGAGCTATATGTGGACCAGTTCGGTGACACCGCGTTCACGCCTGCAACAAACTGAATTTCAGTGACCTTGCGGGTCTACTGAAGTCAGTCGATGTCCTCGACCTCTACATCGCTGCCGTGCACGCGGTGGGCCAGTGATGATTCCATGAACGCATCGAGGTCGCCATCCAGCACGTCCTGCGGGCTGGTGCTTTCGGTTCCGGTGCGAAGATCCTTGACGAGCTGATAGGGTTGCAAGACGTACGAGCGGATCTGGTGACCCCAGCCGATCTCCGTCTTTGAAGCTTCCTGCTCGCTGGCTTCAGCCTCGCGTTTCTTGAGCTCTTCCTCATAGAGGCGCGAGCGCAGCATTTCCCAGGCCGTCGCCCGGTTCTTGTGCTGCGAGCGTTCGTTCTGGCACTGCACGACGATGTTGCTCGGTATATGGGTGATGCGCACAGCAGAATCGGTCGTGTTGACGTGCTGTCCGCCGGCGCCCGATGCGCGGTAGGTATCTATGCGTACTTCGGATTCCGGAATGTCGATTTCAATGGTGTCGTCGATCACCGGGTAAACCCAGATCGACGAAAATGAGGTGTGGCGCCTTGCCTGGCTGTCGAACGGCGAAATGCGCACCAGACGGTGCACGCCGGATTCGGTCTTGAGCCATCCATAGGCGTTGTGCCCCTTGATCAGCAGCGTGGCCGATTTGATGCCGGCTTCTTCACCATCGTGAATCTCGAGCAGCTCGACCTTCATCTTGCGTTTTTCAGCCCAGCGGCTGTACATGCGCATGAGCATGGACGCCCAGTCCTGGCTCTCCGTGCCGCCGGCCCCCGAATGGATTTCGATATAGGTGTCGTTGGGGTCGGCTTCCCCGGAGAGCAGCATTTCGATCTGACGGCGGTCGATATCCGCCTTCATCGCACGCAGTGCTCCCTCGGCTTCCTGAACGACTTCAGCGTCGTCTTCCTCTTCGCCGAGTTCGATCAGGCCGACATTGTCATCAAGCCTTGATTCAAGTTCTCGCAGTGCGGAAATGTTTTCTTCGAGCTGTTGCCGCTCTCGCATCAGTTTCTGCGCTTCCTGCGGATCATTCCAGATATCGGCATCCTCTGCCTTAACGTTCAGGAACTCCAGTCTCTTGAGAGCCTGATCCCAGTCAAAGATGCCTCCTCAGCAGGCTTATGGCCTGCTTGATTTCGTCGAGAATCACTTGAATTTCGGAGCGCATTGCCTGTCTTTTTTCCCTTTTTGGATAACGCCTTATGGCATAGTTGGTGCGAGATTGCCGGGACCATAATCATGCGGTTCCGGCAAGTAAAGCCGCCAAACTCACGTCAGGTGGCTTATGCTCGTTAATCTGTTGTCAGTAAAGGCCGCCGGCACCCGATACTATGGCGCGGTTGGCTTGCGGGGAAACGTTCAATATTTCTTCGCCGGTCGCATATTCTTCCATGCCGATAACCGAAAAGAAGTCGGCGGGACCCGTGCCTGGTTTGAACGATTCATAAATGACATCGGGTTCGCCCGGACGCGCTTCCATGCCAGTCTTGCGGTTGATCGGTATCAGCTGCAGCCCAGGTGGCACCCGGAAGTCAGCCGGGAAGGTGTTTTCCAGCGCCGCCATCATGAACTCGTTGAATATCGGCGCTGCCAATGCGCCGCCGGTCGAGCCTCTGCCCATCGGCGTGGGCGTATCGTATCCGATAAACACACCGGCCACGAGATCGGGGGTATAGCCAACGAACCAGGCATCCTTTTCCTCGTTCGTCGTTCCGGTTTTGCCTGCGGCCGCGCGACCAAGATTTACCTTGCTTGCCGCCGTGCCGCGCGTGACCACGCCTTCGAGCATTGATGTCACCTGATAGGCCGTCATCGGATCCAGCACCTGTTCGCGGGTATCCACGACTTCCGGTTCGTCCTGGCTTTGCCATTCGGTGACTATGCACGCGTCGCAGGTGCGTTCCTCATGCTTGAAGATCGTCTTGCCGTAGCGGTCCTGAATCCGGTCGATCAGGGACGGCTTTATCTGTTTTCCGCCATTGGCCAGCACAGCGTAGGCCGAGATCATCCGCAACACCGTTGTTTCACCGGAGCCGAGCGACATCGCCAAGAGCGGCGGCATTTCGTCATAAATGCCAAAACGCTCCGCATATTCAGCCACAAGGTTCATGCCCATGTCCTTGGCGAGGCGCACGGTCATGAGATTTCTCGAGCGTTCGATCCCAAGACGCAGAGTGGATGGTCCGGCAGAACCGCCGCCGTAGTTTTTCGGCTGCCATAGTTCGCCGCCCGAAACCAGCTGGATCGGTGCATCAAGCACGACCGAGGCTGGGCTGTATCCGTTGTCGAGTGCAGCGGCATAGACAAATGGCTTGAAGGCCGAACCCGGCTGACGCATTGCCTGCGTTGCCCGGTTGAACTGAGACTGCGCATAGGAAAAGCCACCAACCAGCGCCAGCACACGCCCGGTGTGCGGGTCCAGGGCCGCAATAGCCCCCTGCACTTCCGGCGGCTGCCTCAATACATGTTTCGGCTCACCTTCTTCCGGCTTGATTTCCTCAACATAGACGACATCGCCGGGCTTCAGAATTTCGGAAACCGTTTTGACCTTCTTGCGGTCCTTGTCGACTTTGATGCGATAGGCCCACTCCATATCAGCGCCGTTGAGGATTGTCGTTTTGCGATCCTCGGCGACTTTGCCCGACGCGGTTCTGCTTGGCCGAAGACCCACAGTCGCCTTTTCATCATCGGCATCAAGGACAACGGCAAGTCTCCACTCCGGCACATCCCGCAAAGGTTCGACCTCCGCCACCGCAACGCCCCAGTCGCCATCGGTAATAACGGTGGCAACCGGGCCGCGATAGCCCTGTTGGGTGTCGTAGCGGATCAGACCCCTTTGCAGCGCCTTGCGGGCCAATATCTGGATTTTCGGGTCAAGCGTTGTGCGGACAGAAAGGCCGCCCTCATACAGCGCGTCTTCCCCGTACCGGCCGATGATCTGCCGGCGAACCTCTTCGGCAAAGTAGTCGGATGCGAACAGGTGCGAACCGCCCCGCCGCGGATTGACACCAAGGTCCTGTGCCTTGGCTTCATCACCATCTGCCGTTTTGACATAACCGTTCTCGACCATCCGGTCGATGACCCAGTTGCGGCGGGTGATTGCCCGGTCGGTGTGGCGATAAGGATGATAGTTGGACGGCGCCTTGGGCAGGGCTGCCAGATAGGCCGCTTCCTGCAGCGTCAGCTCGTTAACGGACTTGTTGAAATAAGTCAGGGCCGCGCTGGCTATGCCATAGGAGTTCAGACCGTAGAAGATTTCGTTGAGGTAAAGCTCGAGAATGCGGTCTTTCGAATAGGCCTGCTCGATACGGTAAGCCAGAACGGCTTCGCGGATTTTCCGGTCGAATGTCCGTTCCGAGCTCAACAGGAAATTCTTTGCCACCTGCTGGGTGATGGTGGACGCGCCAACAAGGCGTTTGCCGGACGAATAGTTTTCAACGTTGGTGATCGTTGCCCGGATGAGTCCGATATAGTCGAGACCATTGTGCTGATAAAAATTCTTGTCTTCGGCGGACAGAAATGCGGCCTTGACCCTGTCCGGGATCGCCTGAATCGGCAGGTAAAGCCGTCGCTCGCGAGCATGTTCGGCCATCAATGCGCCGTCGGACGCGTGAATTCTGGTGGTCACCGGCGGCTCGTAACTACTTAGAACTTCATAGTCCGGAAGGTCGCGAGTCACAGCGCCGACATACCAGGCAACCCCCAGTGCGACGACGAAGAACAAGATCGTCCCTATGCCGAACAAATATCCAATCAGTCTGAGCATCGTTTCCTTACCGGAGCTGTTTCAATCCCAGGGCGAGTCAGCCCACACGCCAAACTATACACCGACTAGTGCGCGGAATGTGCGCAAAATAGGGCCACTAACATTCTACGACCAGATAACCTGAAGTAATCTTAAATCAATGTGACAATAGTAACACAATGGCAAAAAAGTCTTGTCACAACGGGCGTTGTCTCAGTTGCTTACACCTGTCACCTTATCCCTGTACGCGCTAATCGCCAAGGCCAAGAGATCTGCAGTCTTGTTGCGCCATTTCGGGTCGGTCAGAAGTTTCTCGTCGTCTTCGTTTGACAGATAGCCAAGCTCCACCAGAACAGACGGCACTTCCGGTGCTCTCAAAACCCGGAAACCGGCCGATCTGTGGGGATTGTTGATGAGTTTAACGGTTCCATCAAAAGCCCCAATGACCGCCGCGGCCAAGCTGTCCGAAAACACCCGGGTTTCCCGGCGGGTGAGATCGATAAGAATATCGGCCACAGTATCGGGTTCGTCTTCAAGCGAAAGGCCGGCAATCAGGTCAGAACGGTTTTCCTGCGCGGCCAGCTGCTGGGCCATCTGGTCCGACGCCTTTTCAGACAAGGTGTAGACAGTCGCACCGCGCACGCCTCGAACGCGAATGGAATCGGCATGAATTGAGACAAACATATCGGCCGATTGCTGCCGCGCCCGGCGAACCCGCTCCGACAGGGAAACGAAGCTGTCGCTGTCGCGGGTCAGGACGACATTCATGTCGGTATCACGCTCCAGCGCGGTCTTGAGAGCAAGGACCATTGCCAGTGTAATATCTTTTTCATCAGCGCCACCCCGCCCCTTTGCACCTGTATCGATCCCCCCATGGCCCGGATCAATGGCTACCGTGAATCCACTGCCCGCATCGACGGTGCCGCTCTGTATGTCGGTTTCTTTTTCGGGCGATGCCGGATCCCATTGCTGCTGGCCAACAAGGGACGCGAACTCGTTGTCCGACGTGGCGGCGAGATCTACAACAAGCCTGAAAGTGCCATCGGATTCACTTTCCATTGCATCTGCCATTACGACTTTAACGGGACCGACGGAAGTGAAGACGATCCGCGACCGGCCAGGCGCCATTGCGCCGTAGCGCACATCTGTCAGCAAGCCCCTGGCTTTCGCCAAACTATCCTGAAATCCGAATACCGTTTCCGGCAGGTCAATGACCAGACGATGCGGAGATGCCAGCAGATGATAGGAAAAATCCGGCTTTTGCTCGAACTCGATGACGACACGTGTGCGCACTTCATCGCCGGCGATACGGAACTCGAAGGCAACCAGCTTGTCGCCGGCATTGCCGGCGCCACTTGCTGCCAGGGAAGCATCGGTAACCAGCAACGACGCAGCAAACAAAAGAATTATCGCAAAAATGCCAGCCACACCGACGATCGGCTGGCTGTCAGGATGTCGTCTTTTTGTGTCGATATGAGCCAATGTGTTCATACTGCCATCTGAGCCGCTGATACTGCAGATCGATTCAAGCGCGTCCGTCCTTTTTGAACGAATCGCTGAATTTCCGCAACTGGGGTCTACATCAAATTCATATTGCAGCAACTGTCATAATTCACAGGGCACTCACCGTCTGATCACTGCGGAATGTTGAATTCAACCCAGGCACCCTGAGCAAACATACTCCACGTGGTCTGGATAGATACCGAAACAGGGCGATGATAACTGATATGCGGGGTTTATCCCCAAAATGCAGGCTTATTTGTATACGCGCAGCGCTCTGGCAACGCTCTTGCAGCGTCACCGGCCTCGTAAACAGCCATTGCAGAATGCTCCCATTCCCTAATTGCGAAACCGCTTGCCTCTTGCCAGAATGAATTCAAGCCCATAAAAGCGGGGTGAGGGTTAATATGCTGACGAGATAGGAACGGCGGATTCGGCAGCCACCTGCTTCAGGGTTTTGGGGCGCCAACCGGTCATTTCGTCTGACGTCATAGCAACTTAATTCCTCAGAATGAATCGATAGTGCCCGGGCGAATCCGGGCGTCGAATAACGGCAATGGCCGTCTGCTTCCCATGGGAAGCGAATTTCATCGGTCTGAAAGAGACCTTATGTTCATATATTCCCGATTGGAATTTGGATGGAAATGCAACCGACTACACTCTCAAGCAAGGCTCTCCGGACATGCGGTGTTCCGGAACCTGTAGGCACGGTGCTCCAATTCCTGTCGGGAACTACAAATTTCGGCACAGCGGTAACAATTCGAACCCGGGCGGAACCGCCTGGTAGCGAAGAATTGCGACCTCCTGCCGAGGAGCATCTTTTAAATGGCAGACAAAATGCTAATCGACGCGTCCCACGAGGAAGAGACGCGCGTCGTTGTTGTTCGTGGAAACCGGATTGAGGAATTTGACTTTGAATCGCAGCACAAAAAGCAGCTGCGTGGAAATATCTATCTCGCAAAGGTAACGAGGGTCGAACCCTCCCTACAAGCAGCATTCGTTGAGTATGGTGGGAACCGTCATGGTTTCCTGGCTTTTTCGGAAATTCACCCCGACTACTATCAGATTCCGGTTGCCGACCGGCAGGCTTTGCTTGACGCAGAGGCTGCTGAAGCGCGCGAAGATGATGATGACGGCGAAGTCGAGAAGCCGGTAAAAAGGAAAAGCCGCTCGCGCCGTGGGCGCGGTAAGGCCAGAAAAGAGAAAAAGACAGAAATTTCCGCAGCCGAAGACGGCAGCGCCGAGCAGGTGGCGGCGGACGAAACTCCGGCCGAGGAAAACGTACAGCCTGAAGAAGCTGTTGCAGAACCCGTTGTCGAAGCCGTTTCCGAGGAAACGACCGGAGACAGCACTTCCGTCGATGATGCGTCTGAGACGGTTTCCGCCGATACCGATGAGGCAGCAGGTGCTAGCGATGAACCTGCGACCGAACCTCAACAGGATGACGTCGACAAGAGCGAAGCGTCCGATGATGACAGTGACGACACCACGCCGCCTAGTTCGATTGCAGCAGCTATCGATACGGATGAGGTTTCGGAATCTGTCATCAACAAAAAGTCCGACGATAATGACGCGGCCAAATCCGATGACGAGACCGAAAGTGAAACCGCGTCGGACGACAGCGACGACGACGAAGACGACAGTGATGGTTCGGTCGAATCCGTCGGTGCCGAAGATGCTATGGAGGAAGTGCCGGACCGCGCCCGCAAACAGCGCAAGCAATACCGGATCCAGGAAGTCATCAAGCGCCGGCAGATCCTCCTGGTCCAGGTCGTCAAGGAAGAACGCGGCAACAAGGGCGCAGCGCTGACGACTTACCTGTCCCTCGCCGGCCGTTATTCGGTTCTTATGCCGAACACGGCGCGCGGCGGTGGCATCTCCCGTAAAATCACCAATGTCCAGGACCGCAAGCGGTTGAAGGAAGTTGCCCGCGGGCTCGAAGTGCCACAGGGCATGGGGGTCATCCTGCGCACCGCCGGCGCCAATCGGACCAAGAGCGAAGTCAAGCGCGATTTTGAATATCTGATGCGGCTTTGGGAAAATGTCCGCAGCCTGACACTGACCTCGACGGCACCCTGTCTTGTCTATGAGGAAGGCAGCCTGATCAAACGGTCGATCCGCGACCTCTACAACAAGGATATCGGTGAAATCGTCGTTTCCGGTGACAACGGTTACCGCGAAGCGAAGGACTTCATGAAGATGCTGATGCCGAGCCATGCCAAGGCCGTTCAGCCCTATCGCGATGTGCAGCCGATATTTGCGCGGTCCGGCATCGAGGCGCAGCTCGACAAGATGTTGCAGCCCCAAGTCACTCTTAAGTCCGGCGGATATATCATCATCAACCAGACCGAAGCGCTGGTTGCGATCGATGTGAACTCAGGACGCTCCACCAAGGAGCATTCGATCGAGGATACGGCGCTGCGAACCAATCTGGAGGCGGCTGAGGAAGTCGCTCGCCAGCTGCGCCTGCGCGACCTTGCAGGTCTCATCGTCATCGACTTCATCGATATGGAAGAAAAGCGCAACAACCGCTCTGTCGAAAAGAAACTGAAGGAATGCCTGAAAAGCGACAGGGCACGCATTCAGGTTGGCCGCATCTCCCATTTCGGCCTGCTGGAGATGTCGCGTCAGCGCATCCGTGCGAGTGTGTTGGAAAGCACCATGCAGGTGTGCGACAGGTGCGGTGGAACCGGTTATGTGCGGTCCATTTCATCCGTCGCTTTGCATGTTATCAGAACCGCCGAAGAGCATCTGCTGAAAAAGACGACACACAACATCACTCTCCGGACGACGCCGGAAATCGCCCTGTATATTCTCAATCAGAAGCGCGACACGATTGTCGAGTTTGAAGAACGCTTCGGATTGACGATTGAGGTTGCGGCCGATCCGAATGTCGGACTGCAGCATATTGCAATCGATCAGGGCACGCCGGTGGAATCACCAGTTGTCATTGATGGTGCCGTACAAGTCGACACCGATTTCCCAGATGATGATGATATCGACGACACAGCTGCCACCACCGCTGGAAATGACGAGGACGGAAACGAACGCAAACGCAAGCGCCGCAGACGCCGTCGTGGCGGCCGCAACGGCGAAGACCGGGAAGCGCCGCCTTCCGGTTCCGACGAAAATGATGGCGCGACGTCTGAAACACAGAGCGTTGCGGACGAAAGGTCCGAGGACGACGGTGAAAACCGCAAGAAGCGGCGCCGCAGGGGCAAACGCGGTGGAAAGCGCAACCGCGACCAGGAGGGCTTTGAAGGTGCCGATGGATCGGCAGTTGCGTCCGAAGGAGATGATGTTCCGCAGGTGAAAAACGATGCTGTCACTGAAGAAGATGGTGCTGCGGTGGTACCGGCTGATGACGCAAGCACCGGCGTTGACATAGCCGAAACGTCCGAAGGAGTGTCGACGGAAGAGGAAAAGCCGAAACGCCGCCGCGCTCCTCGCAAGAAGAAAGAGGAAATCGCCGCGGTCGCTGACGCTGTTGAAGAAACGGTTGCAGCCGTTGCAGACGCGGACGCAATTGCCGTTCAGCCGGCCAATGACGGCGCGGACGACGAAAAATCCGCCCGTGCCAGCCGCCGCAGGCGTCCTGCACCGGATGAGGAAAACAGCGCACCGAAGCTGACGTCGACGGTTGGTGAAACAGCAGACGACAATTCGGGCGACGGCAAGCCAAAGAAGGCTGGCTGGTGGCAACGGCGCGGTTTTTTCTGACCTCCACAACTGATTAAATCAAAACGCCAACCGTGTGATGTGGTTGGCGTTTTGTTATTGAGACCGGTGTTATTTCAGCCATGCTTCCATGCGGGTGAGTGCGTCATCCATTTCCCGCAGCGATCCGGCATAGGAAAATCGCATGGTCCTGTGTCCCTCGATCGGGTCAAAATCCCTGCCCGGCGTGGCAGCGACATGAATGTCAGCCAGCATCTTTTTGCAGAACCGCATGGAGTCGTTGGTAAATCGCCCGGCATCGACATAGGCATAAAATGCGCCGTCCATGGGCGATGCGATCTTAAATCCAATTTCCGGCAGACGCTTCAAAAGCAGATCACGGTTGGCTTTGTATCCATCCTTGACGACCTCGAGATCGGCCGTTGCGTCAAAGGCCGCACAGGCGGCGATCTGCGATAGTTCGGGTGCACTGATATAAAGGCTTTGCGACACACGTTCCACCGGCCGGATGACGGGTTCGGGCAACACCATCCATCCGATGCGCCAGCCCGTCATGCAATAGTATTTGGAAAAAGAGTTTATCACCAACACCTTGTCGGTGATTGACAGCGCCGTCGTTTCATCACCTGCGTAGCTCAGCCCATGATAAATTTCGTCAGAGAGGAACGTCATGCCGTTGGCTTCGCAGCATTCAAGAAGGGCCGTCAAAGCCGCCCTGCCCGTAACAGTTCCAGTCGGATTTGCCGGACTTGCCAGCAAAACACCTGCGATCCGCCCGTGTTCTGCAGCTGCTTTTTCCAATGCCTGCGGGCTCAGCGTGAACCCGGCATCCTCGCCTACCGGGATCTCTATCGGTGTCAGTCCGAGCGCTGTGAGAATATTTCTATAGGCAGGATATCCGGGCCTGGTAATCGCCACGCGGTCGCCGGCTTCGAACATTGTCAGGAAGGCAAGATTGAATCCGGCGGACGATCCGGTGGTTATCGCTATCCTGGACGGATCGACGGAAACGCCGTAGCGGGTCGAATAATGGCGGGCTATTTTTTCCCTCAACAGACTGATACCAAGCGACTCCGTATAGGCGATCCGCTCGGTCAACAGTGCTTCTCGGGCAGCCTCCACAACAACATTCGGTGCAGCATGTGCGGGCTGACCAACAGCCATCGATATGACCGGATGGCCCTGCTGTTTTCTCTTTGTTGCCTCTGCAAGAACGTCCATCGCATGAAAAGGTTCAATGGCGCTTCTTCGTGAAATCTGTATCACTGGACAGTCCCGTATGATGATTCTGTGCCTCACAAATGCCTGATTGCCGTGACGATCACAACCACATCAGTGTTATCACATTCACGCGATGATCTGTTTAGCGCTATGGGCAATGCGGCCAATTGACTGTAATTGTCACCAGGAGAGTTCCAGGATGACGAATCCAAAAAGTACAAGGTGCATAAAATTGAGTGTATCGAAATTGATGCAAACGGCTTTGCTGTCGTTGCTGATAATTTCCATGGCGTTCGTTTCGGCAATTCCGGCGAGCGCTCAGGGTCGTCTGCCGATTGTCCGCGACGCGGAAATCGAGGGCCTGTTGATCGACTATGCGCGCCCGATCTTCAAGGTTGCCGGTTTGAAAAGAAAAGGCATCGAAATCGTTCTGGTCAACAATCCATTTTTCAACGCCTTTGTCGATGGCAGGCGGATCTTCATGAACACGGGTGCTCTGTTGACGTCTGATACGCCAAACGAGATCATTGGCGTTATTGCACATGAGTCCGGCCATCTTGCCGGCGGTCATCAGCAGAGATTGAGGGAGCAACTTGCCCGTTCGCGTACAATTGCGATTGTCGGCGCGCTTGCCGGCATCGGTGCGGCCGCGGCTGGAAGCGCCACCGGCATCGGAGGCGCTTCGGCAGCCGGTGGCGGATTAGCATCTGCAGCCCCGAGTGTCGCCCAGCGCGCATTGCTGAGCTACCAGCGATCCGAAGAAATCACTGCCGACCGTGCAGCAGTCAAATACCTCAACGCGACCGGCCAGTCGGCCCAGGGGATGCTCAAAACGTTCCGGCGTTTCACACAGCAACAGGCACTCGCAGGCGTCGGTAGAAATCCGTACGAGGTCAGCCATCCTTTGCCGCGCGAGCGAATAGCGCTGATGGAAGACCTGGCAAGAAAGAGCAAGCACTACAACAAAAAGGATTCTGCTTCGCTGCAGCGCAGGCACGACATGATCCGTGGAAAGATTGCCGCCTATACCGGTGGCGCACCGGCGGTCGGTCAGGTGTTCAGAAACAATCCCAAAAGTGCGGGCGCGCGCTATGGCATGGCGATTTCGCAATTTCTGCGTGGAGATACCCGTCGCGCCCTGGCAGGCATCGACAAGCTGATATCGCAAGATAAAAACAATCCTTATCTCCATGAAATGAAAGGTGAAATTTATCTTGCTGGGCGCCAACCCAAAAAGGCTGCGTCCGAATTCGCGCGGGCGGTGAAACTGGACAGATACAAGTCCGGAATCATTCGGGGCCGGCTGGGCTTTGCACTTGTGTCGACGGGCGATCCAGCTCAAATGAAAAAAGCGGTTCGTGAATTGCGCGCGGCGATTAGTTCCGATCCGAACAACTTCGCAGCCTATACTTATCTGGCACGGGCCTATGCCCAGACCGGAGATGTGGCCAATGCGGAACTGACCCAGGCAGAGGGGTATTTCCGTGGCGGCAATGTCCGCGAGGCCAAACGCTTTGCCGTCCGCGCGCTGAAGAAACTGCAGAAGGGTACGCCCAGCTGGCAGCGCGCGAACGATATCGTCAAATACAAAACCAACTGAAGCCGGAGTTTAAAAGGAAACCATGATTAGACGAGTACGCGGTCTTATTGGCGCTGCACTGGCAGCCGCCGTAATTTCGGTATCCCCACTTCCGGCCGTTGCGCTGGATGATGCGCAGAAAGTGGAGTTCGGCCAGTTCATACGGGAATATCTTATCCAGAATCCTGAAATCCTGCTTGAAGTTCAGGCGGCCTATGAAGCCAAGCAGGAAGTGATACAACGCGAACAGTCCAAGCAGGTGATTGCGCAATCACGGCATGTGATTTTCAATTCACCCAACAACATCATCCTGGGCAATCCGGAAGGTGATGTGACGATCGTTGAGTTTTTTGACTACAATTGCGGCTTCTGCAAGCGGGCGATGAAGGATATGGAAGAGATCATCGCAAATGACCCAAATGTCCGGTTCATCTTAAAGGAATTCCCGATACTGGGTGAAGACTCCACTGCCGCTCACCGGGTCAGCACAGCACTTTTGCGAATTGCACCGGAACAATACGAGACGTTCCACCTTGAACTTCTTGGTGGAAGAGATCGCGCCACGGAGGTGCGGGCGCTTGAAATCGCAATAAATCTCGGCGTTGACGAAGCCGCCCTGCGCAATGCGATGGCCGATGAGTCGATAACCGAAAGTTTCCGCGAAGCCTATCAGCTGGCCGATGGTCTCGGCATTTCGGGGACGCCCTCTTATATCGTCGGCGACGAAGCCGTTTTCGGTGCTGTCGGAATGCCGACGCTGCTGGGCAAGGTCGCCAATCTGCGCGATTGCCAAAGTGCGACTTGCTGATCAAGCGGCACCGAAGACCGGACCGGCGCACTGGACAATCGCCGGTCTACTGAAATCACTTGGCCCCTGTATCGGCCAATTTCCCATTAGTATTAAACATCCAACAGTTTTTTTAGCCGGCGTACCGGACCGGGGCTTTTCCTTCCGGACGGGGCCGTCTATATGTCTTTCACTTTATTTTCTCCAGGTGAAAACCCATGGCTCGCAAAGTGTTCGTCCTAAATGGACCCAACCTGAATGCCCTAGGCAAAAGAGAGCCGGGTATGTACGGCGGAAAATCCCTGAGCGACATTGAAAAAGATTGCCGCAAACTGGGTAACGAGCTGGGTTTTGAAATCGATTTTCGACAAACCAATCATGAGGGTGTGCTTGTGGATTGGCTGCACGAAGCGGATGACGCCGCAATCGGTGTGGTAACAAATCCCGGTGCCTATTCGCACACCTCCATAGCTCTTCATGATGCAATCCGCGCGATCAGCATTCCGGTAATCGAAGTGCACATTTCGAATATTCATGCCCGCGAAACCTTCCGGCACACATCGATGATATCGTCCGTGGTCGCCGGCGCCATCTTGGGCTTCGGTCCAAACGGCTACAATCTGGCGCTTCGTGCGCTGTCAGACATTTGTAACAACTAAGAACAAGTTCTCGAAGGACCCGACCCGATGGCAGCAAGAAAATCCGGAATCGATCAGGATCTGGTGCGTGATCTCGCCAATATTCTCAATGAGACAGACCTGACCGAAATCGAAGTCGAGCAGGATGACCTGCGCATACGGGTCTCACGCGGCGGCACTCCGATCGCCCAGGCCGCCCCGCTCTATGCACCGGCTGCCGCAACGCCTGCACCGGCGGTTGTCGCCGCCCCAGCCGTTGCCGAGGCAGCCCCTGACGCAGGCGTTAATCTGACCAATGCGGTAACATCACCGATGGTCGGTACGGTCTATCTTGCACCTTCTCCGGATGCAGAGCCATTCGTGCATGTCGGCCAAAGCGTCGAAGAGGGTGAGCCGGTGCTGATCATCGAAGCCATGAAGACCATGAACCAGATACCGGCACCGCGTGGCGGAAAGGTCACTGAAATCCTCATAGAAGACGCACAGCCGGTCGAATTCGGCGAACCGCTCCTCGTGATTGAATAGGCTTTTTGATGCTGTCGAAAATTCTCATAGCCAATCGCGGCGAAATTGCCCTGCGCGTTTTGCGCGCATGCAAAGAGCTGGGAATTAGCACCGTGGCCGTGCATTCGTCCGCGGACGCGGACGCGATGCATGTGCGGCTGGCGGATGAAAGCGTGTGTATCGGGCCTCCTGCATCGCGGGAGAGCTACCTGAACATTCACCAGATTGTGGCGGCCTGCGAGATAACGGGTGCTGACGCGGTGCATCCCGGTTATGGCTTCCTGTCGGAAAATGCGAAATTTGCTGAAATCCTCGAAGCGCACGAGATAACTTTTATTGGTCCGACCGCCCAACACATCCAAATAATGGGCGACAAAATAACGGCAAAAAAAACGGCCGAAGAACTGGGCATTCCGGTGGTGCCGGGATCGCAGGGCGAAGTTACAGATGAGCACGTGGCTGCGCAAATTGCCGGCGAAATTGGTTATCCGGTTATCATCAAGGCAACGGCTGGCGGTGGCGGTCGCGGCATGAAGGTGGCCAACAACGAGGCCGAACTTTCGCTTGCGCTTGCGACAGCACGCACGGAAGCCGGTGCGGCGTTCGGCAATGAAGCGGTCTATATCGAGAAATATCTCGGCAAGCCGCGGCACATAGAAATCCAGGTCATGGGTGACGGCAACGGCAATGCCGTGCATCTGGGTGAACGCGACTGTTCCCTGCAGCGGCGTCACCAAAAGGTCTGGGAGGAAGCAAACTCTCCCGCCCTAAATGCGCATCAACGTGAAGAAATCGGCATGATCTGTGCCAACGCGATGAAAAAGCTCAACTATCGCGGAGCCGGTACTGTCGAATTTCTGTATGAAAATGGCGAATTTTACTTCATCGAGATGAATACGCGCTTGCAGGTCGAACACCCGGTAACCGAAGCAATTACCGGTATTGACCTCGTCAACGAACAGATCCAGGTGGCATCGGGCGGCGGCCTGTCGGTGACGCAGGGAGACATACGCTTCATCGGCCACGCCATCGAGTGCCGTATCACTGCCGAAGATCCGAAGACATTCACCCCCTCCCCGGGACTCATCACCCACTATCACCCACCGGGCGGGCTTGGCGTGCGTGTCGATTCCGGTGTCTATCAGGGTTATTCGATACCGCCCTACTACGACAGCCTGATCGGCAAGCTCATCGTCCACGGACGCACACGTGTGGAATGCATGATGCGCCTGCGACGGGCGCTTGGCGAATTCGTCATCGACGGTATCAACACGACTATCCCGCTGTTCGAGGATCTTCTGGAAAACCAGGATATAGCCAATGGTGATTACGACATTCACTGGCTGGAGAAATATCTCGACGTGCAATAATATGCAGCGTTATGCACAGGAGTGAAGATCGGCTCAATATTACGCCGCAGCTGCTCCTCAAAGCCTATAGCTGCGGTTTGTTTCCCATGGCGGAGTCGGCGGACGATCCGGAGGTTTTCTGGGTCGAACCCGAGGTCAGAGGTGTCATTCCGCTTGAGTTGTTCCATGTGCCGAAAAGCCTTGCCAAAACCTGCAGGCAAAATCGCTACGAGATACGGTTCGACAGCGCGTTCAGCGCTACAATCGATGGATGTGCGGAACCGGGACCGGGCAGAAACAAAACCTGGATAAACCGGACTATCAGACGGCTTTACACGCAGCTGCACGAACTCGGGCATGCGCACAGCGTTGAGGCCTGGCGCAACGGCAGTCTCGTCGGCGGTCTTTACGGCGTTTCTCTGCGCGGAGCCTTTTTTGGCGAGAGCATGTTTTCGCGAGAGCGCGATGCGTCGAAGGTCTGTCTCGTCCACCTCGTCCGCAGGCTGCGACAGCGCGGTTACATACTGCTCGACACGCAATTTACAACCGATCATTTGAGGCGGTTTGGCGCGGTCGATATTCAGAAAGAAACCTACGACCAGTTGCTCAGCGAAGCGATGATGGTTGAGGCTATATTTGCCTGACGAAATCAGCTTGGCGGCGGGACATCCGATTCCATCCGGCAATCGTTCAGCCAGACATCGTAAACCGCATGATCAACGGCGTTCAGTCCGGGAGAATCCGCAAACATCCAGCCGGTGAATATGCGGCGGATCTTTCGGTCCAGAGTGATCTCATCAACTTCAACGAATGTCGTCGTTTTGGGTTTTTGTGATTCGTCGCGGCTGTAGCACACACGTGGTGTTACCTGCAGCGCACCGAACTGCACCGTTTCGTCGATATAGACATCAAAGGTGA
The DNA here is from genome assembly GCA_024244645.1 of Hyphomicrobiales bacterium. Classification (GTDB taxonomy): domain Bacteria; phylum Pseudomonadota; class Alphaproteobacteria; order Rhizobiales; family Rhizobiaceae; genus Hoeflea_A. The sequence continues at coordinate 18,775 of JAAEOH010000009.1, forward strand.
TGATGCGGCCCGTGATCTTGTCGATGCCGGAAAATACCGCAACCTTGTTGGATATTCGTGGATCGCCCGCCGGAGCGAGTTCCTTCTTTTCGACCGGCTCAAGCGTTTTGGTCTCAACGTCCGAATCGGTCTGGCTTTGCGCGGCTGCCACACTTGCCGCCATGTACAGACAGCCGGCCAGTGCCAAGCGCTGCAGACGAATTCCGAAACTGTATTGTCCGTTAAATCGCATCGGGCCGGAATATATTACGCGCCAGGTGTCCAGGCGTCATAGTCGCCCGTAACACGCGGTCTGTCGGCGGGATTTAGAATGGACCCTTTCGGCCGGTAGGCGCCTGCAGTGCCAGTCATGTTCGGCTGGTGCGGCTTTTGCCATTCCATTGCCGTGTAGTTCTCATCCGCCGGCGAGACATTGGTGCGATGATGCATCCAGCCGTGCCAGCCCGGAGGGATGGCAGAGGCTTCGGAAGGACCGTTGAAAATCACCCAGCGGCGGGTGCGGCCCTCGCTGTCTGTACCACCCTGATAATAGACATTGCCAAATTCATCTTCACCGACACGGGTGCCTTTGCGCCAGGTGTGAAAGCGCGTTCCAAGAGTTGTTCCGTTCCACCAGGTAAATGTTTGGAGCAGGAAATTCTTCATGGATATCCTCGTACCGAATTCGGTCAGTTGGTTGTCTGGCCTTATGCCGCGAACGCGTGGAATTGTCCAGACGTTAGAGCACTGTGTCACCGCGAATATGCCAATTCAATGGCGCCTGCGGAATTTGCGTTTCAATCGAGCACCAGCTCGAAAATCAGCGCCGGAATACCCGATCCCGGCTCGCCGCAATCAGCCGTGCGCCCGCATTCGACAAATCCTTTGCGCTCATAGAACGCGACTGCCTTGTGGTTTGTCTCTTCAACTTCAAGCCAGATGCGTTTTGCCTCGGGGAAACAGATTTTGATTTCATCCAGCAACTGGCCGCCCGCCCCCTGCCCTTGCACATCGGGCAAGACATAAAGCTGGTGCAGGTCGACGAGTTTGCCATCCTGTGTCGAGGCAAACGCCATGGCACAGATCCTTTCGCCGGTATCGACGACGACAAACTCGCTGTTGGGCTGTGCGAGCCGTTGCTTCAACACTGAAACGGTGTGCCAGATACCGGTGATTTCGTTGACCTTTTCGGCGCCGTAGATCGTGTCATACGTGTCGTGCCAAGTGGCAACGAGGAGCGAATTGATTTCCTGGAGATCGCGTTCGCTGGCGGTTCTGACCCACATTGTGCCTGTCCGCCTATTCCTCGATACCGAGCTTCTTGCGCACGAGCGCGTTGACGGCCTGCGGGTTTGCCTTGCCCTGCGTCGCTTTCATGACTTGCCCAACGAACCAACCGGCCATGGAGGGCTTCAGCTTGACCTGTTCTGCCTTGTCGGCGTTGGCCGCGATCACCTCATCGACAGCCGCCTCAATCGCGCCGGTGTCCGTTACCTGTTTCATGCCGCGATCTTCAACTATCCGGTTGGGATCGCCGCCTTCGTTCCACACGACCTCAAACAGATCCTTGGCGATCTTGCCGGAAATCGTACCTTCCTTGATGAGGTCCAGCACCGCGCCAAGTTGTTGTGGCGACACTGGCGTATCTTCAATCGCCTTTCCGGCCTTGTTCAGCGCACCAAGCAGGTCGTTGATGACCCAGTTGGCCGCCATTTTGCCGTCTCGTCCATCGGCGACGGCTTCGAAATAATCTGCAATGGCCTTCTCGGACACCAGGATCGAAGCATCATAGGCAGACAGACCCATGTCGGCCATCAGCCGGGCCTTCTTGTCGTCAGGCAATTCCGGCAAGCCAGCGATCAGACTGTCGACAAAGGCGTTGTCGAATTCGAGGGGCAGCAGATCCGGATCGGGAAAATAGCGATAGTCGTGTGCATCTTCCTTCGAACGCATCGACCGGGTTTCACCCTTGCCGGGATCGAAAAGTCTGGTTTCCTGATCAATCGATCCGCCATCCTCAAGAATGGCGATCTGACGCCTCGCCTCAAATTCGATTGCCTGGCCGACAAAGCGGATTGAATTGACGTTTTTGATCTCGCAGCGGGTACCGAAATCCTCGCCGACGCGACGAACGGAAACGTTCACGTCCGCGCGCATCGATCCTTCGTCCATATTACCGTCACAGGTCCCGAGATAGCGCAGGATGGTGCGCAGTTTGGTCACGTACGCTTTTGCCTCGTCAGATGAACGCAGATCCGGTTTTGAGACTATCTCCATCAGTGCAACACCCGACCGGTTGAGATCGACATAGCTTATCGACGGGTGCTGATCGTGCATGGACTTACCTGCGTCCTGTTCGAGGTGCAGGCGTTCGATGCCGATTTCGATGTCTTCGAAATTGCCCTTCTTGTCAGGACCGACCGATATGATGATCGTGCCCTCGCCAACGATCGGATCCATGTACTGTGAAATCTGATAGCCCTGCGGCAGATCCGGATAAAAATAGTTCTTGCGGTCGAATATCGAGCGGTTGTTGATCCTGGCCTTCAGACCCAGGCCGGTACGCACGGCCTGGCGTACACACTCCTCATTGATGACAGGCAGCATGCCGGGCATCGCCGCATCAACCAGCGAAACGTTGTCGTTGGGCGGGTTGCCGAACGTCGTTGAGGCACCGGAAAACAATTTCGACTGCGAAAGAACCTGCGCATGAACCTCCAGGCCAATGATGACCTCCCAATCGCCGGTGGCACCGGGAATCAACCGTTTGGGTTCGGGTGTGCGCGTATCAATAAGTGTCATGGGGATGCATCTTGCAACTTGAAATTCCTGGAATTCGGATCGGCGCCAAAGGCGTTGACACGGGTTAAACCAATGCAAAGACGGGTTCAAGCTTTTCCGTCGAATTCGCCACGGACGGCGGTGCCCACCCGTGGTTACTAATCCTCAAATTGTTTGACATAAATCAAATGAACGCTCCTACGAGCCACGTATTATTCACCTCGAACGGCAATGGGCTAGAGATTCGAAATGGGAATTCAGAATATCATTTCGCGTATCGACCACGATGCCGATCTGTTTGAAAAGATGATGGTCAAGCTTGGCGTACGCGATGAAATGGCCGAGCTGGAGAACATTGGGGCTGTTTACCGAAGAGCCGCGATGCGTTGCGTCGATTGCAGCGCTGTAGAGGAATGTGAGAAGTGGCTTGACGAAGACAAGCAGGATTCAGAGGCGCCGAAATACTGCCGCAATCGTGCGCTGTTTGCCCGCCTCAATGCAGCGA
>JAAEOH010000010.1 GCA_024244645.1 Hyphomicrobiales bacterium
ACCAAAGTAACTTCAGCTCGGTGCATCAACCATCGCAGCCGTAACCCACAACCCCCATAAGGACTAAACCGCCCGCGCTTTCCTCCTTGTCAGATTTGTCGCCGCTGGATGGCAAGCATCCTGCAGCCACAAACCTAAGACAAAGTTGCCTTTCTTTGATAATGTAGAGACATCTGCTTTCGTCGTAGAGCAGTAGTGATCATGAATTTGAGTTACTTAATATCACCTCTCCACTTTGATTGCCCGACGCTTTAACAGGTGTCAGCATCCCTTTGGGATGACAAAAGCGGAGCCGCAGACGTAATGACGGATTTCTACTCAGACATGTTCTTCGAATTTGGTTCATGGCCCGGATGAAAAAGCCCTCTGACCAAATCGAGCGTTTGTCGAGGGCTGTTCACCCGGGATTGATGGATGCAGCTATCGACCCCGATCTGATGATTGTCTTGATCCTGGCAAACCTAATGAGCGATAGGCTCTGGCAAATTCGTGACCGGATAGTGGAACGTGTTCCCAACCAAAACCAAATCGAACGCGTCAGCCCGCATTCCCAGATCACTCAAGAGATGCTCTCTTTCATCGACCACCATTTCACTCATGATTTCCCAATGGGTACGGCCGAGCGCGTAGGTACTCTGGACCTGCAGGACGAACGCGACAGGCTGGGCGCGCAGGCGGTCGACAAGATCAAAGAGCAGCTCTGGCGTCATGTCACACGCCGCCGCTCAGATGGTCTGCTGACCCCAGCGCTGGATATTTTTCCGGTGCTCGAACAGGATCGGTTACCGATCTACACGTATTCCACGATAGACGGCCTGCATGCGATGTCGCGCCTGCTAAAGCGCAAAAAGCACAGACCACTTGGTTTAACGGTCTGCGCTGACGAGGCCACGCTGACAACGTCACTTGCCAGCATACTTCACGGGATCTCGCTGGCAGATGCCTTTATCGTCGGATCGCCCGGACATTACACCACGCTGCTGCAGAAGAATGGTCAGAGATTCTGGTGCAATGGTAAACCGGAATACTTTGATCAGGCGCGCTGGCACAGCCTGACACACGGGCCCAATGCCGCCGATCAGTTTGCTGAATTCGACCGACGTGTACCCTACGCCGACAGGTTCATTTCCATGTTTGGAACTCTTATTCTTGGCGGTGGTATCAGCACCATTCCAGAAGACGAGCTGAAACGATTCGAAACAGATTGTACTGATTTCTTCGGGTTCCAATTGCCTCCGTTCCAGACTCTGCACGAACAGGAAACGCGATTCGCCACAAGCCGGGCCACGCGCGCGCAGCTTTTGCAGCTCGACAACCTCTCCGGAGCCGAACAGGTGCGTAATGTGATGGCCGAGCTTGCTCAGGGTTATGATCAGTCGGTCTTTGACCAGGCATTTTATTGTTACCGGGATATCATCGTAGGTGCCCCCGGTGCTTATTTGGCCAATGCGCTAAGGGGGCCCAAACTGCGGAAGCTGGCGACATCGGTCGACAGTTTTGAAACCGCTTTAGAGCATGTAGGGCGAATTTCTGGTCAAGTCAGCATCTTCGGCGACCGGGACAGGGTGGCCGTTGCCGACGAGGTGCTTTTGTTCGACTCTGGTGACGATGTCGATCGGGGTTTGCTTTTGCTCGCGCTTCTGTTGGCTTCGGCCGGGATCGATGATGCCGACAAAACGTCTATGCGTTTGACCGTGACCGATAAAGGTAGCTTTTTAACCACGCGGAACAGGGTCATTGATGTAGCCAATGGGAGCGAAGCGCCAACGGTGGCGGGAGCGGTTTGGATGACTTTGGATCAAGCTGCGCTGCAAGTTTCCTAGGATTTGCCGCCTTGTTAGTCGTTGTTTATGAAACACTTTGCGCAAAGAAGCGCTACGTCGTCGATGCATAATCGTGCGTGTAGGCGCGATGATGATTGCAAGGGCCCTTTGAACTTTGCGAACCTTCTCACAGACATCACCAAGCTAACCCAATGTCGCCATTTGCATGGGGCGCAGCATTGGTCAAAGAGGGTTCGGAGCGTTAATTGCATCCTACCGGATTAAATGGTCCTGACCCTAGTCAGACGGCCGTCTGTTTTATCGAACATACTGCCTTAGCCAAAAGTAACGTCGAGAAACATCATGAGCACCAGTCCGATGGTCAAGCCCGCAGTCGCAGCTTTCTGGTGACCATGCCGGTGGGTTTCAGGTATAATCTCGTGGCTGATCACATAAATCATCGCGCCTGCTGCGAATGTAAGTCCCCATGGCAGGAGTATCTGAGAGAAGCTTACGGCAGCCGCTCCAATCAATCCAGCCGCTGGCTCAACCAGACCCGTCAGACAAGCTGCGATAAAGGCGTATGATCTCGAATAACTTTCTGATTGAAGTGCAAGAGCCACTGCAAGGCCCTCCGGCGCGTTTTGGAGTCCAATCCCTATAGCCAGTGTCGTACCGGCTGTGTGGCGATGCGCGAAGCTGTGTTCTATGGCCAGGAATCGGCTGGAGGCCCTGTAATTTGTGCTAGTCCGCGGCCAATAGCCGGCCCTCGGCTTGTTGAGATGATTGAAGCGAAGATTGCTAATCCAACAAATCCAGGTGGCGGACCATACGCGGACAATGTTCAGGTGGCCTTCATATTGCTGCACGCCTTGAAAACTGCGGGTGAGTGTAAATAAACAAACACTTGTATACCTTTTTGGCGTTTGTAGCGCAGCGCGGCGTCATGAGTGACGGGCAGATTTTCTAAATCAGAAGTACTCCTGAACCATGAGCTATGCCCAAAAGTTGGTGACGCTGTGATCAGGCGGCACTTTGAAGTTGTTTGATCCCGTCTTTAAATTCAACCCGTTGATGATTTCGGGCAGGCGATTTTTCCCGTCGAGTTTGCGCCATTTCTTCTTTGCCGACAT
>JAAEOH010000011.1 GCA_024244645.1 Hyphomicrobiales bacterium
AACATTGGCATCAGACCCTCAAGAACCGCATCCTGCTGGAAAACTACTTTCTGCCGGGCGACCTTGAGGCTCAGATCGAGGCCTTCGTCGATCATTACAATCACCATCGCTATCACGAGAGCCTGAACAACCTCACGCCGGCCGATGTATACTTCGGGCGGGCACAATCAATCATCAAAAACAGGGAAAGGATCAAACGCAAGACACTTGAAACCCGGTGCTTGCAACACCGCAAAGCCGTCGCTTAAAATAACAACCCAAATGAGCCAGACCTTCCTCAAGCTCAGACCGAAAACGGTCCATAATCATTTGAAGACGGACAGCGTTTCACAAAATGGGGCTCCAGAGACGTAGACGTCCGCAACGGCTTTGCCGTCTGCCCTGACGATATGACACGCATGGCCACCATCAATCGCTTCGGCAGCGGCGCCAGACCAAAGGTTGCTTTCCTTGGCAGTTGGGGGAAATGGACAGGCGCGTTTGCGTCCACGGTTTCGCATGACGCGCACAACCTGGCGATCTTTGGCGGTGATGAGGAGAACATGGCCATTGCCGCCAACGCGGTGATCGAAATGAACGGCTGTCTGGCCGTGGTCTCTGACGGCAAAATATTGGCCCGGCTTCCCTTGCCGATTGCCGGTCTCGTCAGCGAAGCGGCCACATTGGAAATAGCCGATGGTCTTCGTGAAATACGCAAGGCGATGGACACCATCGTGGAGTGGAACCCGCCCTACCTTGTGTTCAAGGCCTGCTTTGGCGCATCGCTTGTGTGCAATCCGGGGCCGCATCTGAGCGATATGGGAATAGTCGATACCGAAAACGGGACCGTTCTGGACAGCCCCGTTGTTTCTCAGTCGGGTGCCTGATGTGCGTCCAAGGCCATCAGGCAATGTCGTTGCTCATACTATGCCTGAACCGCAATATGCGCGTAGTCGCGATTGACATAAACCAGCGGCGCGCCCTCACCTTCCTCGAACGTTTCGAAGACCTCCCCGACCACCAGATAGTGGCTGCCGAAAAGTTCGACATGCGCAACCCAGCAGTCGAATGCCACAAGGGCATCGCGCATCCTCGGCGCGCCGGTCTTGCCGGTCGCCCATTCGGCGCAACGACAAGGCCGCTGCCGTTCAGGCGCTGAATGATTGTCTGCGAATCAATCCCGATCTTTCCTTCGACGAAACGAATCTTGCCGTCGGGCGCAAACTCGCGCAGAAAATTCAGGACCTCCGGCAGGAAATGGAACTTGACGGAATCTGAATGTGAGGAGCCGATTTGCCGGCGAACTTACTGCCATGATCTACCCGAACTGGCGCAAGACTACTTGCGCTCCTTAAAATCACAAATTCCCTCAACTCGCAGCGCCGTTCTGGATTTGCGACTGGTCAACTCGCAGACAACGCTCATCTGTCTGTATTGCGGTACCCCCATATCGAACATCGACAAACCCTGATAACGCTTTCCTCCAGACCCGATATGCAATTCAGACCGAAGAAAACGATCGCCGAAAAAATATATTGCGGGCTGATGCTCCCAGATTGGGCCTGTTCGAAAATGTCCGGATGCATCAGTCCTGGTAGACAATGACCTTTCGCCTCCACCTGTTGACAATTCTATATCTGCGCCGACGACGGCTTCACCGCGGTCAACAACAACACCGGATATGGAAGGCGTTATGGTTTGCAGGTGGGGTATCGGCGAACAAGAAGACAACAGGACGCCAAGAACCGGTATCAAGCGTTTCTGTAATTGATTAGACGGTTATTTATCCGGATTCTAAAACAGTCGCCCGCCATTTGGAACTTTCTTGTCGATTGCCGCCAGCACCACTTCGCCCTCCTCGTCCGGAAAGCCCAACACCAGCACTTCCGACATCACCGGTCCGATCTGGCGCGGTGGAAAATTGACCACGCCCATGACCTGCAATCCAACAAGGTCTTCCGGCACGTAGTGCTTTGTGATCTGGGCAGATGACTTGCGGATGCCAATGTCTGGCCCGAAGTCGACTTTCAATATATAAGCCGGCTTACGTGCTTCGGGAAAGACTTCGGCTTCGATGATCGTGCCGGCACGGATCTCGACCTTCTCGAAATCCTGCCATGTGATTTCGTCTGCCATTATTCACCCGTGCTCGGCCAGCTCATGCGCACGCTTTTTTGCCGCCGCAATGGCTTCGTCGAAGACTTTCTGCATGGCGGCGTCTTTCATCATCACGTCAAGCGCGGCTGCGGTGGTTCCGCCGGGCGAAGTCACGTTTTTGCGCAGGATCGCCGCGTCATCGTCGGACCGGTGCATAAGTTCCCCCGCCCCCGATACGGTCGCCCTGGCAAGACGCATCGCCAGGTCGGCATCGAGGCCGACCTTTCTACCCGCTTCCGCCATGCATTCCGCCAGGTAGAATACATAGGCGGGCCCGCTGCCCGACAACGCCGTCACCGCATCAATTTGATCCTCCGTATCGACCCACTCGACCGGGCCGCTTACGGCCATGAGCCGGTGGGCGAAATCATGCTGCTGCCTGCTGACATGAGCATTGGCGACGGCCGCAGTGATTCCGCGGCCGATCATCGCGGGCGTATTGGGCATCGCCCGCACGATCGCCACATCGCCAAGATGCCGTGACAATGTTGCGACAGGCGTACCGGCGGCAATGGAAATGCATACCGTATCCGCACCCAGGACGGGCTTAAGCGTTGGAAGCACCTTGCCCATCAATTGTGGTTTGATGGCTATGAAAAGGGCCGAAGCCGTCACCCCGTCGGGAGCCGACGGATAACGGATGATGCCGTTTTCACCCATCATCTCATCCATAGCCGGCGAAGGAGATGGATCTATCGCTGCAATCGAGTTGGCTTCTATTCCCGATGCCAACCAGCCACGCATCATCGCACCGCCCATATTGCCGGCACCAACCAGCATGACAGGATCGGACATAATGCCAGACCTCCCTGATTTCGTCAGGCTTCCCCGACGGTTTCAAACAGGACCGTATCAGTGGCGCTTTTGGCGTCCATGCCAGACCAGATGACGAACTGGAAGGCCTGGAAATATAGCTCACAGGTTTCAAGCGCGCTCGAAAGCAGCACCTCCACCTGCTGGTTGGTCGGTTCAGCCCCGCCTGCAAGCAGCAGAGACTGGCGGAATATCACCACGTCCTCCTGCTGCCAGAAGTCGAAGTGACCCATCAGTATCTGACCGTTCAGCAGGTAAAGCAGTTTGACCACCTCACTGACGCGGTTATCCGGCACTTTTATATCAAAAGCGCAGGCAAGATGGAGGGCCTCGAAATCCTCCATCCAGGAAAAAGACACATGGTACTCAGACCAGCGTCCCTGAACGGTCATGGCGATCTCGTCTTCGCCGGACCGTTCAAATGACCAATCATTGTTGGCCGCGACAAACTCAATCATGTCTACCGGATTGAGTTCGCGTTCATATTCAAGTTCCATTAGGCTCATGCCGCACCTTCTCCACCCGAATTTCGATTATCATGGACACGGCACCTCGTAGCCACGCCCACACACCTGAACCCGGAAGCCACTCGACTGATACTACTCACTAAAACCGGACTGCTGCCACTCGCCCACACATGCAGTTATTAGCCCGCTTCGAATCATCATTTAAAATCAGTGTATAGCGGCAGAGTCGCTGCGCCACCCCAAAAATGGGCCCAGTCGAAATCGCATGTGGAAACCCGCTGAATCACATCCTCAGGCCGGCGCTGTAACCGATTCTGCCGAAAGGTCTTTTTGCCGCCGGCCTAAAAGGATTGTTAACTGGAAAAAATTACGCCGATTTGCCAGTGCTGGTGCTCTTGCGGCGCGGCGCCTTGGGTTTTGCGGTGCCTTCGAGCGCGGCGATGCGTTTTTCCAGCGCATCGATCCTTGCGGTCAGTACATCGTTTTCATCGCGGGCCTTGGCGGTCATCTCGCGCGCGGCATCAAATTCTTCGCGCTGAACGACATCCATCGAGTTCAAAACCCGTTCGGCCTGCGCGCGCAGTGCAGTTTCCATCTCGTTGCGCACGCCCTGGGCTGCACCAGCGGCATCTGTCATTAGCCGGGCAAAGTCATCCAGAATTTTGTTTGGGCCTGTGGTCATCTTGTTGCCTCACTGTTGCCGGGAACGTCCGGTCCTTTGCCATTATCAGGTAAGTCTTCGCCTGCGTCGATGCAACCCTTGACCCGGAGGGTTGCCGCCTGCATGGTCCGCCTCATCCGACACTCAGATATGGCGTACAAATATGAACCCCGTTCAGGCGGCATTGCCGTTTCCAAACATTGATCCGGTGCTGTTTTCCATCGGCCCGCTTGCCGTTCACTGGTATGGGCTGGCCTATGTCGCCGGAATCCTGATCGGCTGGCGCTACACGCGCGCCATCGCAGGCAGGCAGCGGCTCTGGCACAATGGCCAGCCGGCAATGACCGCCACCGACATGGATGATTTCCTCCTGTGGGCGGCGGCGGGCATCGTGCTCGGCGGGCGACTGGGCTACATTCTGTTCTACGATTTTGCCGCTTTCGCCGATAATCCGTTCCGCATGCTGGAGGTTTGGAAGGGTGGCATGTCGTTCCACGGCGGATTGCTGGGCACGATCATCGCCATGGCCCTGTTCGCAAGAAACCGCGGCATATCGGTCCTCAGCCTGTTTGATGTTGTTGCCGCCGCCGCGCCCGTCGGGCTGTTTCTCGGAAGGCTGGCGAATTTCATCAATGCCGAACTCTGGGGCCGCGTCAGCGATGTCCCCTGGGCGGTGATCTTTCCGACCGGCGGTCCCGAACCCAGGCACCCGAGCCAGCTCTACGAGGCGGTACTGGAAGGACCGGTCCTGTTCTTTGTGTTGTTCCTGCTGATATTCCGGTTCCACAAACTCGCCCGCCCCTGCTATATCGGCGGCGCCTTTCTGGCCGGCTACGCGGCCTGCCGGATATTTGTTGAGTTCTTCCGCGAACCGGACGCCCATATCGGCTATCTCTTCGGCGGCTGGCTCACAATGGGCATTGTGCTCTCAGTGCCTATGCTGATCATCGGCATCGTCATCATGGCCATTGCCCGGGAACCGGCCGCCGGTGCAAAACTTGAAGACGGCGGACCCGGCAATTGACACCCCTGGGTGAAAAAATCCGCCGGCTGATCCACCAAAACGGACCAATGAGTGTCGCCGACTATTTTTCAGTTTGCCTCGGTGATCTCGACCTCGGTTACTATCGCACGCGCGATCCCTTCGGCGCTGCCGGTGATTTCACCACCGCACCCGAAATCAGCCAGCTGTTCGGTGAAATAATCGGCATATGTCTGCTGCTTGCCTGGCAGGCCCATGACAGGCAAGGAAATGTCCGGCTGGTCGAAATCGGTCCGGGCCGCGGCACGTTGATGGCAGATGTGCAAAGAGTCATTCAAAACCTTGAGCCGGACCTTGCAGCGGCCGCCAGTGCGCACCTGGTGGAAACCAGTGAACATCTCGCGGAAGCTCAAAAAAAGACGCTGAAAAATAGTGCAATTACAAACCATTGGCACACAAACCTCGACGAAATTGCGAGCGGCTTCACTCTCCTCTTCAACAATGAGCTGTTTGATGCCATACCGATTCGCCAATTCATCTGCACAGATCAGGGTTGGCGGGAACGGACAATTGTCCTTGGAGCCGGCGGAAATCTGGAATTTCAGGCAGGCCCGGCAGCCATCACCACCCCACCCTGGGCCACCGATACGCCGATCGGCGAAATCGCCGAAATTGCCCCGGCGCGGGAAGCCTTGATGGCTCGGATGTCGGCCCGTCTGCTGCGAGAAGGCGGCATTGCATTGGCAATAGACTATGGTCATGTCAGGAGCGCCACGGGCGACACACTGCAGGCGGTCAGCAGGCATGAATATGTCGACGTTCTCGCGAACCCGGGCGAATGCGATCTGACGAGCCATGTGGATTTCGAGGCACTCGGCAATGCGGCCCGTTCCGAAGGCGCCCATGTTTGGCCGGTCATGACCCAGGGCGACTTTCTGCTGTCTCTGGGACTGCTGGAACGTGCCGGCGCCCTTGGTGCAGATAAATCTTCCGGCACACAGCACAAGATCCGCCAATCGGTCGAACGTCTCGCCGGCACTGGTAGCAGCGAGATGGGCAACCTTTTCAAGGTTTTGTGCGTCGCGGGAAGTGCAACACCGATAACGCCCTTTTCCGGCAATATCGAATAATTGAATTTGCTTTTGCAATAAGCACTCAAATCCAGTGATTGACAGACACGTTCACTTTGATCACCATCCCGCCAGATGACAGACTGAGAGGCCAGCCATGCTCACCCCGGGGCGACCTGAACCGATCACCAGCCATCTATTGGACGAGAGCTGTGCAGGCACGGCAATCCGCCACGGATTCTTCACACGCCAGGGCGGCGTGTCGGAAGGAATCTACCAGGGCCTTAACGTCGGACTCGGCTCAAAGGACAATCGTGGGCACGTCACTGAAAACCGCATCCGCATCTGCGACTGGTTCGATCTGCCCGTAGAGAAGCTGGTGACCCCGCATCAGATCCATTCGGCGGATGTCATTGTTGCCGACGGACCATTCAGCGGTGAGCGTCCTAAAGCAGATGCGGTGGTTTCGGCTACACCTGGCGTGATCGTCGGTGTTCTCACTGCCGATTGCGGCCCGGTTCTGCTTGCCGACGCCCAGGCAGGTATCGTCGCCGCAGCCCATGCCGGCTGGCGGGGCGCATTGGACGGCATTCTTGAAAACACCATTTGCGCGATGGAACGGTTCGGTGCTGAAAGGGAGAGGATCGCAGCCTGTCTTGGTCCCTCGATCAGCGGTGACAATTACGAAGTCGGCCCGGAATTCGTCGACCGTTTTGTTGAAAAAGACCTGCAGCACGCAGCCTATTTCAAACCGTCCGCCCGCCACAATCACAGGCAGTTCGATCTGCAGACCTATATTGTCGACCGGTTGATCCAATCTGGTGTGACCGCACATTACTCCGGCCACTGCACCTATGCGGATGCGAACCGGTTTTATTCATACAGACGCACAACGCATCGCAAAGAACCCGACTACGGGCGGCAAATTTCAGCAATATGTATTGTCGATGGAGGTTATCGTGGCTCAGCACTTTGACAGGGAAGAATACAATTGGCGCATGCGCCGCCTCCTTGATGCAATGCAGGATAACGAGCTGGATGCGATGCTGCTGTTTGCTCAGGAGAGCATGTACTGGCTGACCGGTTACGACACGTTCGGTTTCTGCTTCTTCCAGACGCTGGTGGTCAAAGCCGACGGATCGATGAACCTTCTGACCCGCTCCGCCGATCTTCGCCAGGCGCGCCACACATCGATCATCGAAAACATCTCCATCTGGACCGACCGTGCCAATGCGGATCCGACAATGGATTTGAAAAACCTACTGAACGACCTCGACCTCCTCGGCTGCCGCATTGGCGTCGAATACGATACCCACGGCCTGACGGGCTCCAATAGCCGCAAACTCGACAATCAACTGCAATCCTTTGGCGACCTGAGCGATGCGTCCGGCCTTGTATCCAGTCTCAGGCTGATCAAGAGCCCGGCGGAAATCGACTGCATCAAAACCGCCGCAGGTCTCGCCGATGCGGCGCTCGACGCCGCCATGCCATTGATCAAACCCGGCGGCAATGAAGCCGATATCCTGGCGGCCATGCAGAGCGCTGTTTTTGCCGGTGGTGGCGATTATCCCGCAAATGAATTCATTATCGGCTCGGGGGCCGATGCGCTGCTTTGCCGTTACAAATCCGGCAGGCGCGTTCTGGAAGACAATGACCAGCTGACATTGGAGTGGGCCGGTGTCTACGGCCACTATCATGCTGCTATGATGCGCACGGTCATTGTCGGAAAGCCAACGGAAAGGCATTTGGAGCTTTATGACGTCTGCCGTGAAACACTTGAGGAAATAGAGAAAGTGCTGCGTCCCGGCCATAATTTCGGCGATGTCTTCGCTACCCATGCAAAGGTCATGGAAGACCGCGGGCTGACCCGACACAGGCTGAACGCCTGCGGATACTCCCTGGGCGCACGGTTTACGCCAAGCTGGATGGAGCGTGAAATGTTCTATTCCGGCAATGAACAAAACATTAGGGCGGATATGTCATTGTTTGTGCATATGATTATTATGGATTCAGAGACAAACACGGCGATGACACTCGGACATCCCTATCTGACGACCGAGGAAGAACCGGCCGCCCTCTCGGCCCACAATCTCGATCTTATCGTCAGGTAGGCAGGCCAGAGCAAGATGAGGTTAGCTTGCTCTAATGGGAGATGGTGAAGCTTGCGTACGAAGCCTGCTGTTACGATATTGGTTACCGTTTTGGCGATTTCAGTCGCCGGCTGCAGCATACGCAACGCCGTTGATACGTCGTGGCTGAGGCCGCAAAAAGATGTTCCCACAGTCGAGACGGTTCCCGTCAACCCGGATGATCCGGGCGCTCCGGTCGAACCGGTTGCCTCCGATCAGCCGGCAATACCGCCGGGACAGGTGACGAGCAGCACTCCGGCAAACCCGCCGGTACCCGCCGCAACCGCAAGCCTGCCGGCATCGTCCAGCCAGACGACAATCAGTTTCACGCCGGTGATCGGCGCTCCCATTGAAGCCGTTCGACCGCTGTCACGTCAGCTTGGGTCCGAGGCGCGTGCACGCGGCCTTGTCATTCTTCAATCCGGCGACGGCAACAGCAATCATATTCTAAAGGGATATTTTTCGGCATTTACCGACGGCGACAAGACAACGGTTGGTTTTGTCTGGGATGTTCTCGACGCCAGCGGCAACCGCCTGCATCGTATCAGGGGGCAGGAAATCGCACAGGGTACGGCGACGGATCCATGGGACGTTGTCCAGGCGTCAACCATGGAGGCAATTGCCGCGCGCACGATTGCCGATTACATGAGCTGGCGTTCGCAAGCCGGCGGCTGAGCATTACTCTGCCCCCAATTCACGCATAAATACCGGGTTCCTTTGGATTAAAGTCCATTAATACGTCATGGGTACTTGCATTCGCGCTCAAGCCCGCTAAAACGCCGGCCATCAGGGATACCAAGACAGGCAGCGCCGTCATGAAACTATTTTCGGGCAATTCTAACCGGGTCCTGGCAGAATCCATCTGCAACTACCTCAACATTCGCCTCGGCAATGCAACGGTCCGGCGCTTCGCCGATCAGGAAATATTTGTTGAGATCAAGGAGAATGTTCGCGGTGAGGACGTGTTCATCATCCAGTCGACCGCCTATCCCGCAAACGATCATCTGATGGAACTGCTTATCATGACCGATGCCGCCCGGCGCGCATCGGCACGACGCATCACCGCCGTCCTTCCCTATTTCGGCTACGCCCGACAGGACCGCAAGCCCGGGCCACGGACCCCGATATCGGCAAAACTGGTCGCCAACATGATCACCGAAGCCGGCGCCAACAGGGTTCTGACGCTCGACCTGCATGCGGGTCAGATCCAGGGCTTTTTCGATATTCCGACGGACAATCTCTACGCCGTTCCGATCCTTGCCCGCGACATCAAGGAAAACTACGACGTTTCCAATGTCATGGTTGTCTCGCCGGATACCGGCGGCGTGGTTCGCGCAAGAGCGCTTGCAAAACGACTGGACTCGCTTCTGGCCATCGTCGACAAACGTCGCGACCGGCCGGGCGAATCGGAAGTCATGAACGTGATCGGTGATGTTGCCGGCAAGGATTGCATTCTGATCGACGATATCGTCGATTCGGGCGGCACGCTGTGCAACGCCGCCGAAGCACTGCTGGAAAACAAAGCGACCAGTGTCACCGCCTACATCACCCACGGCGTTCTTTCGGGAGGCGCGGTTGCCCGCGTGACCGCGTCCATGCTCAAGGAACTGGTGATCACCGATTCGATCCAGCCGACGACTGCGGTTCAGAACGCCCACAATATCCGTGTCATCTCAACATCAAATCTGATCGGCGAAGCGATTACACGCACAGCTTCCGAAGAATCCGTATCCAGCCTGTTCGACTAAACGCCATGAAGCGACCGCTCCCGCACACCCGCCACCACCGCTCGACGCGCCTGGTCACGATGTCTGTCTGTTAACAGTGTATCAATCCTCCTCTAGTGGAAATGCCGTCAATGCTGCACTGTTGCCGGGGGCAGGAGTATGCAATGAACACCGATACACATCAGCAAAGGCGGGGAGCTGTCCTGGGAGCGCTCGGTGTGGGGATTTTAGCAGCAGCCTCAGCATTTGCCGTCAGCACAGTTGTTGTCGGACATCGGCCAATTCAAAAACTCGCCAATAACTGGACACCTACACAATACACGCAACAGGAGTTCATCGTTCTTGCGCTGTCGGCCATTTCAGGAACGATTTTCGCCGTTTTTGTGACCAATGCCAGTTTCAGGAAGCTCACGGTTTATCCGCGGGATCTGAATTGGGCATGGATTATCGGCCCGGTGAACATGGCATTTCTTGTGTTGGCCGCGGTCCTGACTTTCGAGTTTGACTATACGTTTGCCAGACACATCGCCGAAGACGGTGCGATTTCCATTGCCCAGGCTGTGCTGATCCTGATCGCTCTCGGGCTGTTCATGCACATCACGATTAGCCGGCGATACGGAAAAATTCCACCCGTTCTGGGAATCCCCTTTCGGCTGATTGCCGCCGCCATAACGCTGGTGGTTTTCCTGCTGTTAATGGAGGAGATTTCCTATGGGCAGCATTTTCTCGGCTGGCAAACACCGGACGCCTTTTCAGCAAATATTCAAAACGAAACGAATTTGCATAACTTCTACACCCAGGAGTTTGAAGTGGCCTACTACACCGCCGCCACGCTGGCGTTCTGTATTCTTCCGATATGGGCGGGCTGTTCGCGATGGTCACTTCTCAATGGCATCAGGCACGCGATCCCGCCGCCGGTCATCGGCGTCGCGGCACTGCCGTTGACGTCTTTCCATTATGAGACGTGGAGTATCGTCCCGCTTCAGATCCAGTTCTTTCTTGGATTTGCACTTGCCCTTATTCTATTTATCCGTTTTGAAGGCAAGGCAAAAAAATTGCTCATGCTTGTATTGGCAACGATGCTGGTCTGCCAGATCTTGTTTCTCTTAAAGGGGCACGAGCTCTTCTACGGTTGGGAACTGACGGAAATGCGGGAGTTGGCAATCGCCTGGATGATCTTGGTTTACGCCGTCTGGTTGTCCGTATGCCTCCGTTCGAACGACGCGGCCTCTGCGGCATCACAGATGTAATTTGTGAAGCAGGTGCCCGCCGCATTGAGCACGGGCCGGTACCGGCAGGTTACGCAATGTCACAATCGAGCAATTCGCCGAGCAGGTTCTTCCAATCAGCGTCCCTGTCACCGGTTTTGCTCATCGCCTGCGCGCCCAGGTACAAACGGGTTATGATCGCCGCCTTGCGCCGGCGCGAGGCCGCATCATCATTTTGAAGATTGGCAATATCACCGAGCGCATCGAAAATAGCGGCTTCAAGCCGGTTAGACATTGCAGCCGTCTTTGACGCGACCGCACCGTCATGCGGACCGAGTTCGACCATCGCATTGCACACGAAACATCCACGCGGTGCCACTCCCTCGCCGCACCCGGTCTGTTCGAAAAGCCGCACGATGCGCATTGCACCGTCGCCGATCGACCGGTCGCCGAGAAGCTTGACCGCCGCTCCGATACAATTGCGGTCATAATGGTCCAGCGCTGCAAGATAGGCTGAATGCTTGTCGCCAAACGCCTTGTAAAACGAACCGCGTGACAGGCCCATGGCGCTCAAAAGCTCTGGCAGGTTCGTTGCCGCATAGCCCAACCGCCAGAAGATCTGCATCGCGCCGTCTACGGCAGCATTCATATCAAATTCGCGCGGTCTGGCCATATTTTCACAGTTCCATTTCACAACGCCACACAAAAGCGTCTCTTTAAGTCATAGAAGCGCAGCTCGGATTTTCAATCAAGTATCGCTCACATTCAATTGTTTTGTACCAATTGGTTCCTAATAATACAACTCATCAATACCGGGTGCCTGGCGCAGGTTCCCCGGTCCCGGAAGAGGATGGGTTTTTACCCTGATCCATTTTCTCCGAGGCAATTCGAACTTCAGAACCCGAGGAAACCGATGTGCTAAAAGCTCTATGGACCACACTCGCCGGCGTTGCCGTTTCCGCTGTACTGATTGCCAACGCACTTGCTGCAGGCGTTGACGTCAACGCCACCAGCACCGAACTTGCACTGCGTGGCTACGATCCCGTTGCTTATTTCACCAGGGGTGCGCCGACGCCCGGCAACTTTCAGATTACCGCTGAGCACAATGGTGCGACCTACCGTTTTGAAACCGAAGAAAACAAGGCGCTGTTCGTTTCCGACCCGAAAGCCTACGCACCGGCCTATGGCGGCTATTGCGCCTTCGGCACTGCAATGGGCTTCAAATTCGACGGCGATCCGGAACTGTGGCGTATTGTCGACAACAAACTCTACCTGAACCTTGCCCCCGGCATCCAGAAGCGCTGGGAATCCGACCGCGCGAACTTCATCGTCGCGGCCGATACGAACTGGGACACGATCGCTCAAAAGACGCCTGAGGAACTGCAGGCGCAGTAAGCTCCCAAAAGACCTTTCGACACGGGTCTAACGGGCGGGTTTGATATCCGCCCGGGTTTCTTTTTGTGCTGGATGGAAACGTCCGCAGACAAATGCGCCAATGTGCTTGCATAGCGCCTGGCCCTCGGTTATATAGCGCGCGTCCGCGTAGACACCCTTGGAGGCAACTCGGATGGGGCGGCCATTGGCCGCTCGATGTTTTTGCGGGTCGCATAGGCCGAAAGACACTCCATGTATAAACCTCGAAAGGACAAGCCATGAGCAATAGCTATGAGCTTAAAGCCGAGGCGCGCGAACGGGTTGGTAAGGGGTCCGCCCGCGAACTTCGCCGCAACGGAATGATTCCCGCCGTCATTTACGGCGACAAGCAACCCCCGGTTTCCATTGCCCTTCCGTACAAGGATGTGACGATGAAGATCCACAGCGGTGGTTTCATGACCACCATTGCCACGATCGATGTCGATGGCAAGAAGATCCGCGTCCTGCCGAAAGACTATCAGCTGGATCCGGTCCGCGATTTCACCATGCATGTGGATTTCCTGCGCATTTCGAAAAACACTTCGGTGACCGTTGATGTTCCGGTGCATTTCATCAACGAAGAAGAATCGCCGGGCATCAAACGCGGCGGCGTTCTGAACATTGTTCGCCACACCGTTGAAGTGAACTGCCCTGCCGACAGCATTCCGGAATCCTTTATTGCCGATCTGACAGGCCTGGATCTGGGCGACGGCATTCACATCTCTGGCATCACGTTGCCGGAAGAAGTCGAGCTGACCATTACCGATCGTGACTTCACCATCGCGACAATCGCCGCACCTGCCGGCCTGAAGAGCGAAGAAGAAGAAGAAGCGGAAGCCGCCGAAGAAGAAGGTGTCGACGGAGAAGATGGGGAAGCTGAAGGCGAAGATGGGGCAACGGAAGAAGGCGAAAGCGAAGAGTAATCGCTCGCCTCTTGCGCAACGGAGACCGGAGCAATGCTGCTTATCGCAGGCCTTGGCAATCCCGGACCCCGCCACGCAAAACAGCGTCACAATATGGGCTTCATGGCGGCGGACGCGATTGCCCGCCGCCATTCCTTTTCCAGCTGGTCGAAAAAGTTCAAGGGCGAAATCGCCGAGGGATACCTGGCCGGGGAAAAGGTTCTGCTGATCAAACCACAGACATTCATGAACCTTTCTGGTGACGCTGTCGGTGAAGCAATGCGCTTTTACAAACTTGCGCCTGCGGATCTGATCGTCATTTACGATGAGCTGGATCTGCAGCCCGGCAAGGCGCGCATCAAGACCGGCGGCGGCAATGGCGGCCACAACGGCATCAGATCCATCGACGCCCATTGCGGCAAGGACTACAAACGCCTGCGCCTCGGCATTGGACATCCCGGTGCAAGGGAACGCGTCACAAGCCATGTGCTCGGCGATTTTGCCAAATCCGAGCGCGAATGGGTGGAGCCCTGGCTGGATGCAGTCGGGAAAAATTTTGCCATGCTGGTATCGGGTGACGATTCCGGCTTCCTGAACAAGCTTGCCCTGGCCACGGGCAAGGGCGCGCATGCCGATCCGGCAGTGAAGAAGAAAACGGCCAAGGGCAAGTCGCATATCCGCGCGGCGCGCGGGCCCAAGCCCATCGATCCTCCACAGAGGGGCCCGATGGCAGAAATGCTGAAAAAGCTCTTTGGGAACAAGGAATAAGTAGATGGGTTTCAAGTGCGGTATCGTCGGTCTGCCCAATGTCGGCAAGTCGACTCTGTTCAATGCTTTGACCAAAACGGCTGCCGCCCAGGCGGCCAATTATCCGTTCTGCACAATCGAGCCCAATACCGGCGAAGTTGGCGTGCCGGACAGCCGCCTGCAGCGCATCGCCGAAATTGCCGCCTCAAAAGAAATCATTCCAACGCGTATTTCATTTGTCGATATTGCCGGCCTTGTCCGCGGCGCGTCCAAGGGCGAGGGTCTCGGCAACCAGTTTCTCGCCAGCATCCGCGAAGTGGACGCCATCGTCCATGTGCTGCGCTGCTTCGAAGATGACGACATCACCCATGTCGAAGGCAAGATCGATCCGGTCGCCGACGCCGATACGATTGAAACCGAACTCATGCTCGCCGATCTTGAAAGCCTGGAACGGCGTACCGAACAGACGCGCAAGCGCGCCACCGGCAGGGAAAAGGAAGCGATCCTCATTCTGCCGATGATGGAAAAGGCGCTTGACCTGCTCCAGAACGGCAAGCCGGTGCGCCTTCTTCTCGATGGCATCGCGCACGAGGATCTGCGTCTTCTGCAGTCGCTCAACCTGCTCACCTCCAAGCCTGTTCTTTATGTCTGCAATGTCGATGAGGGCGATGCGGCAAAAGGCAATGCGCAAACGGAAGCGGTGGCAAAGATGGCAGGCTCGCAAAATGCCGAATTTGTAGTTATTTCTGCAGAGATCGAATCCCAGGTTGCCCAGCTCGACGCGGAAGAAGCAGCCGAATTTCTCTCCGAGCTGGGACTGGACGAGCCGGGTCTCGACAAGCTGATCCACGCCGGATACGCCCTCCTCGACCTCATCACCTATTTCACCGCCGGACCAAAGGAAACCCGCGCATGGACGGTCAAACGCGGCTCCAAGGCACCCCGGGCGGCCGGTGTGATCCACACGGATTTCGAACGTGGCTTCATCCGCGCCCAGACCATTGCCTATGACGATTATGTCTCGCTTGGCGGTGAAGTGCCCGCAAGGGACGCCGGCAAGGCGCGCGACGAAGGCAAGGAATATGTCGTCCAGGATGGCGACGTGTTGCTGTTCAAGTTCAACACCTGAACTGTTACGCCGTGTTGCAACACGCACAGTGCTGTAGCAGTCTGGCGCCATGAACACACAGACCCATGTGTTGCTGGCGGCTGCGGTCCTTGCCAAGCCGGATCAGCCGGCCCGCAACACGGCGGTCATTGCCGGCTCGCTGGTGCCGGACCTTGCCATCTACACCCTCTTTGTCTGGTCCAAAATTGCCGGCATTGCGGAACGGACCGTCTGGTCTGAGCTCTATTATCAACCGCCATGGTCTGACGCCGTTACAATCGGCAACTCTGCCCCGATCTACCTCCTGTTCCTGGTTGTCGGTCTCACCGCAACGACCTGGTTCCGCCCCGCCAGCCTTCTGACCTACTTTGCGCTTGCAGCACTCATTCATCTGGCAACTGATTTTCCGGTTCATGTGGATGACGCACACGCCCATTTCTGGCCTGTATCTGAGTGGCGCTTCCGCTCGCCGGTCTCCTATTGGAACCCCAACCACAACGGCAATTGGTTTGCGTTCTTCGAAATCGCTATCGGCATATTGCTGAGTTTCGTCCTCTGGCGGCGCTTTCACGCGGTTTGGGTACGCGCCCTGCTGGTGCTCGCGGTGATCGCCTATCTCGGCCCGCCGCTCTATTTCGGCGTTCTGGCTGGCCTTTGATACGGCATGCTGCAAATCCGCATTGATCGGGGTCGGTTATCGCGGCATAAGGTCCGCCATGAGCATGCAGACAGTTGCAAAGACAAAATACGCGCTTGAGGATTTCACGCCCGGCCGGCAGTTCGATCTCGGTCCCCGTCCGGTCAGTGCCGAGGAGATCATCGAATTCGCCAGCGAATTCGACCCGCAGCCCTGGCATCTGGATGAGGAAGCCGGCAAGGCGAGCATTCTTGGCGGGCTGGCGGCATCCGGGTGGCATATATGCGCAATGATGATGCGCATGCTGATCGATTCCTACATTCTGGAATCCACCTCGCAGGGCGCCCCTGGCGTGGAATACTGCAAATGGCTTCGCCCGGTGCTCGCCGGCGATACGCTGCATGGCCAATCGACGGTGCTCTCCTCAAGGCCCCTCGCCTCCCGGCCCGGTATTGGCGCCGTAAAATTCGACCATAAGCTCTTCAACCAGCATGGGGAGCTGGTCTGCACGTCCGCCAATACCGGTTTTTTCGCTTCAAGAGACATCGGAGGGGCAAATTGAGCAGCCTCGATCTGTTTGAAATCGGCGAGCGCGTTGAGATCGGCAGCCACACTTATACCGCAGATGAAATCATTGACTATGCGACGAAATTCGATCCGCAGCCATTCCATATTGATGAAGAGACGGCGCGCAAATCCATATTCGGCGCATTGTGCGCCTCCGGCTGGCACACCACAGCCCTATGGATGAAAAAGAACGTGGAATATCACAAAGCCAGAAATGCCCGGTTCAAGGCCGAAGGCAAGCCCGTGCCGGTTTTCGGACCGTCACCCGGCCTCTCCAACCTGAAGTGGCTCAAGCCCGTTTATGCCGGCGACAAGATTTGTTTCTTCAATACCATCACCGCAACCCGCCAAAGCCGCTCAAAACCCGAATGGGGCATCATCGAGCTCTACTCCGAGGGCGTCAATCAGCACGGCGACAAGGTTGTCGGGTTCGACAATGCGGTTCTTGTGAGGATTTGATTCGGGCCGGGCTGAGAACGTTTTATCCAAAGTATCAAAACGACAGTTTAGAGCCCAAATCAGGCCTTTGACTTCGGCAAAACTCTCAAACTGGAGAGTTTGTCATTTCGTCGCGACCATCCGGTATCCAACATCGTACTCATCAAGGCTGAGCAGATCGGAATAGCGTCGCTCCCAGTCACCGCTGTCCAGATCCCGGCCAAGTTTTTTCAAACCCTCCAACACATTATCCATCGCCCAGAAGGACGACATCGCGGCCCGAATCCTGGGGTCGAGATAGGCTGCAGGCCGCCGCCAATAGGCGTACAGAAATCCGTCCGTGCAGTCATGTGGAACCGGGACGGCCGAGACTTCCACGGGCCCAAGTCATGTCTCGTAATCTGTCATTCCTGGCATCTGCGCCTCGTCCAAAGTCACTAG
>JAAEOH010000012.1 GCA_024244645.1 Hyphomicrobiales bacterium
CATCGTTGGGGCCTGCACCTAGATGACCCATTGATGGGGCCGGCATCTAGGCGACCCATCGTTGGGGGGTCAATAGGTGAATAACAATAGAGCGTCGGTTATTTATTTATTTTTTTTTTTTTTTTTTTAGAAACCGACATAGTAGAGAATATTCAGCCATTAAATAATTAATGGCTCACAATGCATCCATCCCTTTTGAAGCCATCTTGTGTTTCTGTCCTGCCGCTACACCACCGCAATCTGCACACCGCTGTGGAATGTTTGCTATTGCAGAGCGCCACTCATCCTCAATAGCAATGTCAATTGGATCGTCGTACACAGATAGCATACGCAATGCACTGCGACTGCGTGTGCGCTCGATGCGTAGTTCAGATTTGCTAACACTCGTACGATACAGTACACCGACGGTAACCTTCACCTTATTGGCATGGTGCGCATGGGAGAACATGTTGGTACCTTTGCTATGCGTGATTGCGAGTCCCCCCGGCTCATCACCCACGAAACTACATTCACCACTGTGAGGCACAGGACAATGTGACCGCCGCCACAGTTTCTCACTTAGGGAAACACCTTCTCCCGACAAACTCATACTGTCCGCTAGGTTCGTGACCACGGGACTAGCAACCATCACCTTCACCAATCCTAGACCGTTGACTGGTGTAAAACGACTTGAGGCAATATACACGGCGCCCTGCATGCGCGCACTCCATCCACGTACTGATAACAACTCGGGGGCCCCATCAACACACCCACGGTTATCTTCATGCATAACGCCCGTACGTGTTGTTGATAGGTGTCTTGACTCCATGTAGGGCAATGTTACGTCGAAGCGCGGGCCACCCGGCCCTGGTACACGTGTGCCATCAGGACAACAATTTACACCACACGCTTCCACCCATAGGTAAGGTAACATGTGCTCTGTCAGTAGGTGTTGGTCCTCGTCATCAGACCTACAGTACGCGTTGAAACCGTTACTGCTGAACCGCTGCTCATCAGATCCCAGCCCGCGCGCTGCCGCCATACACTTCACAGCATGACTATGCCAATTCGTCATCACACTGACCAACTCCGGCCAAGCTACCGGCCGTGCAGCTGTATGTTGTGCACCGATTGGCAACTTTTTGTCTATGATTGTGACGAACGCATCATTCTCTGCGCTGGCCACAGCAAGAGGGTCTGCATCGTGTAAGAGCCCAGCAAACTCAAGTACCAACCCTATCAAGTCTGCTCTCACCTGAGTGTACCTATACCGACTGAAACGTGAGAACTCTGAGATTAACTGTGCGTTGGTATTACTACTCACCCACCCCCGTGGGACGGGATAGTCCGCACACCGTGCCGCATTACGTGCGTACCCACCCTCATCGCTGTGTGCATGCACTTTGTAGACACTACATGCACCACGTGTCAGTGCGATTAGTGTCTGCGCAAAGACTCCGCACATCTTTGCATCCATCAGGAATTGATTCGCCAGCGTCACCAAACCCGTGATATACTCCCTCTGGTCTAAGTCGGAGGCGCGGAAGAGCGTCGCCTCTTCAGCCACAACCACCAACCTATCCTTGCCGCACACATGAGCCAGTAGTGCAAGTACTGTCACGCATAGGCTGCCATTCATGCGGGGGGGTGAATAGATTAATTCCTCTGTGCCCACGTTGAGTGTGAGTGATGCAATCGGGAACACCTCACACGATTCTGTTAATTGTCCGCCATGCTCTATGCACCGTGCCAGCTCACATCCCACCATATACATAATGGCACGCGTATCGTATTCTATATCTGTTGGCATCAGGTTGGTGATGCTAGTACGTATTGCAGGCGCCAGGTCTGTCCCGCCGAGCGTCACTACCTTGATGACACTCGCCGGTGCATTGATAATCTTTAATTTCCTTGCTCCACCACCACTAAATAAAGTAATCTCATACTTAACCGTAGCCTCACCAGCTATGTAGCCGCCTTTCACCTCCGTGTACCCATTAACATCGGCGCCCAAAACCAATGGGTAGTTCGCCTCATTCACCTGATCCTCACCCACCAAACGAAACTGAGCCATCCCAGACTTTACAGTTTGGTGTAAAACGACTTGAGGCAATATTCTTAC
>JAAEOH010000013.1 GCA_024244645.1 Hyphomicrobiales bacterium
GCAACTGCGCGTTCTCGAAGATCGTTGGAATAGGGCTTGGTCATACATGCTGGCCTCCTCATCCCAGCAGCCTTCTTGAATCATAAATCAACCGAAAAGGGAATCCTCTTGATTCAAAGAAAATGTGACCAGCTCTAGAGTTCCACCACCTCGACCTTGCGGTCGACAAATCGAAGCGCCATTTCGCCGCGCAGCAGTTTCAGGGCCTTCTCGCCGAAAAGCTCGCGCCGCCAGCCCGCAAGGGCGCCGACTTTGGCATTTTCGCCCTCTGCGGCGATCTGTTCCAGATCGTCGGTGTTGGCAATGACCTTGGGTGCAACGCCGTGTTTTTCCGTGGTCATTTTCAACAGCACCTTAAGAAGTTCACTGGCCGCTGCTGCACCTTCGGGCGCCTGGGCCGGTCGATCGAGACGCGGCATCTCATCCTTTGGCAATGCCAGTGCCATCTTGACCGCTTCGAGGATAGCACCGGCTGCCTGTGATCGTTCCCAACCCTTGGGGATGGTGCGAAGTCGCCCGAGCGCCGCAATGTCATTCGGCTGCTGTTGGGCGACTTCATAGATCGCATCATCCTTCAAAACACGCCGGCGCGGAATATTGCGTTCGCGCGCTTCGCGCTCGCGCCAGGCTGCCACATATTTCATGATCGCCAGTTCGTGCGGTTTTCTGACCCGCATGCGCAGCCGTGTCCATGCATCATCCGGATGCAGATCATAGGTGGATGCAGATTCCAGGACGTCCATTTCTTCCTTCACCCAGTGCTCGCGCCCTTCTTCCTGAAGCCGCTTGTTAAGCATTTTATAAACGCCACGCAGATGGGTGACGTCGGCAAGGGCATAATTGAGCTGTTTGTCGGAAAGCGGCCGCCGGCGCCAATCTGTGAAACGTGAAGTCTTGTCGATTTGCGCACCGACGGTTTTTTGCACCAGCTGGTCGTAGGAAACCGAATCGCCAAATCCGCAAACCATGGCCGCAACCTGTGTGTCGAAAATCGGATGCGGAATGAGGCCACCGCGGTGATAGACGATCTCGATATCCTGGCGCGCCGCATGAAACACCTTGACCACCGACGTATCGGCCATCAGTTCGAAGAACGTCTTGAGATCAATTCCCTCTGCCAGTGGATCGACGATGACAGCAATATCGTCCGACGCCATCTGAATGAGGCACAGCTCGGGCCAGAATGTCGTTTCGCGGATGAATTCCGTATCGATTGTGAGGTAATCTGATTGTGAAAGGGTCTTGCATGCGGCTTCCAGCGCGCCGGTTGTACTGATGATATCCATGAAGGCTCTTTACCTAATTATCCCCATCTTGTCTTCCATTACCTGAATCACCGTTGTGCTCGTTGTGTCCTTCCTTGCTGGCCATGCGGGTAAAGGACAAGGATGTGCGCAAAAGCGCGTGGTAGCGGCCGCGTGCATCGCGCGGAACGCCGGCTCTGACCCGCATGCGCCACAGGGTCACAAGGATAAGCGCGCCGTGAATGCTGCTGGTGAAGGTAAAGAGAACAGAGGGTCCGTAACTCTGCATAAGCGCTGATGAAATGAACGGGCCGATCGTCGCGCCGGCAGACCAGAAAAAGATCAGGCCCGCGGCAACGTGGACATACTGGTCCTTGTTTGCGTGATCGTTTGCATGCGCTGCCGAAAGCGAAAACAGCGGCAGCGAAAAGGCACCAAAAACAAATATGCCGATATAGTTGAGCAGCGGATCGGAACCGGCCACTCCGTTGATGAACAGGCCTGCCAGCGTTGCTCCGGCCGTGGCGATCAGCAATATGATCCGCCGGTCGTATCGGTCCGACAGAATACCGAAGGGATATTGCAGCACCGCCCCGCCGAGGATGCCGGCACCCATGAACGTTGCGATGGCCGTCACCGGTAGACCCAGGGTCTGCGCGTAGATCGGACCGATCATGCGGAAGGTTGCGTTGGTCAGGCCAATGGCGACACAGCCGATGCAGGCGATGGGCGACAGATGCCAGATCAGCGTTGGACTGAATGAAAATTTGCTGGGTGGTTTCGGATTGGATCTGTCAGCCAGGGAAATCGGCACCAGCGACATGCAGATCATGATTGCCAAGATGGCGAATATGGCAAAACTCGAGGCCCCGAATGCCGGGATGAGAAACTGCGAACCGGTGACCACGACCATGTCCAGCAGACGGTAGATCGACAGCACCCGGGCGCGGTTTTCATTGGTGACCCCGGAATTCAGCCAGCTGTCGACCGTGGTGAAGAGGGAAGCGAAGCAAAGCCCCATGAGGAACCGCAATGCAATCCAGACATAGGGATCGACAATCAGAACCAGAAGCAGCGTGCCGCTGGCCGCAATTGCGCACAGCGCCGAAAATGTGCGGATATGGCCGACAGCGCGCAGCAGGTGCGGCACAATGAAACAGCCACCCATGAATCCGGCAAAATAGGCCGCGCCGATGATGCCGATCATCAGGGTCGAAAATCCCTCATCCGAGCCGCGGAGCGAGATCAGAGTTCCCTGCAGTCCGTTTCCGGCAAGCAGGATGGCAGCGGCCACAAAAAGCGGCACGAGCGGGCGTATGGAATTCATCTTGAAATCACTGTATTTCGGGAAGGTCTGTTGATTGCCGCCAACAATAGCACCGTTCTTTGGATTGTCTCGCTGAATCGGTTTGATTTGCGCCGATATTTTGCGTCTCTCCTTGACAAATCATGCCGGCCATGCGCTTGTCCGCGCGGCTTTCACAATGGCGCCGGGCGATTTGGTCGGCCGGCAATTCAAATGCAAAAAACCAATCAGGAAAGACCGATGCATCGCTATCGCAGCCATAACTGCGCCGCCCTTCGCAAATCCGATGTCGGAGCCACTGTCAGACTGTCAGGCTGGGTCCATCGTGTGCGTGACCATGGCGGCGTCCTGTTCATCGATTTGCGCGACCATTACGGCGTGACACAGGTGGTGGCAGACCCCGATTCCGCTGCGTTCAATCTGGCCGAGGCAGTACGCAGCGAATGGGTCATCCGCATCGATGGCGACGTCAAGGCCCGTTCCGATGATACGGTCAATCCGAACCTTCCCACCGGCGAGGTCGAAGTTTATGCGCGTGAGATCGAGGTGCTTTCTGCAGCGCGTGAATTGCCGCTGCCGGTCTTCGGCGAGCCGGAATATCCGGAAGATGTGCGTCTGAAATACCGGTTCCTTGATCTGCGCCGCGAAACGCTGCACAGGAACATCATCCGCCGCACAGAAATCATCGGTGCCATGCGCGAGCTGATGGGAACGGCGGGTTTTACCGAATTTTCGACCCCTATCCTCACCGCATCGTCGCCGGAAGGCGCACGTGACTTCCTGGTGCCGAGCCGCATCCATGAGGGCAAGTTCTACGCTCTACCGCAAGCCCCGCAGCAGTACAAGCAGCTCATCATGGCATCCGGTTTCGACCGATATTTCCAGATTGCCCCGTGCTTCCGCGACGAGGACCCGCGTGCCGACCGGCTGCCGGGTGAATTTTATCAGCTCGACCTGGAAATGAGTTTTGTCGAGCAGGAGGATATCCTGCAGACAATGGAACCGGTCATGCGTGACGTGTTCGAAAAATTTGCTGAAGGCAAGCCGGTCTCGCAGGAATTCCGTCGTATTCCCTTTGCCGAAGCCGTGCGCAAATACGGCACCGATAAGCCCGACCTTCGCAACCCCGTCGAGATGCAGGCCGTGACCGAGCATTTCGCCGGATCGGGCTTCAAGGTCTTTGCCAACATGATCGCCAACGATCCCAAGGTGGAGGTCTGGGCGATACCGGCAAAGACCGGCGGCAGCCGGGCGTTTTGCGACAGGATGAATTCCTGGGCGCAAGGCGAGGGACAGCCGGGTCTCGGTTACATTTTCTGGCGTGAGGAAGAGGGCGCCGTCGCCGGTGCCGGGCCGCTCGCCAAGAACATCGGCCCGGAGCGCACGGATGCTGTCCGCAGCCAGCTCGGCTTTGAAGCCGGTGATGCGTGTTTCTTTGTTGCCGGAGTTCCCGAAAAATTTGCTGGCTTTGCCGGTGACGCGCGCACCCGCGTCGGCGAGGAGCTGAACCTCGTCGATACCGAGCGCTTTGAACTGTGCTGGATCGTCGACTTCCCGTTCTATGAATGGAACGACGAGGAAGACAAACTCGACTTCTCGCACAACCCGTTTTCGATGCCGCGGGGCGGTATGGAAGCACTGGAAGGAAGCGACCCGCAGTCGATCATGGCCTATCAGTATGACCTGGTCTGCAACGGCTTCGAGATTGCCTCGGGCGGCATCCGCAACCACATTCCCGAGCTTATGGTCAAAGCCTTCGGCATGGTCGGGCTCGACGAAAAAGTGGTCGAGGAGCGTTTCGGCGGCCTCTATCGGGCGTTTCAGTATGGCGCGCCGCCGCATGGCGGCATGGCCGCCGGTATCGACCGCGTGGTCATGTTGCTTGTCGGTGCCAGAAACCTGCGCGAAGTCACCATGTTTCCGATGAACCAGCAGGCACAGGACCTGCTCATGGGTGCGCCGGGCGATGCCGAGGCCGCACAGCTACGGGATCTCAATCTTCGGATTATTCCCGTCAAGAAAGACGAGTAGTCAGTCCGATGCAAAGGATTAAAAAACCGCCAATTGGCGGGCTTTTTCGATTTACTGATTGGCTGTGACCGAGACATTGAGCACATCCGGCAAAGTCTGCCACGCGCCCATCGCTGAGCCTGCAATTGTCGCGAATGGCAGTGGCGAATCCGGTTGGGCGATGACCTCGATGTTTTTAGGATCGGCAAGGTAGAGGCTGACAGCCTCTGTCACCTTCGTCTGGAAATCGGGGTTTTGCAACTGGCCGAGCACGAAGGGAAGCATGCCCTGCAGACCCTGCACCATCTGATCGCGGCTCATGCCCTGCTGGCCGGCCACCATGTCGAGAACCTTGTTGGTCACCGATGCATCGTCAAAGCGAAGCGACAGCGAGTTGAATGTCAGCTGCTGCATCATGCCGAGCATGGCAAGGCCCATCGCCTGTTGCGCCTTCTCATCATTGGCCTGTTTTGCCATATTTTCCTGCAACTGCTGAATGCCGCGGACGAAGTCGAGCGTATAGCCGGAAATGGATAGTTTCAGATCGATGCGTCCAACATCGTTCAGCGTCAGCGCATATTCCGACACTGTCAGTTCGCCGGTCGGCAGCGACCAGAATCCGTCAACGACAAGATCACCCCCGACATACTGATAGCCCATGCCGTTGATCGCCTGCTGCGCCTCGGCATCCTTCACATCGCTCAGGTCGATTTCCAGCCCGTCGGCCCGGGCCTTGAAATCCATGCGCGTGTTATCGGAGTTATTCGATACGGTCGCCGATGACTTTGCAATCTGAAAGACGTTGCTTCCCTCAACCGTAACGACCATCGGACCCGTGGTGACCGAATCGTAATAGAGCACATCATCGATGGTTTCCATTTTCGCTTCCGCCGGAATGCGCAAATTGTTCACTACGAGGTCCTTAAGCGTAAACTGCACTTCCTCATTGGAAAAATCGATGCTGTCCTCGGTCAGGGTTTTCACCTCATATCCGCCGGAACCATCGTCTTCCACGCCGTTGAATGTCAGGTCGCCAAGGCGGAGCCTTTCCGGTTCTCCCTCCATGCCCACCGTGACGTTCTGCAATACGATATCACTTCCCTGATCGGAAACGCCTGAGTAGTCGATCTTCATGCCGCCTGAAGCATAGGCTGCCACAAACTTCTTGGCGAAATCGTCCGCGTCGACAGCGAAGGACAATTGGGTAGACGCCAGGAGCACGATGCTCGCGGCAATGCCTGTCTTAAGATTTCTGGCGCGCATTACTTTTCCTTCCTGGTGCAATAATGTACGTTTGTTTTAGCGCCAACGTTATGGCGGGCACCAATCAAACGTGTCCGAGTGTTAAAAAAACACCTGATGCGTTGCTTTTTTGTGACGGAAACCTCCCCGGATACCTTACATGGTTGCCGAAACCTTATACTTCAGCAGTTCGAGAGCTATTCCTGTGTCACAAAGCCTTGCCGCGAATCATCGTATCGGCTAATTGCAGGCTATGGGAAAAAGCCTGATTCCGCCCGGCGGCGGCGATGACAGATCGGAACCGGTCGACCTCAAGTCGGCGCTGGAAGAGCGCTACCTTGCCTATGCGCTGTCGACCATCATGCACCGCGCTTTGCCGGATGTACGCGACGGCCTGAAGCCGGTGCACCGCCGCATTGTCTATGCAATGAGCGATATGGGGCTGCGCTCCAACGGCGGCTTCAAGAAATCCGCCAAGATTGTCGGCGAGGTGATGGGTAATTTCCACCCGCATGGCGACCAGGCCATCTACGATGCGCTGGTTCGGCTGGCACAGGATTTTGCCGTGCGCTACCCGCTGGTTGACGGACAGGGCAATTTTGGCAATATCGACGGCGACAATGCCGCCGCCATGCGCTACACGGAATCCAAGATGACCACGGTGGCTGAGCTGCTGCTGGAGGGCATCGATCAGGATGCGGTCGATTTCCGCACAACTTATGACGAGGAAAACAGCGAGCCGGTTGTTCTGCCCGGCGCTTTTCCGAACCTTTTGGCAAACGGCGCCACCGGCATCGCGGTCGGCATGGCGACTTCAATCCCGCCGCACAATGCGGCAGAGCTGTGCGATGTCGCCCTTCACCTCATCAAACATCCCAACGCCCGGATCGACAAGATCGTCGAAATGGTGCCTGGCCCGGACTTCCCGACCGGCGGCGTAATTGTCGAAGACCGTGAGTCGATGCTCGAGGCCTATAAGACCGGCCGCGGCGGTTTTCGCGTGCGGGCCCGTTGGGAAAAGGAAGACACCGGACGCGGCGGCTATGTCATTGTCGTCACGGAAATTCCGTACCAGGTGCAGAAGTCGCGGATGATCGAAAAGATCGCTGAACAGCTGCTGGCCCGCAAGCTGCCGCTGCTTGAGGACATACGTGATGAATCGGCTGAAGATGTGCGTCTGGTTCTGGTGCCCAAGAACCGCGGTGTCGATCCGACACTGTTGATGGAATCGCTCTTCAAGCTCACCGATCTTGAATCGCGCGTATCGCTCAACCTCAATGTTCTGTCGAAGGGCAAGGTCCCGAAGGTCATGTCGCTGCCGCAGGTGTTGCTGGAATGGCTGGAACACCGCAAGGAAGTTCTGCAGCGCCGCTCGCGCCACCGGCTGGCGGCGATTGAACGACGGCTGGAAATCCTCGGCGGCTATCTCGTTGCCTATCTCAACATCGACGAGGTCATTCGGATTATCCGCCAAGAGGACGATCCGAAGGCCGAACTGATGCGGCGTTACGAGCTCACCGACCTTCAGGCTGAATCCATTCTCAATATGCGGCTGCGTTCCCTGCGCAAGCTCGAGGAATTCGAAATCCGCAAGGAATTCGACGGGCTGACCGTTGAAAAGGGCGAGATCGAAGCGCTGCTGGCATCGGACGAAAAGCAGTGGGCTACCGTTGCCTGGGAGATTGGCGAAGTTAAAAAGAAATTCGGCAAGGATACCGAGATCGGCGCCCGGCGCTCCACTTTTGGCGATGCGCCCGATACCGATATCGAGGCAATCCAGCAGGCGATGATCGAAAAGGAACCGGTTACGGTTGTCGTTTCGCAGAAGGGCTGGATCCGGGCGATGAAAGGTCATCTCGCGGATCATTCGGGCCTGACCTTCAAAGAGGGCGACAAGCTGAAATTTGCTTTCCCTGCCCACACCACCGACAAGATCATCCTGTTCACGACTGGCGGCAAATTCTACACACTCGGGTGTGATCGGCTTCCGGGTGGACGCGGTCATGGCGAACCTGTGCGCATCATGGTCGATATGGACAATGATCAGGACATCGTCTCGGCATTCATTCACGACCCTGCGGTCAAATTGCTTCTGGCTTCGACCGTCGGCAACGGATTCATCGTGCCGCAATCGGAAATTACCGCCAATACCCGCAAGGGCAAGCAGGTCATGAACGTCAAGCTGCCGGTTGAGGCGACGCTGTGCGTTCCGGTCGGTGGTGACAGTGTTGCCGTCATCGGCGAAAACAAGAAGCTGCTTATCTTCCCGCTTGTCCAGCTGCCCGAAATGACCCGTGGCAAGGGCGTACGCCTGCAACGCTACAATGATGGCGGCATTGCCGACATCAAGACATTCGCAATGGGCGACGGCCTGACCTGGCAGGACTCAGCCGCGCGCACGCACACAAAGCCGCCGGCAGAACTCAAGGAATGGATCGGCGACCGCGCGCAGGCCGGACGTATCGCACCGCGCGGTTTTCCGCGATCCGGCAGATTTTCAAGCTGAGTTTGATATAAGCTGCAGCCACATCGGAACGTAGAGCGGAGGCAGCGATGAGTGACGGCAAGAAACACGGCTATGAATCGGGCCGGCTGAACCTTCCCTTTGTCGGCCTGTGCACCTTTGGAAAAAATCCCTACGTTGAAGACTGGGACGCCATCGAAGCGGATGTCGCCGTCCTGGGCGCACCCTTCGATTTCGGCACCCAGTGGCGGGCGGGCGCCCGCTTCGGACCCCGTGCCATCCGCGAAGCCTCGACGCTGTTTTCATTCGGCCATGCCGGCGCCTACGACCATGAGGATGACATCACTTATCTCGATGCGGACAAGGTGAAGATTGTCGATATCGGCGACGCCGACATCATTCACACCGATACGGTCGGTAGTCACAAAAACATCGAATTCGGCGTCCGGAAAATTCTTCAGGCCGGTGCCATTCCGGTGGTTCTGGGCGGCGATCACTCGGTCAATATTCCCTGCATCAATGCCTTCAGCGACGAGGAGCCGGTTCATCTGGTGCAGATCGACGCGCATCTCGATTTTGTCGACGAGCGCCATGGCGTGCGCTACGGCCACGGCAATCCGATGCGCCGGGCCGCTGAAAAGGACTACGTGACCGGCCTCAGCCAGATCGGCATCCGCAACGTCTCGTCAACGGCAAGGGACGGCTATGAAGCGGCACGGTCGATGGGCGCCGACATTCTGTCGGTCCGCCAGTTCCGCAAACTTGGTGTCGATCAGGTTCTGGAACGCATTCCTGCCGGTTTCCGTTACTACGTCACCATCGATATTGACGGTTTCGATCCGTCCATCGCGGCGGGAACAGGCACGCCCAGCCATGGCGGTTTTCTCTACTACGAAATCCTCGAGCTGCTCGACGGCCTGACCAAACGCGGCTCCATCGCCGGCATCGATCTGGTGGAGGTCGCACCCGAATACGATCACAGCGGCTCGACTGCGATCCTGGCGGCACAGGTGCTGATGAACACGATCGGGCGGATGCTGCATTATCGCGGGTAACGACGAGGTACAGAACGCAAATGAGTCATCTTCGGATTTCTCTGATAAGTCCGAAATGGTTGCTTAGTGTGTTGGGCCGCAGTTTTCGAGGCGTGTTTCCTGGCAAACCAATAGACGACGTCTGGCTTCATTCAAGTCGGTGTCGCTCATTTCCGGTAGTACGATTGCGAGATTACTTCTGGCAGTTTGATCACCGGCGTCAGCAGCTATTTTAAACCAGACAAACGCGGATATGAGATCCCGCTCACCATAGGCTTCGTCAAGATAGAGTATTGCCAGATTGTTCTGCGCATCAACGTAGCCTTGCCTGGCAGCCAGATCGTACCATTTCAGGGCATTTTCAACGCTCTTCGCAACACCATTGCCGTATTGGTACATCGTGCCAAGATTAAACTGGGATGCAGCATCGCCTTGGTCGGCTGCTAATCGGAACCACCTTGCTGTCCTGCTCAACTCCCTGGCCGGTAATATAGGCGGCGCCCAGATTGTATTGACCGAACTTGTTAAGCTGCAGAGCCGACAGTCGAAACAGTTTGACTGCCTTTTCGACATCTGGTTCCACACCGCGCCCATTATAGTACATCACTCCCAGATTGGCCTGCGCCAAGGCATCGTTTTGATCGGCCGCTTTACTCAGCCATTTCAGCGCTTCCACCTCGCTTTGCTCCACACCCCTGCCATCAAGATACATCGCACCGACCAAGCCCTGCGCCATCACATGGTTCTGATTTGCGGCTTTTTTGAACCAACTGAATGCCATAGCGCTGTCTTGGGCGACGCCTCTTGCGTTTTGGTAAGCGTCACCCAAATTGACCTGAGCAATGGCATTGCCCTGTTCCGCAGCCTTGCGATACCACTTTACTGCTTCAGAATAGTCTTGTTCCACACCCTCGCCGGTGGCGTACAGGACACCGAGAAAACCCTGTGCCAATGCATTTCCTCGCATGGCAGCTTTCATCGTAAGGCTCTTGGCTTCTTCAAGATTGCCCTGTTTATATGCCTTGAGCCCTTTGGCAAGTTCTGCATCACCAGCAGGAGTGTGAGTAAGATATAAGCCCCCGGCAACCGCGACTGCGAACACCAGCAAAAGAACCCATCTGAGTTTCATAGATTATCTATCGCTTCTGAATTGTGAGGCCATTCAGGTTGACCGGACTCACCCCCCGAACCGCTCCCAGCCGCCGGCCATGAGGTGGTCCTGTGGCAAAAAGCGGGTCTTGTAGTCCATCTTGCGGGAGCCGGAGACCCAGTAGCCGAGGTAGACATGCGGCAGGCCGCGGTCATGTGCTCTCTGGATGTGATCGAGGATCATGTAGGTGCCGAGCGAGCGGTCCGAATAATCGGGATCGAAATAGGAATAGACCATGGAAAGTCCGTCGCCCATGACGTCGCTGAGCGCCACCGCGATGAGTTGGCCCGAATCCGATTCGTCATCATCCAGCCTGCGCCCGCCGATCCGGTATTCGATGATCTTGGTCGGCACGTGCGTGTCCTCGACCATCATCGCATAATCGAGAACGGTCATATCGGACATGCCGCCCTCGTTGTGGCGTGCATCGAGATAGGCGCGGAAAAGCGAATATTGCTCGCTCGACGGCTCTGCGGGAAACTCCTGCGCAACAATATCGGCGTTGCGTGCCAGGATGCGCTTCATCGAGCGGTTGGCCCTGAATTCCTGGGCCTGTATGCGCACCGAGACGCAGGCGCGGCAGGTTTCGCAAGCGGGTCTGTAGGCAATATTCTGTGAGCGTCTGAAACCGCCCTGTGTCAGCAGATCATTGAGTTCAGATGCCTTTTCACCGACCAGATGCGT
Organism: Hyphomicrobiales bacterium; assembly: GCA_024244645.1. Lineage (GTDB taxonomy): Bacteria > Pseudomonadota > Alphaproteobacteria > Rhizobiales > Rhizobiaceae > Hoeflea_A. Next base: position 11,135 of record JAAEOH010000013.1, read on the forward strand.
AAACACCTTCCGTTCGAACTGACCCTCCAGATAGGGGCAGGGGGAAGGAGCAGTCAGAAAAAACTGCGGGGACTGGACGGGTTGGTTTGTCATCTACGGGCGCACGACTCCTTTGTGCAACAACTATAGTCCATAATACCATGGCGCGATAATCGAAAATGTTAACCAGATGATCACGACAAGCGGAAGTCCGGCACGCAGGTAGTCTCGGAAACTATAGTGGCCCGGGCCCATGACGAGCAGGTTTGTCTGGTAGCCGATGGGCGTTGCAAAGCTTGCATTAGCGGCAAAGATGACAGCCGCAACAAAGGCTTCCTGCGGCGCGCCGAGGCGCGTTGCGATGCCAAGGGCGATCGGCATGAACAATACGGCCGTGGCATTGTTGCTCAGTATGTTCGTGACCACCGCCATCACGAAAAAGAGGACCGACAGAACCACCGGAACCGGAGCGCCGTCGAGCGCCATGACCGTTGTGTCGGCAATCAACGATGCCCCGCCGGTCACCTGCAGCGCTGTCGCCAGCGCAATGGACGATCCGACGAGCAGGAAGACCTGCCGGTCGAAGGCGCGGGCAGCCTGGTAGATAGTCAAGCACCCCATCGCCAGCATCAGCACCGCGCCGGTGATGGCGCTCACCACGATCGGCAGAATATTGAAGGCCGACAGCAATATTATGCCCATGAAGATGGCAAATGCGATGGTCGCCTTGCGGCTTTGCGGCACCGGCTCCGCCGAATGCTCAAGCAGCAGCAGGTCGTGGTCGCCGCGCAATTGCAGAACCTGCTCGTAGTTGCCGCCGAGAAGCAGCGTGTCTCCTTGCTCCAGCCGGATTTCCGACAGTGGCATGCGCGCCATGCGGCTTTTGCGCTGGACGCCGAAGACCGATACGCCGTGCCGGGCTCTGATGCCGGAGAGCTGGATTGTGCGTCCGGCAAAGCGTGAGCCTGGTGCAATCACCGCCTCGACAAGATGATAGTCCGGTCCCGGCCGCTGGGTCTCGGTGCCGTCATCCCCCGGTTCGTTCGTCTCGGTTGCTTCGTCGGTTTCGGCGACTGCGCTGCCAAGGGCGAGTGCCCGTGAAAATGCCCGCCGGGTTCCGGTGACGACCAGCGTGTCGCCCGCCGATATCGTGATGTCTTCGAACGGAGGAAGAATGGGAACGTCGCGCCGGTGCATGAGCCGCGGTGTGAGATCGCTGATGCCGGGGAACATGCCGGCCTTCGACTGCAGGCCGACGAAGGGGTGCCCGGCACCCACCGGGATCTCGCCAATGAACTGCGCCCCCTGTGTGGTGTTGTCGCGGGTCATCACTGACGGTCTTTCGCGCATCATTGCAGGCATCACGAACAGCACATAGAGACCGCCGACAAGAGCAAGCATCGAGCCCATGGCGGTGAGGTCGAAGAACATGATGTGAACGCCGTAATCGGCTGCCACACCCGCCGCAATCAGATTGGTTGAAGACCCCAGAAGCGTCGTCATTCCACCGAGAATGCACAGGAACGACAGCGGCATGAATACCTTGAAACCCGGATAACTGCGCTGGGCTGCAATCACGGTGAGGATCGGAATGAAGATGACGACAACCGGCGTGTTGTTCAAAAAAGCGCTGAGCACGGCGGCGGCAATGATGACAAAAAATATCGTCCGCCTGCCGCTGGCACCGCCAAGTCTGCTGATGTAGCGGGCCGGGCCATCAATCGCATCCGTGGCAAAAAGGCCCTGTCCGACGATCAGAAGAGCAATCACCGTCGCCAGCGCCGGATCGGAAAAACCCGCCAGCAGGCGCGACGGACCGAGTTCGATACCTTCCGACGTTGTAAATGGCATGAATCCGAACAGCAGGAGCAAGATCGAAAGGCTGCCCAGCGACACAGCCTCCATCGAAAATCGCTCCGACGCATAGGCAATGATGGTCGCCCCGATAATCACGAAGGTCGCCAGTAGATGAAAATCCTGCATGCCCAGCCTTGCAAAGTGTGCCGTTGCGCCTGGGTTGCAATTTTGTCCGTCGTTGCCGCAGGATCAAAGCGGCTTATTACCTTTATGGGATTAATTTGGAGGCCGTATTGCCTGAATGGAGCCCACACGGAAACAGCATTCCACGCAGCGTGTTCCTGAAGAAACGCACTGCGTGGTCTAAATAATTCGGCAGTTAGGTGGCGGGCTTCAGTAAACTACAGATCGTCGCGGATAACGACAACACCGAGTAAAATGTCATGCAGCAACCGCTTGCGGTCCGTGAACAGACAAATCAACAGGATGGGTATGAAAATAACGTTTCCCGCCCAAAAGAGTACGGCGTGGACCATTGCCAGCATGGGATCGACATACCCGCCATCCATGCGCACCATACGAATACCCATAACCTGCATTCCGGGCGTGGCCTGCTTGCCGCCGCCGAGCGTCAGCCCGATATAGGGCAGGGCAACGATAGCAAAGAGGACCGAATACATCATCCAGGCGAGGCCGAGGGTGAAAACGCCGAGAAAAAAGATCAGGATGGCAACTGGAACGCACAGCGCCAACACCAGGGCGTAATCGATAAAAAACGCCATGATACGCCGTGAGCGCACGCCTTCGTAACGCTTCCAGGTGTCAAGTTCCGGGTCCATTTCCGCGACCGTGGGTGTTGTTACATCTGACTGTGTCATTGCAACATCCTCCGTCCAAATTCAAGCATAACTCCATCCTGCGACATCACAGGCCACAGGCTGGCAGCGTATCGTGCTGTAAATGCTGTCTGTTACCGTTCAGGTGGGTATTGATAAAGTGCTGTTCAAGGGCGATTGCCCTCGCCAATTCACAATCGTCGCTGCTCGAGGATTTGCGCGGCCTCGCCGGCAAAATAGGTCAATATGCCATCGCAGCCGGCCCGCTTGAATGCGAGCAGGCTTTCCAGCATGGCGCGTTCGCCGTCGATCCAGCCATTTGCCGCCGCTGCCTTGATCATCGAGTATTCACCGGAAACCTGATAGGCGAATGTCGGCATCTCGAACGCTTCCTTCAGCCGCCAGATGATATCGAGATAGGGAAGACCCGGCTTGACCATCAGCATATCGGCGCCTTCCTCGACGTCCAGGGCCGCATCGCGCACCGCTTCGTCACTGTTTGCCGGGTCGATATAATAGGTCCGTTTGTCGCCCTTCAGGAGACCGTCAGTGCCGATGGCCTCGCGGTAGGGGCCGAAAAAGCTTGAAGCATATTTGGTCGCATAGGACATGATGCCGACATCGCTGAAGCCGTTGGTGTCGAGAGCATCGCGGATTGCGCCGATACGTCCGTCCATCATGTCGGAAGGCGCGATGATGTCGGCGCCGGCTTCGGCCTGAAGCACCGCCGCTTCAGCAAGTTGCGCCACTGTTTCGTCATTGACGATGATGCCGTCTCTCAGGATGCCGTCATGACCATGGCTGGTGAAAGGATCGAGCGCCACATCAGTGATAACGCCGATGTCCGGAATTTCCTTCTTGATCAGGCGTGTCGCCTCGTTGATCAGATTGTCGGCGGCAAGCACATGCGATCCCGTATCGTCGCGCAGCTCCAGCGCGATATTGGGAAATGTGGCAATCGCCGGAATGCCAAGTTTGGCTGCTTTTTCAGCCTGCTTGACCGCTAGGTCGGGCGTAAGGCGCTGAACGCCGGGCATGGCTTTGATATCTTCACTGCGATTGTTGCCGGGGATGAGGAATATCGGCCAGATCAGATCGTTCACGGTCAGGCTGTTTTCCTGCACCAGGCGGCGTGTCCAATCGGCCGCGCGATTGCGGCGCATGCGGCGTCCGCCGGTGATCTCGTCAACGGTGCGGCGGGACAATACTGATTTGTCAATTCGGCGGTTCATGGAATTATGCCTGCGTCTCGTTCTGACTGGTTGCTCAAGTCATATCACGCGTCGCCGTCGCATTCCAAGCGGCCAATATGTCGCCAATTGAAACATTACGGTGAGTCGAAGCCTTGGCATTGACCAATGGCGAGGGGCTGCTTAGAGCAGTGGGGAGCAATAGCATGGATGGGCAGTCATGACATTTGGTGCGGAAGACGACATTGCATTTGAGGTCAGGGAGAACGCTGGCATCATCACACTTACGCGCTCGAAGGCTCTCAATGCCATCAACGACAAAATGGTCATGGCGATCGATGCGGCGCTGGATGCCTGGCAATCCGACACGCAGGTCAAGCACATCATTATCAAGGGTGAGGGCCGCGCATTCAGCGCCGGCGGAGACCTTCTCGAACTTTATGACATGGCCAAATCGGGTCATCTTCACTACGATTTTTTCCGTGACGAGTACCAGCTCAATGCGTGCCTTGGCGTTTACCCCAAACCGATCGTTGCGCTGATCAACGGTATCATCATGGGCGGCGGCGTGGGTGTCGCCGTGCACGGCAAACACCGGGTGATGACGGAAAATGCCGTGTTTGCCATGCCGGAAGTCGGCATCGGCTTTTTCCCCGATGTGGGCGGAAGTCATTTTCTGCCGCGTCTGCCCAAAAATTTCGGCCTCTATCTGGCGCTCACCGGCGGGCGCATTAGGGCCGGCGATGCCCTGGCCAGCGGAATTGCCACACACGCTGTGAAGTCCGATGCGCTTGACGATCTTGAAACGGCATTGTGCCGGTCAGACGATGCCGGCACTGTGCTTGACGAGTATGACGACCGGCAATCCCTGCCGGCGGGCAAACTGGACCACGATGAGATCGAACGCCTGTTTTCCGGTGGATCCGTCAAAGAGATCCTGGCGGATCTGGAGCGGGCACAAGCAGACAGTGAATTGGCGCGATCGGCACTTGAAGCCATGAGGACCAAATCGCCGACCAGCATGTCCGTTGCATTTCGGCAGCTACAGGAGGGGATAGATCTTGATCTGGCTGAATGCATGAGGATGGAATTTCGCATCCTCGTTCGCATGCTGCGCGGGCATGAGTTCACCGAGGGCATTCGCGCGGTCATTGTCGATAAAAGCAACAATCCCGTCTGGCATCCGCCGACATTGGAAGAGGTCAGCGCGGCGGATGTGGACGCCTATTTCAAGCCTCTCGGCGATGAAGATCTGACTGAATTCCCGAGCGCGCAATGAGTGATTTCAGGGACCAGGGTGCGCCGCGTCCAAGCACCACCGAGCTCGCATTCGATGTCTTTCACCGGATAATCGCCATCTTCTGTCTGATTGCCGGCCTGCGCTACTGGTCACTGCTTATCGGCGTAGCGGAGCAGGGGGCCTGGCGGTTTGACCTGCTGCCGGTTCACTGGAAGATAGCCGCCGCAAGTCTTGCGGTGCTATGGCCTGTAGCCGGAATAGGATTATGGATGATCGTATCCTGGGGGCCGGTCGTCTGGCTGGTTGCGGCGCTCACGGAAATCGTCATGCATGGCCTGTTTCCGGAGCTCTATGGCGAAGATTGGATGATGATTGGCGGCCACGTTGCTGTTGCAATACTTTACGGTGTTTTCCGTATTGTGTTATATTTCTCCAATAGAAGTGATGAGCAAGCCAAGTAAGGATTGATTCACTTTGAATTTGTTTTTTACTCGGTAACCTTCTGTTAATATTGCATTTTAAGTCTGATTTTAGACGTATTCGATAGGGTGTGCCTCAAGGTGGAAAAAAACCACCAGAACAACAGTGAGGCATAACGATGGAAAATAGTTTGCGAGCGGACTCTGTGCCGCAGGCACAGAACAAGGACGCGTTGCGTTCCTTGTACATGGAATCATTGCAGCTGGTGGAGCGGTTGCATAGGCGTCTTCTGGACGTCATCAAGGATGAGTTTGAGCGGAATGGCCGCAGCGACATCAACGCCATTCAGGCGCTGTTGCTGTTCAATATAGGCAACTCCGAGCTGACAGCCGGCGAACTGCGTTCGCGTGGTTACTATCTCGGCTCAAATGTGTCCTATAACCTTAAAAAGCTTGTGGATCTTGGGTTTATCAACCATCAGAGATCCCGGGTGGACCGTCGTTCCGTGCGTATTAGTTTGACGGATAAGGGCAACGAGATCGCCGATACCGTGGCGGGTCTATATGAGCGCCACATCGGCTCGATCGAGCAGGTTGGTGGCATCAATGCAGATGAATTCCAGAATATGAACAAGGCACTTCAGCGCCTTGACCGCTTCTGGAACGACCAGATCCTGTATCGTCTTTAAGCATCACTGTACTGGTGGGCGGGGTAAACATCGCCGCCCACCTTCGCAGACTTCGGCCAGCATGCTGCGTAGCCGGCATTTCCAACAGTATTTTTCAAAATTACTTACATCCGGTGCACCGGATGCAGGCAGCCCGCCGCCCGTTGACTGGGGCAGGCCGATATGGTCGGCTGTTGGTTTCCCGCAATATCAGCGACGGCAGCAATGACTTCAGCATTTCCGGTTTTTGATGTGGGCGAATTCGAACGGTCGGATGACGAAGGCAAGCGTCGACTTGGACGCGACGTTGATGGTATTTGCCGCGCATCCGGATTCCTGGCGATCGGCAATCATGGTGTTCCGGCAAATATTATAGCCGAGGCGTGGAGCCAGGCGAGTGAATTCTTTAATCTTCCTGCAGACTTAAAGCAGCAGGCAAAAGCGCCGTTCGCGGGTTACCCATACGGATATCTGGGTCCCGAACTTGAAGCGCTAGCAAAATCGCGCGGCATGGAGACGCCGCCCAATCTGAAGGAAAGCTTCAATGGCGGCCCGCTGGCGGTTCCCCCGGGAATGCACGATCACGAAGCGCTTGATTATTGCTATGCGGAAACCATCTGGCCACGGCAGCCGGACGGGTTTGTGGACGCCTGGAAGGCATACTATCGGGCAATGGAGGACCTTGCCGCACGCATCATGCGTTTATTCGCGGTTTCTCTCGAACTGCCCGAAGCTCATTTTGATACTTTTATTGATGCGCCCATCAGTGCACTACGGGTATTGAACTATCCTGAGCAGACAATTGTGCCCAAGCCCGGCCAGTTGCGCGCTGGTGCACACACCGATTATGGCAGCCTCACGATATTGTTACCTCAAGCGGATTCCAAGGGTCTGGAAATACTGTCGCCTGACGGAAACTGGGTCCCTGTACCGCCGGTGCCTGACGCATTCATCATCAATATCGGAGATCTGATGGCCGATGGACCAACGACCGCTGGGTCTCTACGCTTCACCGGGTCGTTAATCCTGAGCCGGGTGACGGCGGAATGCATAGACGGCAAAGTTTCGCCTTCTTCCACCAGCCGAATTGGCACGCAAAGATCGAATGTCTGGAATCATGCCTTGGCGCCGGACATTCGCCGAAATACGAACCGGTGTATTCCGGTCCTTACCTGATGGCAAAGTTCAAGGCGACGACGGTGCCGACTGCAAGCTGAGCCTACCGCTCAAGTGCCAGCTTAAGTTTGTCGGTGAAGACTTGCTTCGCCGCCTGCCATTCCTCGCCGTAGTCAAAGCGCATGAGGACAGGGGTAAACTGGCTGGAGAAGTCGTCCGATGCCTCCCGCGGTATCAACGAAGGCAGATTGTCGATCGCCGTCAGCTCAATCGTTTGTCCCTCGCCATTGCCACCGATTTTAATGAAGGGTTTTTGCCACGTGGTCGGTGCGCGGTATATCGGCAGCGGATTGTAGTCGCTCAATGGATCGCAGGACACATCCGATATTGTCGCAATTCTCGAATCGGCACCGGCAAGATCGTCCAGTCCCGCCAGGACAAGACCGGGACCGGTCATCAGCACGCAATTGACCAGCAGATCGTGTGCCAGAAGAGCATCGCGGTCGAGATCGACGGTTTCTTCCTTGTCCCATTCGGTGATGTCACATCCCGCGATTTTGAGCGCGTCGATGGCACCGGAGCCGGATCGTCCCAATGCGCCGATGACAATACATCGGGGCAGCAACGGTGCATCTTTCGCCAGCCGCTGAATTTCCGCCTGCACCTGCTCCCGGCCAGCAAAACTGCTAAGTGCTGCATTGGGACCGGGTTCGTCTTTTTGGCGTGAAAGGTGACGCCACAAAGCAAGCGCCGCACCCATCCAACCGGCCCAGTATCCAAAAGCTGCTGCCCGGCGTCCGTTGCGGTCGACAAGGTATTCGATATCGTAGAGCGTCCCGCCGCCTTTGCGGAAGCGGTCCAGCTCTTCGCGCCATCCGAACTGGTTCTTGAATATATGCGCAAAGTGGATCATGCGGTTTGCAAGCGCCGGTGGATCTTCGGGCAGTTCCTTGAGGCCCAGGACGACCGTATCCGTGTCGGTGTTCGTCCAGCTACCCGGTTCGGTGATATCGCAACCCGAATCATGGTATTGTGCATCTGCAAATATACGCTTGCCGCTGGCTTCGACACTGATTTTCCAGCCGGCCTCGACTAGACGGCCCGCATCGGGAGGTGTGATCGGCGTTCGGCGCTCGCTTTTGCGCGCCTCATCGCGAAGGTGCAGATGCATTTTTGTCTCCGGTGTTGATTTACTGCATCACCGCATAGTGTACGGGATTCAGTGATTTCCATTGTCTTCTATGCGGTATGGGGAACAGATTGTTAACCATGAATTGGCCATATTAGTGTGAAAATCGACACTTGAAGCAACGGAGATGGGGTAGGGCGGCCACGTTGGATGTCGTGGCGACGGGGTTCTCGCAAAAACGTGAAATCCGCGGCCGGGACTGATTGTTATAGTGATGTTTCAATAAGGTATGCTAAACCTTAGATTGGTGGCGGCTCCTAACTCGAGGGCTTGACGGTAATTGCTGATGTCAAAGAAGAAGATCTCTGAACGCGTTTCACGTCGCGCATTTTTGGGAACGGCCGCTGCTGCGGGAGCTACCCTTGTAGCCGGCGGCGTGTCCGCTCAGACGCTCACACAGACCACCATCGAGAATATCATCAATGCGCCGCGCCGCGGCACCTGGGACGACCAGTTCGATGCCCAGGCTTCGCGCAATGCCGAAAAGATCAGTTCCCGCGTGCCGATCCTGAGCGTCAATACGGTCAATTATGTCGAGGCGGCCATTGCCACCTACCAGGACATCGTCCTGCGCGGAGGCTGGCCGGTTGTGCCCTCGGGGCAGAAACTGAGGCTTGGCGCCAATGATCGGGCGGTGTCGACATTGCGCGAACGGCTGATCATATCCGGTGACCTGGCACGCTCGGCGGGAACCTCGACGGAATTCGACAGCTATGTCGATGGTGCGGTCAAACGGTTCCAGTCCCGCCATGGTCTGCCGGCGGATGGCGTGCTCGGACGTTTCTCCTATGCCGCGCTGAATGTCTCGGCCGCGGTTCGCCTCGGCCAGCTCGAGACCAATCTCGTGCGGTTGAGAACCATGTCCGGTTTTCTCGGCGACCGTTATGTCGTCGTCAATATTCCGGCAGCCCATATCGAGGCGATCGAAGGCGAAAGGGTTGTCCTTCGCCACACGGCCATTGTCGGCAAGATCAGCCGGCAGACGCCGATATTGAACTCAAAGATTCATGAGGTCATCCTCAATCCCTATTGGACCGCGCCGCGCTCGATCGTCGAAAAGGACATCATGCCGCTGATGCGCAAGGATCCGACCTATCTTTCGCGCAATTCGATCAGGCTGTTTGACCACAGCGGCAACGAGGTTTCACCGGAAACCATCGATTGGAATGCAGCCGAAGCACCGAAACTGATGTTCCGGCAGGACCCGGGCAAGATCAACGCCATGTCCTCGACAAAGATCAATTTCCATAATCCGCATGCGGTCTACATGCACGACACGCCGCAACAGAGCCTGTTCGGCAAGTTGCTGCGCTTTGAAAGTTCCGGCTGCGTACGCGTGCAGAACGTCAGAGATCTTTCGACCTGGCTGTTGCGCGATACCGCCGGTTGGGACAGGCAGTACATGGAGCAGGTGATCGCCAGCGGCGTCAGCACGCCGATTGAACTGGCCGAACCCGTTCCGGTCTATTTCACCTACATCTCCGCGTGGTCCACTGCCGATGGCGTGGTGCAGTTCCGTGACGATATCTATCGGCGTGACGGTGTCGAGGAACTGGCCCTCCAGTAAACTCATACTGCTCGAATCCAAATATTGAGACGAATGGCAGACCGTCAGCGGAGCCGGGTCACGTTATGCCGTTGTCGAAGAGCCTCCAACGGCAATTTTGCCGCAAACAGTGTTGATTGACTTCGCAGTCGAAAGATAGCGGTCTGCAAACCTTGTCTAATTTCCGTCCCAGCATTATGACACGCTCATTAGGCCCGGTTCGATACCGCACGGTACAACGCGACAGCTTCCAGGAAGCTGCCCCTACTGCAGGAATGACGACAGATGTCCGACCCCATCGCCTCCATGGAAAACCACGCCGACGCCTTCTTCAATCGCTCACTGAGCGAAGCCGACCCGGATATATTCGGCTCCATCCGGAACGAGCTGGGCAGACAACGGCACGAGATTGAGCTGATCGCATCCGAAAACATCGTGTCGCGCGCTGTGCTCGAGGCGCAGGGCTCAATCATGACCAACAAATATGCCGAGGGTTATCCCGGACGCCGCTACTATGGAGGCTGCCAGTATGTCGATGTCGCAGAACAACTGACCATTGACCGGGTCACCGAACTGTTTGGCTGCGAGTTTGCAAATGTCCAGCCGAATTCCGGAAGCCAGGCCAACCAGGCCGTCATGATGGCACTCGCCAAGCCCGGCGACACCATTTTGGGCATGAGCCTCGATGCCGGCGGCCACCTGACCCATGGTGCGCGTCCGAATATGTCGGGCAAATGGTTCAATTCCGTTCAGTATGGCGTTGTCGTCGAGACCGGCCTGATCGACTACGACCAGCTGGAGTCCCTGGCGCGCGACCACAAGCCCGCGATCATCATCGCCGGCGGCTCGGCCTATTCGCGCCATATCGATTTTGCCCGTTTCAGGCAGATCGCCGACGCAGTCGGCGCCTGGTTCTGGGTTGATATGGCGCACATTGCCGGCCTCGTTGCCGGCGGCGTTCATCCGAGCCCGTTCCCTCATGCCCATGTCGCCACATCCACGACCCACAAGACATTGCGCGGTCCGCGCGGCGGGCTGGTGCTGACCAATGACGCCGACATCGCCAAGAAGATCAATTCCGCTGTCTTTCCCGGTTTGCAGGGCGGACCGCTGATGCACGTGATCGCCGGAAAGGCCGTGGCATTCGGCGAAGCACTGACGCCCGAGTTTTCCGCCTACGCCGAACAGGTAGTGGAAAATGCAAAGGTGCTGGCTTCCACACTGGTCGAAGGCGGACTGGATATCGTCTCCGGCGGAACCGATACGCACCTTATGCTGGTTGATCTGCGTCCCAAGAACCTGACCGGCAAGGCATCGGAGGCATCGCTCGAGAACGCCTTTATCACCTGCAACAAAAACGGCGTGCCGAACGATCCGCAAAAGCCGACGATCACATCGGGCATCCGGCTTGGAACGCCGGCCGCCACTACCCGCGGCTTTGGTCCGGCTGAATTCCGTGAGGTCGGCAAGCTGATCATCGAGGTGCTCGACGGTCTGCGCAAGTCCAATTCCGAGGACGGCAACGCCGAGGTGGAAAAGGCCGTCAAGGAAAAGGTCATTGCACTGACGGATCGCTTCCCGATTTATCCCGGCTTTTGAGCGGTCCCGCATGCCTCACGACGCAATCCGGCGGGACCTCCTGCCGGGTTTTGCGTGACCGGTGATTGTCCCCGGCTTTTTTGCTGCCCGGTTTTCCAGTGGCAATCTGTTCTGCTATGTAGATTCGCGTTGCCCGCGCCATAACGGGCATTGCTGGTTCAAATTCAACAACAGGCATTGCGGAGTCCTCATGCGCTGTCCCTATTGCAGTTCCGAAGACAGTCAGGTGAAGGATTCACGGCCTGCCGAGGACGGAAACGCCATTCGCCGCCGCCGGGTTTGTCCGGATTGCGGCGGACGCTTCACCACATTTGAGCGGGTGCAACTGCGCGATCTTCAGGTCATCAAGAAGACCGGCCGCAAAGTCCCCTTCGACCGTGACAAACTCATGCGCTCTTTTGACATTGCGCTGAGAAAGCGCCCGGTTGAACGCGATCGGGTCGAGCGGGCGGTATCAGGCATCGTGCGGCGACTGGAAAATTCCGGTGAAATCGACGTCCATTCGGACAAAATCGGCCTGATGGTGATTGAGGCCCTGAAAGCCATCGATGACGTGGCTTTTGTACGCTATGCCTCTGTCTATCGCGACTTTTCAGACCCCAAGGATTTCGAGAACGTCATCAACGAACTGAGCGCCCAGATCAACGGCGGAAGCAGCCGGGAGGACTGACCGTCATGGCTGTCAGCGCATTTGATCGACGCATGATGGCGGCCGCTATTCGTTACTCCTACCGTAATCTTGGCCGGACGGGCACCAACCCGTCGGTTTCGACGCTTCTGGTACGCGACGATGGAGATGTGCCGGTCATCGTCGGAAGAGGCATCACGGCCATTGGCGGCAGGCCGCATGCGGAAACCGAAGCGATCATGGAAGCCGGTGATTTGGCAATGGGCGCGACCGCCTATGTCACGCTCGAACCCTGTGCTCATCATGCCAGCACGCCGCCATGCGCCGAAGCGCTCGTTCGCGACGGCATAAAACGGGTCGTGTCGGCAACGACCGATCCCGATGGCCGCGTGTCCGGGCGCGGCTACAAAATTCTGGAAGATGGCGGCATCGAAGTCGAATCCGACGTACTGGCGTCCGATGCCGAATACGCCATGGCCGGATATCTGACCCAACGGAAACTCGGACGTCCCCATGTCACTCTCAAAATGGCGGTGTCGAAAGACGGCAAGATCGGCGGCCGCAATGCGGGGCAGGTGACAATAACCGGTCCTGTGAGCAATTCGGCAAGCCACGTCATGCGCGCCACAAGCGATGTCATAATCATCGGCATCGGCACGGCACTGGAAGATGATCCTTCCCTGACCTGCCGCCTGCCAGGCATGCAGGACCGCTCGCCGGCAAGGTTGGTCCTGGATCGCAATCTGAGACTTCCATTGGACAGTGCGCTTGTGCGCTCGGCACACGACTTTCCGGTGATCATTGCAACCACCCGGCCTCCGGACAGCGAGAAATACCACCAGCTTTCCCAGGCCGGCTGCATCATATTGGCCTGCGAGGAATCCGGTGGCGGCATTGCCCTGCCGGAACTGCTTGAGGATCTCGCTGGCCGCGGCTATTCGACGGTGTTGGTTGAAGGCGGAGCTGCGGTTGCAGCCGCTTTTCTGGATGCCCATCTTGTTGACAGGATCCGCGTTTACCTGGGTCCGGGCGTGATCGGCAAAGACGGTGTGTCGGCGCCGCTTACTCCGGATAATATGCCATCGGGTTTCAACCTGATCGCCACTGAAACCTTTGGCGCCGATCTGCGGTACGAGTATGAAAGGTCGTCCTGATGTTTACAGGAATAGTCACGGATGTAGGCACCATCCGGTCAATCATACCGATGAACGAAGGCGTGCGCATTCGCATCGATACCGCCTATGACCCGACCGGAATAGACATCGGCGCCTCGATTGCCTGTTCGGGAACCTGTCTGACGGTGACCGGATTGCCCGATGCGACCGGCAACAGCCGATGGTTTGAAGTCGAGGCGTGGGAAGAGGCGTTGCGGCTAACGACGATCGGCGAATGGGAGGCTGGAACGCGGGTCAATCTCGAGCGCTCCCTGAAGATTGGAGATGAACTCGGTGGCCATCTTGTTTCCGGACATGTCGACGGACTTGCCGAAATCGTTGCAGTTGATGACGAGGGTGATGCCCGCCGTTTTCAGATCGTCGCACCTGATGAACTGGCGCGGTTCATCGCACCGAAGGGTTCTGTTGCGCTCGACGGAACATCCTTGACCGTAAACGCGGTGAACGGGTCGAAATTCGGCGTTTTGCTGATCCGCCATTCGCTTGACGTGACCACCTGGTCGGATCGCAAATCAGGCGACAGGATCAATCTCGAAATCGATCAGATGGCGCGCTACGCGGAACGCCTTATCGGCTTCAGCGCGAAAGGCCGGTAGCGTCTAATCGGCCCGGGTCCCGGACCGGAAATGCCTGCCACGCGCGAAAAGCGCTTGCCAAGACGGCAGTGGCGTGATTTGACGCCCGCTGAAATCCAATTCGCAAAAGGAAAGCCGCAATGAGCGCAAGCGGAAAGCCGCATCTACTGATTGTCGAGGCGCGTTTTTACGATGATCTTGCCGATGCATTGCTCCAGGGCGCGACCGACGCACTCAAGGAAGCCGGCGCGAGCTGGGATGTCGTTACGGTGCCCGGCGCGCTGGAAATTCCCGCTGTCATTGCAATGGCGCTCGATGCGATGGACGAGGGTGGCACTGGATATGAAGGGTTTGTCGCTTTAGGTACGGTCATTCGCGGCGAGACCTACCATTTTGAGATCGTTGCCAATGAATCAAGCCGTGCGTTGATGGATCTGACCATCAGCGAATCCCTGGCCGTCGGCAATGGTGTTCTGACTGTAGAAAACAGCGACCAGGCCTGGACCCGTGCAACCCGGCATGATGGTTCGGGAGAAAAGGACAAGGGCGGATTTGCTGCCCGTGCCGCGCTCACCATGATTGACATCAAGAAAAAGCTGGGCGGCGTAAAGTGACAAAAGACGAGGTGGCACCCGAACCTAGACAGGCAAACCAGCGCGGCGCTGCGCGACTGGCCGCCGTACAGGCGCTGTACCAGATGGACATTGGCGGCACGGGTGTTCTGGAAGTGGTCTCAGAATACGAAGTGCATCGCCTTGGCAAGGAACTCGATGGCGATCTTTACCGCCAGGCTGACGCAGCCTGGTTCCGCGCCATTGTTTCCGGTGTCGTCGAACAGCAGCGAACACTCGATCCGCTGATCCGCACCTCACTCACCGAAGATTGGCCGCTGTCGCGACTGGATTCGACCCTGCGGGCGATCCTGCGGGCCGGGGCCTATGAACTGACCAATCGCAAGGACGTACCGATTGCCGTGATCGTCACCGAATATGTCGATATCGGCAGCGCTTTCTTCGATGAGGATGAGCCAAAACTGATCAATGCCGTCCTCGATCGCATCGCGCGGCGTGTCCGTGCGCAGAAAAAATAGCTGCTTTTCAATCTGACTCGATGTTCCAGCACTTTCCGCTAAGCCACTTCGATTATTGCGATTTCCGGCGGTATGCCGAATCGCATGGGCAGCCGCGCACAACCCAACCCGCCCGAGACAATCATCTGCCGGTCGTCCTCGACGAAATGCCCGTAGACATAGCGTTGACCGTGCCGCGACTGAACATGGGGTGTGCCCAGGATCGGAAGCCTGACCTGGCCGCCATGCGTATGTCCGCTCAGCAAGAGATCGACCCGCGAGGAAATCGCCGGAAAAATATCCGGTTCATGGGCAAGCAGTATAAGCGGATCGGTATCTCCGCGGACCTGCCGCATGGTTCCGGCAAGATCGTCCTCTCCCAGAAAGCGGCCCGATCCAAGAGATACCGCACGCTGGTCGCCAAGCCCCGCCAGCCAAAGCCGCGCACCTGTCTGGGTCTTGAGCAATGTGGCTGTGTTGTGGAGCACTGGGATGCCAGCCGTCTCAAGGTGCCGGGTAACGCCCTCGGCGCCGAAGCGGCAATCATGATTGCCAAGGACGGCATATGTCCCGAGCGGGGCCTTTAGGTCGGAGAGCGCATTGGTCCAGGCAGTAGGAGACAAGTTTGTCCACTTTTTGGGCTGTATTCCACTCACATAGTCGCCGAGCAGGACGATCAGATCCGGTTTTAATGAATTGATCTGCGCGACGATCCGTCTGATGCGCGGCGAATCCATCCACAACCGGCAGGCATGCAGATCCGACAGGGCAACAATGCGCAAACCCTGTCTGTGCTGGTGATGCAGATAATCAAACCGCTCGGAACGAATGCGATAACGGACTTCACGGGGCTTCAAAAAAGGTTCGTATCCAAAGGCATATCCTCCTAAAGCTCCGGCCAGAACGCCACCGCCAATGAGGGTTTCAATGAGCATGGATCGCGATTTTACTCCGTTACATCCGCCAATATTGGAACGGGTTGGCAAACAAATTGCGTTCCCATAGATAGGGCAGCCCGGTTGTCAGCCGAGATCAATGACGACGATTTCGGGCGGCACGCCAAAGCGCACCGGCAATATGGAGCACCCGAGACCGCCGGAGACGATCAATTGCCGCTCCTCTTCCGTTATATGGCCATAGGCAAATCGCTGACCGTAGCGTGACGGCACGATTGGTGCGCCGAAATAGGGGAAATTGACCTGTCCGCCATGGGTGTGCCCGCTGAGCGTCAGATCGAAGCGATCGGACACTTGCGGAAAGATGTCCGGCTCGTGCGCGAGCAAAATGGCCGGGCTTTGTTCGTCGCCGATTTGCGCAAGCGTGCCGTCGAGATCGTCGACACCGCGATACCAGCCGCGGCGGTCTGGAATGGCGAGCTGATCGCCAAGCCCGGCCAGCCAGTAGCGTCCGCCATCCGGGATGTCGACGGGTACGGTTTGATTTTCAAGCACCTTGATACCTGCACCCTGCAGATGCGAGGTCACTGCGGGGGCGTCGACCCACCAATCGTGATTGCCCAAAATGGCAAAGACGCCATGCGGTGCCTCGAGGCCACCGAGGGCGGTGCTCCATCCTTGCATCGGAACGGTCGCTGTGCGAATCCGGCTCAAACCGGCCACAAAATCCCCCAGCAGCACAATCAGATCGGGTTTAAGTGCGTTGGTGCGCCTTACGATATGGTCAATGCGCGACACAGGCATCCATGGTTCGCAAGCGTGCAAATCCGCCAGCGCGGCGATGCGCGTTGGCCGCCCGGAGCTACGGATCAGGGCATCAAGTCTCGGTGTCCTTACCTGATAGCGCGTTTCAACCAGCCTGAAACGCGGCTCTACGCCGAACGCATAGCCACCAAACGCACCTGCCGCCAGCACGCCTCCTGCCAACGATTTCAAGAACATACGCCGAGTTATCATAAGCAACCTCCCATCAGACGACTATAACCCAATGGTGTCCCGACAAAGGCGATTCGAAGCAGAATTGTGCAGATTGCGTGCAGTGAATACACAACGTTGTGCGTGAAAATCGATCGCTCAGTGCACAATGTCCGCTTGCGTGATTTTCATAAATACCCCTAGATCGCGTCAGACAAATTGCCAACTGCTTCCGTCAGGAGATTGCAAAATGCAAAGTCACGCAAGCGCTGTTGTCATCGGCGGCGGAGTTGTCGGATGTTCCGTGCTGTTTCATCTGGCAAGGGCCGGATGGAAGGATCTTCTGCTGATTGAACGCTCGGAACTGACATCCGGCTCGTCCTGGCACGCTGCCGGTGGATTTCACACGCTCAATGGCGATCCGAACGTTGCCAAACTCCAAGCCTACACCGTTTCGCTCTACGACGAGCTCGAAGCTCTGTCCGGTCAGTCGTGCAGCCTGCATCTGACGGGCGGGGTCATGATGGCGGACAGCGAAGAGCGGATGAATTTTCTACGTTATACACACGCGACGGGCAGAGCGCTTGGCATGGAAACCGAAATCATCACGCCTTCCGAAGCCAAAGCGATGTTTCCGCTCATGGACGAAACGAACTTTGTCGGTGCGCTATGGGACCCTGTCGAGGGGCACCTCGACCCGTCCGGCACGACCCACGCCTATGCAAAGGCGGCCCAGAAACTCGGAGCAAAAATTGAACTGCGCAATCCGGTGACCGACATCACCCAGGATCCGGAGGGGACCTGGAATGTCGTCACGCAAAACGGAACTGTCAAAACCGAACATGTGGTCAATGCCGGCGGGCTGTGGGCGCGCGAGGTGGGGCGCATGGTCGGTCTTGAACTCCCGCTCCTTGCCATGGAGCATATGTATCTCCTGACCGAAACGATGCCGGAGGTCCTGGAATTCAACGAGGCATCCGGCCGGGAACTCGTGGGCGTCATCGACTTCAAGGGCGAGATTTACACCCGCCAGGAGCGCGACGGGCTATTGCTGGGAACCTATGAGAAGGCCTGTGTGCCATGGTCACCCAAAAATTCGCCATGGGATTTCGGCCACGAGCTGCTGCAGCCGGATCTGGATCGCATCGCGCCGTCACTTGAGATCGGCTTCCGGCACTTTCCCGCTTTTGCCGAGGCCGGCATCAAGCAGGTCATCAATGGCCCGTTCACATTTGCGCCGGATGGAAACCCGCTCGTCGGTCCGGTTCAGGGTTTGACCAATTTCTGGTCGGCCTGTGCGGTCATGGCCGGGTTCTCGCAAGGCGGCGGCGTCGGCCTGGCGCTGGCGAACTGGATGACCGACGGTGATCCGGGGCACGATATCTTCGGCATGGATGTCGCCCGCTACGGCGATTTTACCTCACTCCGTTACACCAACGCCAAGGTACGGGAAAACTATTCAAGGCGGTTTTCAATCCGCTTTCCAAATGAGGAACTGCCCGCCGCGCGGCCGCAACAGACAACCCCGCTCTACGACATCATGGTGCGCGACAACAATGCCGTCATGGGCGACACCTGGGGTCTGGAAACGCCGCTGTGGTTTGCACCAAAGGGAACTGAGGCAACAGACGAACTGTCGTTCCACCGCTCCAACGATTTTGAGCATGTCGGCAATGAGGTCCGCAATGTGCGCGAACATGTCGGCGTGACCGAAATTGCCAATTTCGCCAAATATGAAATCTCCGGCGAGGGGGCCGAAAACTGGCTTTCGACAATGATGACCAACACAATGCCGAAGACGGGCCGGCTTATCCTGACACCGATGCTGAACGACAACGGCAAGCTGATAGGCGATTTCACCATTGCAAAGGCCGCCGATGACAGGTTCATGGTGTGGGGCTCGAGCGGTGCCCAGATCTATCACATGCGCTGGTTCGAGCAGCATCTGCCAAAAGACGCATCGGTAAGGATCCACCGTTTCGGTCAGACACTGGTCGGACTGTCCATAGCCGGCCCGAAGTCCCGTGCGGTGCTGGCGGCTTTGACCGATATCGACGTATCGAACGAAACCTTCCGCTTCATGGACTTCCGGGAAATGGATGTCGCGGGATGCCCCAGCCGGGTCAACCGCATCAGCTACACTGGTGATCTCGGTTATGAAATCTGGATGGAACCTGCCTACCAACGCAGGGTCTATCTTGCCATCAAGGAAGCGGGCGCCGTTCACAACATTGCGGATTTCGGCATGCGCGCGCTTTTATCTATGCGGCTTGAAAAGAACTTCCCGACCTGGTTTGCCGAACTGCGGCCCATCTACGGTCCTTATGAGGGGTCGATGGACAGGTTCATCAAGCTTGCAAAAAACGATTTCATTGGCCGGGAAGCGGCTGCGCGGGAACTCGAAGCCGGTCCGAAAAGCCGACGGGTATCGCTGATCATCCAAACCGATGACACTGACGTCATGGCCGATGAGCCGATCTGGGCCAGGGTCGGCGACAGGGACTTCGGTCTGGTCGGCCCGCCGCACGGCTATGGCGCGCCGCGGTTTGACGCACAAGGCGTCGAAACCGCCGAACCGATTGCCCAACGCGACGGCGATTGGTGTGTGGTTGGCTGGGTGACGTCCGGCGGATACGGGCATTCGGTCAGTATGTCGCTGGCGCAGGGATATCTGCCCGCGGAACTTGCGGAGGATGAGAGTGATGGTCTGTTCGAGGTGGAAATTCTCGGGCGACGCTACCCGGCGAGGATAGCAGTTGACCCGCCGTTTGATCCGACAGGCGCAAAAATGCGGTCCTAGAGCATGTCTTGTTTAGATTGAACCATTTGACGGCGGAAAATTGGGTTGGATTTTTGGCAGGCGTTGGGGGTTTGTCATTGAGGTTCGAACGGCGGCTTTAGCCGCGCCGGTCACGGGCTTTGCGCGTTGATGCGCGCCACCAGCAGGACGAGCATATTCCGGTGTGGA
>JAAEOH010000014.1 GCA_024244645.1 Hyphomicrobiales bacterium
CCAGGTCGTGGTCCATCTCATCGACTCCGCCGACGACGAGCTCGAATGCCGCTACCTGGGCGACGCCATCGACCCGTCCGAATCGCTCTCCCGCCGCCTCGACTATCGCGCCACATGCCTCGGCGTCGGTTATGTCGGTCGGGACCGCAAGGACTCGTTCCCCGGTGAGGTCGACTTCGTCGGCCACGGCCTGCAGCTGGTCGGCATTTCTTGCTCCGATCGCGATGTTGGCGCCGTCGGCCACCAGGCGGGTGGCGATCTCGCGACCGAGCCCGCTGCCGACGCCTGTGATCACGATGGTCTTGGAGCCGAGTAGATCGGTGCTCATGGGTCGTCCACTCCGATCGAGCGATTGGTCATCGGGGACCCCATCATGGGACGTGGTCGGGTGTCCGCCGAAACCGGCTACAACGTTGGGCGCAGCCGGCACGAGCCGAGGAGGCGGAGTTGACCGACGAGGGTGGCACGACAGGCGGAGACGCGATCGTGGGAATGGTCGGGCTCGGTTCGATCGGTGGGCCGATGGCGGCCAGTCTCGTGCGCGCCGGGGTTCCGACGATCGTCAATGATCTCGACACCGCCGCCGTCGACCGACTGGTCGACGCGGGGGCCGAGCGGGCGG
>JAAEOH010000015.1 GCA_024244645.1 Hyphomicrobiales bacterium
AACGAACCATCGATGAAACCTGGCCTTACATCGGCAGTCTCGTCAGCGCTATCAAACCAGCGGAATGCGCCAACTATCTCAAAAATGCAGGATACGGTTCCGTCAAAACCTGAAAGACTCTAGCGTTCGAGAAGGGCAACCGCCTCAACATGTGGTGACCATAAAAACTGGTCGATCGGTGTGACCGACAGCAGCCGAAATCCGCCATCGATGAGCGTGCGCAGATCGCGCGCCAGTGTTGCCGGATAGCAGGAGACTGCCGCAACCTTTCTAACCGATGACGTGGCAATCTCTGCCGATTGTGCCTGCGCGCCAGCTCTCGGCGGATCAAAAACTACAGCATCGATTTTCTTGAGTTCCGCCGCCATCAGGGGCCTGCGGAACAGGTCGCGCCGCTCGATGGTGACGGGTTTCAGACCCTGCGTGTGGCGGGCCGCAAAATCAAGCGCCGCCAGTGCCGGACCATCGCTCTCGACAGCGTGGACGGCAGACTGCCGCGCTAGCGGCAGCGTGAATGTGCCGCAGCCGCTGAAGAGATCCGCAATCCTCTTTGATCCGGTCATGTGTTCGCTCACCAACGCGATCATCTTGTCCTGCGCAACTTCGCTTGCCTGAAGAAAGCCCGCCGGCGGCGGTGCGACATCGATCCCGGAAATTTTCAACACCGGTGTTCTGGCCTCGACGAGGATCTCGGTTCCGAGCGATAGCCGCGCCAGTCCGAGCTCCAGCGCCGCACCGATGACCCTTGGCCGCTTCTTTTCTGAAAGGCTGGCGATCCCTTCAACGCTGACATCCAGCCCGCTAAAAGTGGCCAGTACGTTCAGCCGGAACGGCTTGGTGCCGCGCGCGAGAAGCATGGCAAGTCTGCGCAGCCCGCCAATTTGGTCGACGATCACCGGACTGAGCACAGTGCACTCTTTGATGCCGATGATGGTGTGAGTGCCTGCCTGATTGAATCCCAGTGTCACGTCGTTTTTCGTGGACATCACCGAAAACACGGCACGCCTGCGGCTGCCGGGCAAACACGGCATGAGATCGTTGATCTGTGCATCGATGCCCCGTGCGGCAAGGGCACCGGCTACTAGTTGTTTTTTCCAATGATGGTAAGCGGTTAGTTCAAGGTGCTGCAGTGAACAACCGCCGCATTTTTGACCCTGCGGCCCAAAATGGGGGCAGGGCGGGTCTGTGCGTTCGGTAGATGGAAAGTCGACTGAGACAAGCTGCCCCTTCGATTTGTTTCGCATGATGGTGACTGTTTCTTCAGGAAGGGCAAAACCGACATAGACAGGTTCGCCATCCACCACGGCGATGCCGTCGCCCTGCGCACCGAGGCTGGAAATTGTCACCGTTTCGGTGCTCATGACTTCACGCCTCCAAGGAGAAACTCCTGATTTCCGTCGCCGCCTTCAATAGGTGAGGGGCAAATCCCGCGACTTTCCCCGCCCGCCTGTTCGTCCAGCCATAGCGACAGTGTCTGGGCGATTTTTGCGCCCAGCGACCGGTGCTTCAGGATGCCGCCTTTTCCGATCGCGTCCCTGCCGGCCTCGAATTGCGGTTTGACCAGCAGCACGCAGAAGCTTCCGGGCACCGCTAGGTCCAGCGCCGCTGGCAGCGCCAGCTTCAGCGAAATGAAACTGACATCGCTGACAACGGCACTGATAGCCCGTCCATCCGTGATTTCGGGCGGCAGCGCACGCGCATTGACGCCTTCATGGTTGGTCAAGCGTGGATTGTCCTGCAGAAGGGGATGCAACTGCCCGTGTCCGACATCGACGGCGATGACATGCGCCGCGCCGCGCTCCAGCAGCACCTGTGAAAAGCCGCCGGTGGAGGCACCGATGTCGAGGGCGTTGCGCCCGTCGGGGCTGAATCCGAAATGATCGAGGCCGGCGATCAGCTTGAGCGCAGCGCGGGAAACATAGTTCTGCGCAGCGTCCTTGACAGTCAGTTCCGTGTTGTCGCTGATCCTGGCACCTGGTTTGGTGCAGGGCGATCCGTTTACGCACACCGCGCCGCGGGCAATCGCATCGCGCGCCCGCGCCCGTGTTGGAAAATGTCCCGTTTGCGTGAGCAGCAAATCGAGACGGATTTTCCCGTCAGCTGTGTCGTGATTAACGGCCATTGCCTCTCATGGCTTTTGCAAGGCAGAGAGGCAAGTCCTTATTTTGACGTGGTCAGTTTGCTTCCTGGAAGCGGACCGTGAACAGTGGATGATTGCTTTGCACCGCCGGCTCCAGCGTACCATTCGCCGCGTTGCGCGCCTCTATGGGCGGGTGCAGGAAATAAGGTTCGTGGATCTCGTGCGAACCGCGAATATTTCCGAGTTTCTGCACGGCGATATTGACCGCCGCCTGTTCGATTTTCCTGTCATATTTGCCGCCGGCATACGCTTGACTGGCAGACATTGCCACAAGACAAGATACGTACGCTGCAACTGAAATGAAAGAATGCCGCATCTTCCAATCCCCCGCATCAAATTGTTACACATCGTAACAAAAGATGCGGACGAACGGGCGGAAAGCTTTTATTAACCTTAACGCCAGAAATCCCTTAAAACCGGGAAAAATCAGGCCTGGGTGGTTGACAGGATGTTGGCGGTCCCAAGTGCCTGGAACGCCGCCTGAACGATGCCGTTCCGGTCGAGGCCGGCGTGGGCATACATCGCTTCGGGCTTGGCCTGTTGCATAAAATAGTCCGGCATGATTAGCGGCCGGAATCTCAGACCGCCGTCCAGCATTCCCTCATGGGCAAGGAACTGCATGACATGGGAGCCAAAGCCGCCGACGGCGCCTTCTTCCACTGTGATCAGCACTTCATGATGGCGGGCTAGCTGCAGAATAAGTTCATGATCAAGCGGCTTTGCAAACCGCGCATCCACGACGGTTGTCGGCAGTCCGGCGGCATTCAGGTCTTCGGCTGCGAGCACGCATTCTGACAACCTGGTGCCAAATGAGAGGAGGGCGATTTTACTTCCCTCCTGGATTACCCGGCCCTTGCCGATTTCAAGGATCGACCCGCGTTCGGGCATATCCACACCAATGCCTTCACCGCGCGGATACCGGAAGGATATGGGGCCTTCGTCATAGGCGGCGGCAGTGCGCACCATATGTTTGAGTTCCGCCTCGTCCGCGGCGGCCATCACGACAAATCCGGGCAGCGTCGCCAGATACGCCGTATCATACGAGCCCGCATGGGTTGGGCCGTCAGCGCCGACAAATCCTGCCCGGTCGATTGGAAACCGCACTGGAAGCTGCTGAATGGCAACGTCATGCACCACCTGGTCGTAGGCGCGCTGCAGAAAAGTCGA
Source organism: Hyphomicrobiales bacterium (assembly GCA_024244645.1). Taxonomy (GTDB): domain Bacteria; phylum Pseudomonadota; class Alphaproteobacteria; order Rhizobiales; family Rhizobiaceae; genus Hoeflea_A. The sequence goes on from JAAEOH010000015.1 coordinate 3,308, forward strand.
ATACAAGGCGGCAAACGGCTTGTAGCCTTCCGAGGCCATGCCGGCGGCAAATGTCACGGCATGCTGTTCTGCGATTCCGACATCGAAGCAACGCTCCGGATAGACATTGTTGAATCGGTCGAGCCCGGTGCCATCAGGCATGGCGGCGGTAATGGCGATGATCTTTTCATCGTGGCGGGCCTCTTCGACGAGCGCGTCGGCAAACACCCGCGTGTAGCTGGGTGCATTGGGCGTTGCCTTGTCCTGGGCGCCCGTTATGACGTCGAATTTGGAAACGCCGTGATATTTGTCCGCCGCTTCCTCAGCCGGCTGATAGCCCTTGCCCTTTTGCGTTACGATGTGGATCAGGACAGGACCCTGTGCGTTGTCGCGCACATTGCGCAGCACCGGCAGCAAATGGTCGAAGCTGTGCCCGTCGATCGGTCCGATGTGATAAAATCCCAACTCCTCAAACAACGTGCCGCCGGTGACATAACCGCGCGCATGTTCGACTGCACGGGTAATTGCGCGGTCGACCGCCTTGCCGAGATATGCGGTCAGTTTTTTACCGAACTCGCGCATGCCCATATAGGTGCGGCCAGATGCCAGCCGGGCGAGATAGGCGCTCATGGCCCCCGTTGGCGGGGCGATGGACATGTCGTTGTCATTGAGAATGACAATCAGCCGGGCATCCAGCGCACCGGCATTGTTCAGCGCCTCAAAGGCCATGCCGGCGGACATCGCGCCGTCGCCGATGACAGCGATTACATTGCGCGGCTGCTCGGAAAGCGCGCTGGCAACCGCCATCCCCAGACCCGCAGATATCGAGGTAGATGAATGCGCCGCGCCGAACGGGTCATATTCGCTTTCCGCCCGTCGGGTAAAGCCGGAAATGCCACCTTCCTGACGCAGGGTCCGGATGCGGTCGCGGCGCCCGGTCAGGATCTTGTGCGGGTAACATTGGTGGCCCACATCAAAGATCAGCCTGTCATTCGGAGTGTCGAAAATCTTGTGGACCGCGAGCGTCAGTTCGACCACACCCAGGCCTGCACCCAGATGGCCGCCGGTAACCGATACGGCATCGATCATTTCGGCGCGCAGTTCCTCGGCGAGCTGAGGCATGTCCCGGTCATCGATTTCTTTCAGGTCCGCGGGAATGTTCACGCGGTCAAGCAGCGGAGTTTCGGGCCTGTTGCTCACTTCAGTGTGCTTTCGTGTCGATCTCTATCAATATGCTCCGACCAGCATATTGTTAACCTTTTGAGGTATAGCAAGTGGCTAATCGTCGCAAGGCATCGGCCGGTTTCAACATGTTCTACTGCACAAAACCGGCCAAATTACCGGGATTTGTGACAAAACAGCTTCACCCGGCGTCCAAAGGCTCCGTTCCACCCGGAGCGCCATTGCGGTCCAACCGTATTTTTTCAATCCGGTCCTCCGCGGCTTTGAGCAATTTCTCGCAATGCACTTTAAGCGCCTCACCGCGTTCGTAGATTTCGATTGAACGGTTGAGTGGAACGTCGCCGGTTTCGAGGCTGGCAACAATTTTTTCAAGTTGCTCAAGCGCCTGTTCAAAGCTCATCGCGGCAATATCGTCATTGCTCTTTTTATCGTCGCTCATGGTTATCCCTTCATCAGGCGCTGAACGTGAGATGCGGCCGATTCGGCCAGTCCGACAAGATCATACCCACCTTCCAGGAGGCTTACGAGACGGTTGTCGCAACAACGATCCGCAACATCCATAAGCTTGCCGGTCGCCCAGTCGAAATCGTCTTCAGTCAGATTTATTTCCGCCAGCGGGTCGCGATGATGGGCATCGAATCCCGCCGATACAATAATCAGATCCGGTTGCATATTTTCAAGCGCCGGTAGTATGCGCTCTTTGAATGCCTCGCGGAACCGGTCGCTCCCCGATTGCGGAGACATCGGTGCATTGACGATATTGCCGGCTCCTGCCTCGTCCTTCGCACCGCTCCCCGGGAAAAGCGGCATTTGATGCGTTGAACAGTAAAGAACGCTCGGGTCGTCCCAGAATATGTCCTGCGTGCCGTTGCCGTGGTGTACGTCCCAGTCGACGATTGCGACACGCTCGGCATCGTGAACCCGTTGTGCATGCCGGGCGGCGATGGCGGCCTGGTTGAAAAGGCAAAACCCCATTGCCTTGTCTTTTTCGGCATGGTGTCCGGGTGGCCGCGCCGCCAGAAAGACGTTGTCGGCCGCGCCGGAAAAGACATCATCGACCGCCGCAATTGCGCCACCGATGGCGGTCAGCGCCGCTTCGAAGCTTTTGGGGCTTGCGGATGTGTCGGCGTCAACCGGCACCATTCCTTCTTGCGGAATGGCGGATTTGACGAATGAAAGGTGCTCTACGGGGTGCACCAGAAGGATTTTGTCCTCGTCCGCCGCCGCAGGCTGCTGCCTGTCGAGGGCATTGAAGCGCTCATCAGAAAAGGTTTCCTCCAGAGCACGCAGCCTGTCAGGGCGCTCCGGGTGGCCTGCAGGTGTCAGATGCTCCAGATAAATCGGATGCGTATAGAGACGGGTCGTCATCATTAACCTCTGATACGGTTATTGGGGCGCTAAAAACCGGTGGCAACGCTATCAGCCTTCGACCACCTTTGTCTTGGAAATCGCAATACCGAAGCCTTCAAGGCCGACATAGTGGCGCTGGCGCGAAGCGAAAAGTTCAATGGATGTAATGCCGAGATCCTTAAGGATTTGCGCGCCAAGACCGATTTCGAGCCACTCGTTTTCCCGAGCCATGGCTTCATCATGGGCTTCGCGCTCTCCTGCTGCTGTGCGGCCATTGCCGAAATTGCCGACCCCGACCGAACCCTCGCGCAAATAGACGATGACGCCGCGCCCGTGTTCGGCAATGAGACGCATATAGTCACTGATCGGCGGTGCCTTACCGAAAACATCATCGACAACGGTTTCAAGGTGAAGCCGCACCGGGATATCGACCCCGTCGCGAATGTCGCCAAAGACGACGGCAATATGTTGCATCGGATCCCAGGGCAGGGAGTAGGTGTGTGCCATTGCTTCACCGAAAGGGGTCTCGACGGCAAACACTTCGCCCTTTTCAATCAGCGTCTCCTGGCGCTGGCGATAGGCAATAAGGTCGGCAACTGAAACCTGCTTCAGTCCGTGTTTCTCCGCAAATTCGGCAACCTGCGGTCCCCGCGTGACGGTGCCGTCATCGTTGACAAGCTCACATATCACGCCGACCGGCGGCAGGCCGGCCAGCCGGCACAAATCCACCGCGGCTTCCGTATGGCCCGAGCGCATGAGAACGCCGCCTTCACGCGCGATCAGCGGAAAAATATGGCCGGGGCGGACAAAATCAGCGGCGCCTGCATTCGGATTTGCAAGATTGCGCACGGTCAGTGTGCGGTCATCCGCCGAAATACCGGTAGTTGTTCCGTGTTTGTAGTCGACGGAGATAGTGAAAGCTGTCGCGTGCGGCGCGTCGTTTTCCGCAACCATCGGTGCCAGGTTAAGGCGTTTGGCCTCTTCGCGCACCATCGGCGCGCAAACGATCCCCGAGGTGTGGCGCACAATAAAGGCCATATTTTCGGGCGAGCAGTGTACTGCCGCAACGATCAGGTCGCCTTCATTCTCGCGGCCGTCATCATCCGTTACGACAACGATTTCACCGGCCTCAAAGGCGCGCAGCGCTTCTACGACGCGTGTTTGATCATATGACATCGGGGTTTCCGTTATTCCGCTCTAAATCCGGCCCGTTTGGCCTCTGTGTCGCAGGTAGTGGTCCGCCAGCGCGCAGGCAAGCATCGCTTCGCCGATCGGGACCGCTCGAATACCGACACATGGATCGTGGCGGCCCTTGGTGCGCACATCGATCTCATTGCCGTCGGCATCGATGCTGCGTCGTTCGGTCAGTATCGATGAGGTCGGCTTGACGGCAAACCGCGCCACGATTTGCTGTCCTGTGGAAATTCCACCTGCGATGCCGCCGGCGTTATTTGACAGAAAGACCGGTTCTCCATCCGCTCCGATCCGCATCTCGTCGGCATTGTCCTCGCCGGTGATACGCGCCGCCTCGAAACCATTACCGATTTCAACGCCCTTCACGGCGTTGATCGACATCAGATAGGACGCAATGTCCTGGTCAAGCTTGGCGTAGATGGGTGCCCCAAGCCCGGCCGCAACGCCATCCGCCACGACCTCGATTACCGCACCGACGGACGAACCGGCCTTGCGCACGTCGTCAAGATGGCTTTCCCACCGCGGGACGGTATCGGGATCCGGGCAGAAAAACGGGTTGTCGCCGATTATGTCCCAGTCCCAGTTGTCGCGGTTGATGGCAATTTTGCCGATTTGCACCAGCGCACCGCGTACCGTCACCTCAGGCATGACCTTGCGTGCAAGGCCGCCGGCTGCAACACGTGCCGCCGTTTCGCGCGCCGACGAGCGCCCGCCGCCGCGATAATCCCTGATGCCGTATTTGCTATCGTAGCTGTAGTCGGCATGGCCGGGGCGGTAGCTGCGGGCAATGTCCGAATAATCCTTTGAGCGCTGATCGGTGTTTTCGATCATCATCGAGACGGGTGTGCCGGTTGTTATCAGCACATCGCTGTTTTCCTGCGGCATAACACCGGAAAGAATTCGCACTGCATCGGCCTCACGCCTTTGCGTGACAAACCGCGACTGGCCGGGCTTGCGCTTGTCCAGCCAGTGCTGCAGTTCGGCTTCTGTTATCGTGATTCCCGGCGGGCAGCCGTCGACAATGCAGCCGAGGGCAGGGCCGTGGCTTTCACCCCAGGTCGTAACGCGAAACAGGTGGCCGAATGTATTGTGTGACATGCACCTTGCCTGCAATTGTCGCCCGCTCTGAAACCATGACGTTCGAAGCGGAGTTTCCGGTTCGCGGACGGGCCGATGTTTCATTCCGAAAACAGGACCGTCATTCTCAATGTTTCGTCTATGCAGTTTTTGCCGACGGGTCAAACGCCAGACCGCGTGCTGGTCCGAAGAATTTATAAGCCGCCTTGGCGCGGTAATCGCTCTGGATCATTGCCTTGCGGGCAACCATTCCATATCTGTGCCCTGGATTTTCAGTATTTTGTCCTGCGGCATCGGCAGTTCCGCGGCCTTGTGCGGCGGAATTCCGGCTATCAGGTAAAACATCACCCGCATCACGCCGCCGTGGCACACGCAAACGGTCGGACGGTTGACCTCGTTCAGCCACGCTGCAATGCGCCAACTCAGAATCTCATAACTCTCGGCGTTTTTTCCCGGTGGCTGGAAGTCCCATTTGTTTCTCGTCCGCTCCTCGACCTTTTCGGGCGTCGAAACGGCAATTTCATCCAGAGTATGGCTTTCCCAGTCGCCGAAAGACAATTCGATCAGACGGTCATCGGTGCGGTATGCGGTGGGTGCAAGGCCCATGGCCCCTCGCATCAATTCCATCGTTTCGCGGGTTCTGAAAAGCGGACTGGAGACGAAATCGAATGTGTCGACCTTGTCGCCGATTAGCAATTTTAGTGCGCGACCGTTGTCGGCAGCCTGTCGCCGGCCATTCTCGTTGAGCGGAATATCCTTCGCGCCCTGGAGCCGTTCCTCGACGTTCCAGTCCGTTATTCCATGCCGCAGGACATAGATCAGCGGTACAGATGCGTCCATGAGAGAAGATCCCCGCCAAATTCCTGGCGATTTGTCAGTCTTTGACGACCGATATATCCGGTGCGTCCACGGCCTTCATGCCGATCGTGTGATAACCGGAGTCGACATGATGCACCTCGCCGGTCACCGCAACCGAAAGATCAGATAAAAGATAAAGCGACGATGCACCCACTTCATCGGTCGTCACGGTGCGCTTGAGCGGCGCATTGTATTCGTTCCACTTGAGGATATAGCGGAAATCGCCGATGCCCGATGCCGCAAGCGTTTTGATGGGGCCGGCCGAGATCGCGTTGACGCGAATGCCGCGTCCACCGAGATCAACGGCAAGATAACGAACGCTGGCCTCAAGCGCCGCCTTGGCGACACCCATGACATTGTAGTGCGGCATGACCTTTTCGGCGCCGTAGTAGGTCAGGGTCAAAATGGAACCGCCGTCGCTCATGATGGCTTCGGCCCGGCGGGCTAGTGAAGCAAGCGAAAAGACCGAGATTTCCATGGTGCGGCTGAAATTTTCCCGTGTCGTGTCGACGAACCGGCCGGTGAGTTCGTCCTTGTCGGAAAAGGCAATGGCGTGCACCAGGAAATCGATTTTTCCCCATCTGTCTTCAAGATCGGCAAATACAGCGTCCATACTGTCCGGATCTGTAACGTCGCAGTGGCCGGCAACGTGGGCTCCAAGTTCGGAGGCGAGGGGCTCGACGCGTTTTTTCAGTGCCTCGCCCTGGTAGGTCAGGGCAAGTTCGGCACCTGCATCCGCACAGGCCTTGGCAATTCCCCAGGCAATCGATCGATTGTTGGCGACCCCCAAAATTACGCCGCGTTTGCCCTTCATCAAACCTGCAGCCAGAACCATATCCCACTCCTTGCTTATTGCTATCTTGGCTATGGCACAGCCGACACCGGCGTTCAAGACGCTAGAGCGTGTCTTGTTTATACGGGATCATTTGATGGCGGACAATCGGCCCACTCGACTAGGCGCGTCGCGCAGTGCGATGTGGTGCATCGGCAAGCGGCGCAACGACGCCGATGGGCCGATTGTCCGCCACCCCTGAAAAGGACGATGTTGTTGAAACTCAGAGACGAACGGGCCGGACGATTTTGCCCTCTGACTGCGTTGGCTCGCCCTCGTGGTGATTGGCACCACGGCGCGCAAGCCGCCTTGTCAGAGACCAAAATCGCTCCGGTCAAATGTTCCCGTATAAACAAGATACGCTCTAGCAACAGCGAACAGACCATCGTTCTGCGGTTTGACGGCTGTTCAAATACATCCGGCGAAAGCGAAAACAGCGATGGGTCGTATCCGTACCGGTCCTGTACATCAGCCTGCTGTCCCATCGAACCGCAGGCCGCGTGCAAATATTTATGCCGGTTGTAACGTATCGTGATGAGTGCGATGCGGGGCCGAGGTCGCGTTTCGGCAGAAGCATTCTGATCGGTGGATTATGCCCGCGACGGTCCGTGGCGCTTATGATTCAAGACGTGCCTTGATAGCGTGGCTGCAAACGTCGAAATGAAGGATTTGCGGTATGTTTCGCGGCCGTTCGAATCGATCCGACCCGTGTCGAACAGACGACGTCTGCTTTCATCGCCGACTATTTCGTAAGCGACATTGAGGTCACTGAAACGCGAGGCCGCGCCAGGATCGCCGGGATTTCGGTCGGGATGGTGGGTTTTTGCATGTTTGCGGAAGGCGGTCTTGATTTCACCGGCGCTGGCCGATTTTGACACGCCGAGCACGGCATATGGATTGCGCATTTGACCACCCAATCTGACAAGAGGGATTGACGAAGCAGTGCGATTCTATTGCCAAGTTATGAAAAAAGCCTTGAAAAGTTGAACTGTCCGAAGCCCGATGCTCCGGCAATCAACTTTGCTCGTTCAGTGATTTGAGCGACCAGGATTTTGTCAGCCTGGTTCGGCAGATCTCTCCGGTATATTGCAATATTCCGTCATAGGAGTGCTTGGAGACGATAAAATCCCTGCAGACCTTGCCCACCGAGCTGCTTTCTCGAATGAAGCTCACCGACCCGAAATTGCCCGTGCTGATGTTGTTCCAGGGGATATCCTGCGAATAGCCGGGTTTGATATCCGCCTCGGCGACCGTATTGCTGATAATTGCATCATCCGTTGAGACCGGTATGGAGCCTGAAAGAATGCTCCTGTCCGGCTTGTCTGACATTCCGAAATCCAACGCCGTGCTTGTGCATCCGACAGTTGAAACCAGAGGCAAAACAAGCATAACTGAAAATCTAAAAGAACCCGATCGTCCCTTTTGCGAGAGTCTGCTCTTTGTGGCATCCGTTTTAGTATGTCTCACGTTATGCAACCACGCGAAGTATCAGTGCAGGCAGGAATAGTATCATGGCTAATGATAGCACAATAATTAATGATGACTTTACCGTTTCTGACGAGCCGTTCAAGTTGTTTGCAGCGTGGTTAAGGGATGCTGAAAGCGGCGAACCAAACGACCCGACCGCACTGTCGCTCGCGACGGTTGACGAAGATGGAATGCCGAATGTGAGAATGGTCCTTCTCAAGGGTTTTGAGGATGGTGGTTTTACCATTTACACGAATTTCGAGAGCCAGAAGGGAAGGGAGTTGCTGGCGTCCAAAAAAGCGGCGATGTGTTTCCACTGGAAATCGCTGCGGCGTCAGATTCGCGTGCGCGGCCATGTTTCCGTGGTCAGTGATGCAGACGCGGACGCCTACTATGCCACCCGTCCCCGCGGCAGCCGCATCGGAGCATGGGCTTCGAAGCAGTCCCGTCCCCTCGAAAGCCGGTTTGCACTTGAAAAGGCGGTTGCCGAATACATTGCCAAATATCCGATTGGAGACATCCCGAGGCCAGAATACTGGTCGGGATTTCGTCTGGCGCCGCTCTCTATCGAATTCTGGCATGACCGCAAATTCCGGCTGCATGACCGAATTGTCTTCACACGCGAATCTGAATGCGATGAATGGATGAAAACGCGGCTTTATCCTTAGGGGAATAGTGCCCGGAGGAGTTTGAACCGGCTACTGTCCTGCCGTTCTGTAGCTCGCCCAGTTGAAGGGAATGCCGGTCAGGAGCGCTTTGACGTAGCGGGTTTTCTGGTGGTAGCCGTTAAGGGACACCCGCGGCAGCGCCATGGGTTTCTCGGCGTCTTCCCGCTCCAGCAGGCCCGGCCGCGTTGTAACGGCAACGGCATATCCCACATCAGCAGCCGCCTCGAATTCCCGTTTGCAGGCGGCATCCTGATTTCCATAGGGGTACGCAAAGCTGCTTGGCTTTGCGCCGGTCAGCGATTCGACGTGTTCCGTTGAAATACTGATTTCGGATTTCATCCGCGTGTTGTTGGCGCGCGCAAGGTTGATGTGCGTGACGGAATGCGCGCCAAGCATGACAAGCGGTTCCGAACTGAAATTGCGCAACCCACCTTCGTCGAGGATTTCACGGTCGACGATGTCCAGCGGTTCGATGCCGGCGCGTCTTGCGGCATCGTCGATGCCGGCCACGAACATGTCCTCGTCCTTCACATCGAAACGGTCGCTGATATAATCGTAGGCCGCATATTTTTCCAATGTCGTCCGGGTCTGGAACGTTCGCTCCTCTTCGCACATTTTCACGGTGATCTTGTCCCTGCTGGCGAGCATCTCTTCCAGCGTTATCCACCACATGCTTCGGGAACGGTCGGCGAATCCCGATGCAACGAAAACCGTGTAGGGGATTTCGTGTTTCCTGAAGACCGGATGGGCATATTCGAGATTGTCGCGATAGCCGTCGTCCAGCGTAAACGCCATGAAACGCTCGTCAGGCCCGGCCTCTTCAAGCAGCCGCGGAATATCGTCGAGCCTTGCGGGGGTCCAGCCCTGGCTGAGCAGCATCTTGATCGTGTTGTCGAGGAACTCCGGCGTAACGGCGAGATGGGTGTTTGGCGCGAACCGTGAATTGCTGGCGGGACGAACCTGATGCAGGGTAAAAATCACGCCCTTGCTTTTTGGACACCGCACGAGACCGACACCTGCGGCAAGCGCCACAGCCTCAAGTCCACCCCTGATTGCCAGCCATTTGGCGGTTCTGCGTGTCATGGACTGAATGTGTTCTAGTTTCAATCGCGTCGGCATTTCTTGCAGGCTGTCCGTCTGTTCCCGGCCACTTACACACCGTCAAACGGCATGGATGTCCCGTTTATAGGGGTTCCTGCTTAACCGATGATAAATTCGCTACTGAAATTTTACCCTATGTCTGTGTGCCGCCAACGGTCATCTGATCCATGCGCAGGTGCGGCTGGCCGACCCCGACCGGAACACTTTGCCCGGCCTTGCCGCACATGCCAACGCCGTTATCAAGCTTGGAATCATTGCCGACCATTGACACCCGGCGCATTGCGTCGGGGCCGTTGCCGATCAGCATTGCGCCCTTGATGGGCGCGCCCACCTTGCTGTTTTCGATCATGTAGGCCTCGGTGCAGCCGAAAACGAATTTGCCTGAAACAATATCCACCTGACCGCCGCCGAACGACACCGCGTAGACGCCCTTGTCGACGGATGCGATGATTTCCTCCGGAGTTGCGTCTCCGCCAAGCATATAGGTGTTTGTCATGCGCGGCATGGGCTGGTGGGCATGGGACTGGCGTCGCCCGTTTCCGGTGGGTTTCATACCCATCAACCGGGCGTTCTGGCGGTCCTGCATGTATCCCACCAGTTTACCGTCCTCGATCAAGACATTGTAGCCGGAAGGGGTGCCTTCATCGTCGATCGTCAGCGAGCCGCGTCGCCCGGCGATGGTGCCGTCATCAACCACTGTGACGCCGTTCGCGGCGACCTGTTCGCCTAAAAGGCCGGCAAAGGCCGAGGTCTTCTTGCGGTTGAAATCGCCTTCAAGCCCGTGTCCGACCGCTTCATGCAGCATGACGCCGGGCCAACCCGCGCCGAGTACTACATCGAATGTGCCCGCCGGAGCGGGAACGGCCTGCAGATTGACCAGCGCCTGACGCAGCGCCTCGTCGGCGCTCGCCTGCCAGCTGTCCTCCGCCAGGAATTCTCCGAAACCGCGACGCCCGCCGGCGCCGTAGGAGCCGCTCTCCTGCCGATCGCCTTCGCCGACCACGACGCTGACATTGAGCCGGGTCATCGGCCTGATGTCGCGCAGTATCTGGCCGTCGGCGCGCAGGATATTGACCACCTGCCACACGGCGGCGAGCGAAGCCGTGACCTGCCTGACCTTCGGATCCTTTTCCCGAAGATAACCGTCGATGCGCTGCAATAGCTCGACCTTTTCGGCAAAGGCCGGGGAGCCGATCGGGTTTTCGTCGCCATAGAGTTTTGTGTTCGTGCGCGCAGGTGCGTCCGCATAGGTGCCGGAGTAGCCGCGCGTCACAGCACCGACCGCATCGCTGGCACGCAGCAGGGCGCCTTCCGAAAGATCCCCCGAATGCGCATATCCCACCGCTTCATCGGCAACCGTACGCAGGCCAAAACCCTGGTCGCAGGAAAAATTGCCCGCTTTCAGCCGGCCATCATCAAAGGTCAGGGATTCGACCTGGGCATATTCGACGAACAGTTCACCATCGTCGGAACTGTTGAGCGCCGCTGTGACGATGTCGGTTACACGGTCTTCGGAGCAATCGAAACTGTTGAGGAGGTCGGTATTCATGGCGTCATCCGGATTGTGCGCTGCCTGGCTTGGCGATGCGCCCTGATTTGAAACATATTCCCCTCCATATAAGATATTGCCAGGGCTTTATCCAATGTATTGCGTCACAAGATCGTGGGAGTGCTTCAGCGATAGCTAGACAGATAGCTGTACAACAATCTGCAGCTAAAAAACCGAAGAGCGCGGAATTGAAAACCCGGCCCAACGTCGCCGATGTCGGCGCTTTCATTGCCGCTGTCGACGATGAGCAAAAACGCAACGACAGTCTGGTATTGCTGGATATGATGAAGCAGGTGACTGGCAGCGAACCGGTGATGTGGGGAACGTCGATAATCGGCTTCGGCACATATCGTTACACCTATGCCAGCGGCCGGTCCGCCGAATGGTGCGCAACCGGCTTTTCACCGCGCAAGACCGCTCTGACGCTGTACATCATGCCGGGGTTTTCAAACTATGATGCGCTGATGTCGCGGCTGGGGCGTTACAAGACCGGAAAATCCTGCCTCTACGTCAAGCGATTGTCGGACGTCGATCTCGACGTGCTGGAGCAGCTTGTCGACGCCGCTTACAAATTCATGAAAGTCAAATATCCGGTCTGACTGCCCGAATTCGATCAGGGCAGGGCTGCAAATCCATCGGTAAATCCTTGCAGGTCAACCGGTATGCCGATCCCTTCTTCCGGCGTCTGGAAGACGATGAAGGTCGCGGTGCCGCCCGTTTTGAGTGTGTTGAGCAGCGTTTCTTCCAGGATCACTTCCGCATAGCAGCCATCGGTAAAGCAGCGCACGAAATAGGCCCTGCCGATATCCTTGCCATCGACATTGAGCCCCAGCCCGTTTGGCAGCAGCACGCCAAGCGGCGCAAGCACGCGCAGGACGCGCGACTTCTTGTCGGCCGTCTTCAACACAACCACCGACAATCCGATTTCCGGACGATCTTCGGCAATCACGTTTTGCATAAGCGCGCATTGTTCGCCGGAAGAGCCTGCAGGCTGATCGCAGACGATCGACCAGGCGCCATGATTGGCGCGCACGGTGCCCGGTTGCTGTGCAGAGGCCGCCATTGTGTATCCGCAGGCAAGCGCCATCAGCGCCAAAACCGGCAATTTCTTCATTATTATTCGCAGCATATCAGCTCCAGCGCTACCCGAATCAGTCCTGCTATCTTGTATGTACAGACCAACAATTGAAAAGCCCGCATTTGACGATGCGGTCTTGGACGGCGTCCCTAGTGGACAAATGCGGCGACAATCGCACCACAAACCGCCCTTTTACATATGTTTGCCGTGATGGCCAAAACAATCCAGCGGAAGTTTTTTGCACTGCTGTTTTGCATTTATCAAGGCGGCATGGGCGGTTAGCCGTGTTCAAGTGCTTAAAATGTCGTACTCAAAGACGTTTCTGCCAGTTGCGATTGCCTCTAATCTATGATTTTTAGCGCAGTAATTTAAAAAGATAGTGTGCCCAGGCGACGGTCTAGGCGTATGCTCGAGGGGGAAATTGTTGTGAGAAATCCGTTCAACGCGGCCTGGATGCTGGTTGCCTCATTGCTGTTGGCAACCCGGGCACAGGCGGCGCAGCCGGTCGATTGGCAGATAGGCTTTCAACCCGCTGTCACTGACATCATGCGCGAAATCACCTGGTTCAATAACTACACGCTGTGGTTCATCGGGCCGATTACGCTTTTTGTTCTGGTCCTTTTACTAATCGTGATGACACGGTTCCACGCCCGGACCAATCCCAATCCCTCGAAAACAAGCCACAACACCGCGATCGAACTGATCTGGACCCTCGGCCCGGTTATTATTCTTCTGTGTCTTGCGATACCTTCATTCCAGCTTGTCAATGCACAATACAATTCGCCGGAAGAACCACAGCTCACCATCAAGACGACCGGCTACCAGTGGTACTGGGGCTATGAATACCAGGTCGAGAAAGAAGTTGTTTTTGATTCGATCCTGCTTTCCGACGATGATCGCGCTGAATACGGCAAGGAAGATCGCGGTGAATTTCCGCGCCTTCTGGCCGTCGACAACGAGATGGTTGTTCCTGTTGGAACCACCGTTCGGTTGCTGGTAACGGCTGCCGACGTCATACACTCCTATGCCATGCCGTCCTTCGGTGTGAAAATGGATGCTGTACCAGGACGTCTGAATGAAACCTGGTTCAAGGCTGATAAAGAGGGCCTCTACTACGGCCAGTGCTCGGAGCTGTGTGGCAAGGATCACGCCTATATGCCGATCGCCGTGCGGGTTGTTTCCATAGAGCAGTATGGTGCATGGCTGGCAGCCGCCGCTGATGATGTCGAGGCCGCCAATGCCGAGCTGATGGCGGCGGTCCAGGAAGGCGAGAAATCCGTTGAGCTTGCTGCCAACGAAGCACAGAAGATCAAGGAGTAAACCATGGCCGGCGCATCAGCAGCACACGACGCTCACGACCACAAGCCAACCGGCTGGACACGCTGGGTGATGTCCACCAACCACAAGGACATCGGCACCCTCTATCTGATCTTCGCGATCATCGGCGGTATCGTCGGCGGCGCACTTTCCATCATCATGCGCATGGAGCTTCAGGAACCGGGCATCCAGATATTCCACGGGCTGGCTTCCATCGTTTACGGTTTCGATGGCGATGCCGCCATTGACGGTGGCAAGCAGATGTTCAACGTGTTTTTGACTGCACACGGCCTGATCATGGTCTTTTTCATGGTCATGCCGGCGCTGATCGGCGGATTTGCCAACTGGATGGTGCCGATCATGATAGGTGCGCCCGACATGGCGTTTCCGCGTATGAACAACATCTCGTTCTGGTTGCTGCCCCCGGCTTTCATCATGCTGCTGCTTTCCTTGTTCGCGGAGGGACCTGCCGGTGCCTACGGGGTCGGTGGTGGATGGACCGTGTATCCGCCGTTATCGACGACCGGGCAGCCTGGACCGGCGATGGATTTTGCCATTCTAGCGCTTCATATTGCCGGTGCGTCTTCGATCCTTGGCGCGATCAACTTTATCACGACGATCTTCAACATGCGTGCGCCGGGCATGACGCTGCACAAAATGCCGCTTTTCGCCTGGTCCGTTCTGATCACAGCATTTCTGCTGCTTTTGTCGCTGCCCGTGCTGGCCGGCGGCATCACGATGCTGCTGACGGACCGCAATTTTGGAACGTCTTTCTTCTCGCCTGAAGGCGGCGGGGATCCGATCCTGTTCCAGCACCTGTTCTGGTTCTTCGGTCACCCGGAAGTCTATATCCTGATCCTGCCGGCCTTCGGCGCTATTAGCCACATCGTCTCGACCTTCTCGCGCAAACCGATCTTCGGATACCTCGGCATGGCCTATGCCATGGTCGCCATCGGAGCTGTCGGGTTCATCGTCTGGGCCCACCATATGTACACGGTCGGCCTGTCACTTGATGCGCAGCGCTACTTTGTGTTTGCGACCATGGTCATAGCGGTGCCGACGGGTATCAAGATATTTTCATGGATCGCCACCATGTGGGGCGGATCGATGACAATCAGGACGCCGATGCTGTGGGCGCTGGGCTTCATCTTCCTCTTCACCATGGGCGGTGTGACGGGTGTGCAGGTAGCCAATGCCGGTCTCGACCGCGCCTTGCATGATACCTACTATGTGGTCGCGCATTTCCACTACACGATGTCACTCGGCGCCACGTTCGGCATTTTTGCCGCCTGGTATTACTGGTTTCCGAAAATTACCGGCTACATGTACAATTCACTGATCGCAAAAACGCATTTTTGGACCATGTTTATTGGCGTGAATATGGTGTTTTTCCCTCAACACTTCCTGGGCCTTGCCGGTATGCCGCGTCGCTATATCGACTACCCCGATGCCTATGCCGGCTGGAACGCCGTATCGTCCTACGGTTCGTACATTGCCACCGTCAGCACTATCATCTTCCTCATAGGGATTTGGGAGGCATTTGCCAAAAAGCGCAAAGCGGAAGACAATCCGTGGGGCGAGGGCGCCACAACGCTCGAATGGCAATTGAGTTCACCGCCGCCGTACCACCAGTGGGAACAGCTGCCGCGCATAAAATAAAGCAGACACTTTGCGGGAGCCGCGACAGCGGCGTCTGCCCGTATCGAAAACAGGCAACCGAACCAGATGGCAATATCCGGCGAACATGGAGCGTTAGAAGGAGCGGAACTCGGATTTTCCGAAGCCGATCCCCTCGACTATTTTGCGCTTTTGAAACTGCGTGTGATGTCGCTGGTGGTGTTTACAGCCTTTGTCGGTCTGATCATTGCGCCGGGAAACATTCATCCGTTTCTCGGCGCGGTGGCGGTGCTGTGCATTGCTGTCGGGGCCGGTGCCTCGGGTGCGCTGAACATGTGGTACGACGCCGATATCGACGCGGTCATGTCACGCACGGCTTCACGCCCCATCCCGGCCGGCCGCGTAACCCGCAGCGAGGCCCTGACCTTCGGCATGGTGCTGTCCGGATTTTCGGTTGTCACACTCGGCCTCCTCGTTAACTGGCTTTCCGCCGGACTGCTTGCTTTCACGATCTTCTTCTACGCCGTTATCTATACGATGTGGCTGAAACGCTCGACGCCTCAGAACATCGTCATCGGCGGAGCGGCGGGTGCATTGCCGCCGATGATCGGCTGGGCTTGTGTTACAGGATCTGTTTCCTGGGACAGCTTTGTGCTGTTTTTGATGATCTTCCTCTGGACGCCGCCGCATTTTTGGGCGCTGGCGCTTTTCAAACAGGGCGATTACGGCAAGGCCGGCGTGCCGATGATGCCGAACGTCGCCGGCGTCGAGTCCACCAAAAAACAGATGTTCGTCTATGCCATAGCCACGGCACTGGTCGGTGTGTTGCCGTTCTTCATGGGATTTGCCGGTCCGATTTACGGGCTGCTTGCTGCGGCTCTAGGCCTCGGTTTTATCTGGTATGCATTCCGGGTTCTGCGCATGAGTCCATCCGATGAAAAGATGAAACCCGCAAAGTCTATGTTCGGCTTCTCGCTGGTCTATCTGTTCGCTCTGTTTGCGACCCTGCTCGTTGACGGCCTGATGACGAGCCTTGGAGCATGACCATGATCGAAGAGCGCGTAACCCTAACCGACAAGCAGAAAAAGGCGCGCCGCCGCAGGTCTATCGCCATTGCAGTGGTTTTGGCGGCCCTGGTGCTTCTTTTTTATGCCGCAACCGTCGTCAAGTTTGGCCCTGCCATTCTTGACCGGCCGCTATAGCAGGAAAATTGATGAGCGAACCGCGGACACATGTGAGCGAACGCAAATCTGCCGGCAACTGGCGGGTGCTGGCTGTCTGTGTGTGCGCCGTCGTCGCAATGGTCGGCGTGTCCTATGCCGCCGTGCCGCTCTATCAACTGTTTTGCCAGGTGACCGGCTATGGCGGAACAACTCAGCGCGCCGAACAATATTCGGACGAAATACTCGACCGCACGATCAAGGTGCGTTTCGACGCCAATGTTTCTGGCGGTATGAACTGGGATTTCAAGCCGGTTCAGCGCGAGGTGGAGCTGCGCATCGGCGAGACCACCCAGATCGCCTATCTGGCCGTCAACACCGGCGCGACCGTCAGCGGCGGGCAGGCAACGTTCAACGTCACGCCGCAATCGGCTGGCGCCTATTTCAACAAGGTTGAGTGTTTCTGTTTCACCGAGACGGAACTGCAGCCCGGTGAGAGCCTTGATATGCCGGTGGTTTTTTTTGTCGACCCTGCAATCGTCGACGCTGAGGAAACAAAGAACATCAATACAATAACGCTGTCCTACACGTTTTTTCCACTGGAAAAAGAGAACGCGGTGGCTAAGGCCGCCCCGTCCGGCGAAAACACGAAGGACAGGCTTTAGCAATGATGCCGTGGGAAACCAGGGCGGTACGGATTAGGGAATTCGGGGAAGTAAGAAATGGCTGATGCCCATCAGAAGAACCATGATTATCACATAATTGATCCGAGCCCGTGGCCTGCCTGGGGCGCTGCCGGTGCCCTGGTCATGGCGATCGGCGGCATTGCCTATATGCGCTATCTGACCGGTGGCTCACTGGAAATGTTCGGCGTCAATATTGCCAATCCCTGGTTGTTCTTTATTGGCCTCGCCATCGTCCTTTATACCATGTTCTGCTGGTGGTCCGACTGCATCAAGGAAAGCCATGAGGGGCACCACACGCGCGTCGTGTCGCTGCATCTGCGCTATGGCATGATGATGTTCATCGCTTCCGAAGTCATGTTCTTCGTCGCTTGGTTCTGGGCATTCTTCAACGCAGCGCTTTTTGCGGGCGAAGCAGCACAGGTCGCCCGCGTCGAGCATACAGGCGGCATCTGGCCCCCTGTCGGGATCGAAGTGCTCGATCCGATGCACCTGCCGCTCTACAACACCATCATCCTGCTATTGTCGGGCACCACGGTGACCTGGGCGCACCATGCGTTGCTGCATGGCAACCGCAAGGCCCTCGTGAGTGGTCTTATCCTGACAGTTTTGCTCGGTGCTTTATTCAGTTTCGTGCAGGCCTATGAGTACATTCACGCGCCCTTCGCCTTCAAGGAATCGATCTACGGCGCCACATTCTTCATGGCCACCGGTTTCCACGGTTTCCACGTGCTTGTCGGTACGATCTTCCTGATTGTCTGCCTGATCCGCGCGGCGACCGGCGATTTCACCCCGGAAAAGCACTTCGGTTTCGAAGCCGCTGCATGGTACTGGCATTTTGTCGACGTCGTTTGGTTGTTCCTGTTTTTCAGTATCTACGTCTGGGCATCCTGGGGTGCAACAATCGCCCACTAATCGGACCGCACACAGGTCGCAGTAATTTGAGGGGCGCGCTGTCAGCTGGCAGGCGCCCCCATTCATTGGAGCCGCATCGATGAGTGAGGACGACAATGCGCTTTATCCACCGGTCGATCCCATCAGATCGGGTCTCGCCGGGCGTTGCCCGCGTTGCGGTGAGGGCAAGCTTTTTGAAGGCTATCTGGCGCCAGAAAAATCCTGCACGCATTGCGGCCTTGACTACGGATTTGCCGATGCCGGGGATGGCCCGGCCGTTTTTGTGATCCTGCTGGTCGGGTTTCTTGTCGTTGGGTTTGCGCTTTGGCTTGAGGTCAATTACGGACCGCCGCTCTGGCTGCATCTGCTTTTGTGGATACCCTTGAGCGTCGGCATCTGCATGTGGTTGCTGCGTGCTCTCAAAGGAGTGCTCATCAACCTGCAGTTCAAAAACAACGCCCATGAAGGCCAACTGGACAATGACTGACACGGCAAAGGACGGTGGCAAAGACAGAGCCGGGCAGGAGGTGAAATCTTCCAAAGGCCGCAGCTCCGTGCTCGTGCTGCTCGCCCTTGTCCTCCCGGCACTCGCCATGCTGTTGCTGTTGGGAAACTGGCAACTTCAACGCCTTCAGTGGAAAGAGGGATTGATAGCGACCATTGAAACCCGCATGAAGCAAAAACCGGTCGCGCTTGAAGAGATTGTGGCAATATGGGAGCAGACGGGCGATGTCGATTATCTGCCCGTCAGTATTGAAGGCACGTTCCTGCACGACAACGAGCAGCATTTTCTGGCAACGCATGACGGGCAGTCGGGCTGGTATGTCTATACACCGCTTTTACTGCCGGACGGCCGCGTGATTATCATCAATCGCGGATTTGTTCCCTATGACATGAAAGATGCTGCCAACCGCAGTTGGACGCCAATCGCGGGGGCTGTGGCAATTGTCGGTCTTGCCCGCAACCCGCTTGCTGAAAAGCCAGGCGACCTGGTGCCTGACAATACGCCCGGCGACCGAACCTGGTATTGGAAGGATTTCGCCGCAATGGCGCAGGCCATGGGCCTGCAGGAAACGGACCTGGTTCCATTTTTTGTCGACGTATCAACCACGAACGGAGAGGTTTCGGCGGGTCCGGTCGGCAGCGTCACACGCGTATCATTGCCCAACAACCACCTGCAATATGCCTTTACGTGGTTTGGCCTGGCGGCGGCGTTGATCATTGTTGCAGGTTTTTATATGTGGCGTGCGATCAGACGCCGCTGATCTGATGGTTTCTTAACGGCAGAACTTGCACTACAAAATCGGCGAGCTATTTCGGAAAGAGTGATGACAACTGAAACAAAGCCACCTTTGACCGTCAGGCTGTGCGGCCCACGGGGTTTTTGCGCCGGCGTCGACCGTGCCATTCAGATCGTGGTGCTGGCGCTGAAGAAATTCGGTGCGCCCGTCTATGTCCGCCACGAGATCGTGCACAATCGCTATGTGGTGGAAGGTCTGCAGTCGCGCGGTGCGGTTTTTGTCGAGGAACTCGATGAGATACCGGACGAGCATCAAAAACAGCCTGTCATTTTTTCGGCTCATGGCGTGCCGAAATCGGTCCCGGCCGATGCGATCGCGCGCAATCTTTTTTATCTGGATGCGACGTGTCCTTTGGTATCAAAAGTCCACAAACAGGCCATGCGTCATCTGCGCCTTGGCCGCCATGTCATATTGATCGGTCACGCCGGTCATCCGGAAGTCATCGGCACGATCGGGCAGTTGCCGGACGGCGCGGTGAGCCTGGTCGAAACGGTAGAAGACGCCCGCAATTATGAACCTGCCAATCCCGACAGTCTCGGTTTTGTCACCCAGACAACACTCTCGGTGGAAGACACGGCGGGAATTGTGGAGGTCCTCCAGTCACAGTTCCCCAATATGATGGCGCCAGCCGCAGAATCCATCTGTTATGCCACCACCAACCGCCAGGATGCTGTGAAGGCGGCGGCGCCCGGCTGCGATTTTTTCCTGATTGTCGGAGCACCGAACTCTTCCAATTCGCGCCGCCTTGTGGAGGTCGCATCGCGGGCAGGCGCGCGCGGTTCGCTTCTGGTGCAAAGGGCTACGGAATTGCCGTGGGAGGAGATCGACCCCGACATGACACGCACCATCGGCCTTTCAGCCGGGGCGTCGGC
>JAAEOH010000016.1 GCA_024244645.1 Hyphomicrobiales bacterium
CATCGACTCGCCGCGCTGCCATCGATCCCAAATCTCAGCCTTCTGCTTGGAGGTAAAATAGATCCGCTGCCGATACCCCATTATCAACACTCCCTCTTTCTTCAAAGATTAGAGTGTTGCGATGATCCATTGAATCCACCGCCCGAAGCGGACGTTCACAGCTCAGGAAAATCAACAACCACTGCAGCATGATCGCTGGCGTGGGGCCGATGCCTTCCAATGCCGGCGAGTCGGGAACCACGAAAGCGTGACACTTCGGCTCCGAGGCCTTTGCGAACCACGACTGGTTCGGCCTTGGAGCACAGTTTGGCAAGCGCAGGCGATGCTAGAATTGCGTCCGGGCAATGGTACAGACCGGAATGCGGATCGTAATATGTCCAGCGCTCCTTTTTGGGCAAGCGCAGCATCAAATCTATGGCAAATCCTGACTCAAGAGGCTCGATCGCCCGTTGTCGCCCTACACCGCAGACGCTTGGTTCGTTCAGGTCGCCGAGAATGAGCCAAAGGCCTTCTGTAGGATTCTTGAAGTTGCGCTCAATAAGGCGGCGAGTTGCCAATGCCTCCAGTCTGCGGGTCGTCCATGCCGTAGACACATCTGGATACGGGGATTTGAAGTGACACACGAAAAGCGTCAGCGGTCCGATCGAAACCATTAGGCAATCGCGCCGGAAAAGCGGCAGGTCCGGATCGGCACCCTTGGGTGGGTCGATGTCCAATTCTGTCAATGTAAGCGAAGCATGACTTTGCATCGCTGAAATCGGGGGACGAGAAATCAATGCTACGTCTAAGCCGCGACCGTCGTTTCCGGGCACACAAATGCGGTGCGGGTAGGGCTGAGCTCCTGCTGGAAGCAAGAAGTTTTCGTGAAAGTAATCGAGAGTCTCGAGATCAAAGACCTCTTGCAATGCGACAACATCGGCCTTCAGCTCGGTAAGGAGTTCAGCAGTCAATCGGCGATCGGACGGGTCCATTTTTTTGTCTTCGGGAGCATCGGAATCCCAAGCGCCATGGAGCTGATCTTGGCCATCAAGTCTTCGAAGCCTAAGGTTTTGAACATTAAACGTCGCGACACGCATGATCATTTAGGATCGCACAAGCGATAGGCTTGAGGAAGTGCAGAAGTGCCAGCCCGTTGCAGGTTTGTCCGCAATGCCGTTATTAGTTCCAAGAATATTGCCTCTGGCCAGTTGTGCGATGCCGCGAACGGCAACATTGAGCCCGTTTGAGACCTTGAAGCGGTGTCGCAGACGCGATGATCGGGACGGAGCTGAATGCGCAAGTTTGACCCATTGCAGACTCTTGGGCCACTCTAACTCGGTGTCTGTTTCACCCCCCAGCCACCGTCAGCCCGCCGCGCATCTGTGTCTAACGGAACTGATTAGCATACCACCTCAGGCTATGCATTCTGCCGCATTGCCCAAAGCACCGACCAGCGCATTAGCCTCTCGACGATGGAGCCGGCTTGGCCGAGGTCGAGGCGTTCCAGGCACTCGCGTTCCCGTTGTGAAGGGGCGGGCCCTATTGCGGCGCTCGCGGCGGTGGCAAGAAGACGGGGCTTGCTGTGGGCGATTGCCTTCAGTGCTTGAAGCGCGGGAACCAAGTGCATCTCGGCTGAGGTCATTTCTGTTCCTAGCGGAAACTGCGGTAGCAACCCTTCCCCACGCCCAGGCCCCAGAACAGCTGAAATTTTCTCCGGCACATTGTTGCGGAAGGCGGGTGGGATCTCATATCCGTGCTCAATCTTCCCGACACGCTTCGCCGTGGTGAGCAGTTCTTGCTGGAACCGCGAATCAGTGATGTTGAGCATAGCGGCAACGACATCATGATCCGATTTTCCGCGAAGATCGGCAATTCCGTACTCAGTCACGATAATGTCCCTAAGGTGTCGAGGGATTGTCGTGTGTCCATAGGCCCAAACGACGTTTGAGGTGGTACGTCCCTTGGCTGTGCGCGTAGCGTCCACGGCTATGATCGATCGTGCATCCGCCAACTCGTGGGCCTGGGCGACGAAATTATACTGACCTCCCACTCCGCTAACTACGCGTCCGTCTTCAAGCCCGTCGGATACGACTGCGCCCAATGCGGTGGCCATGAGAGCGTTGTTGATGAACCGCGCCTTTTGCCGCTGCGCGCGCTTCAATTCTTCGCTTCCGTACAGCTGATTGACGAATGAAACGGATGTCATCGCTATGTCCGCTAACTCGTCCTCGGACAAATCCCGAAGCTCTCGATACAATGCCTTCGATCCAAGGAAGAATGCACCATGGATCATGATGTTTCTCTCTTCGCCGGCTCGGTTACTGCCGTTCGGCACGGACCGTTTCAAGATACCAATCCGCTTCAACTCGAGGAGCCCTTCAACCAACATCTCCGAATTGGCATAGAGCCCCTTCTCAAAAGTCCCCACCCAGCAGGGCGCCTCTGAGATCCCCTGTGGGCTAAGGCCAGTAACGAAGCTTTGAAATTTGCCGTTGTGCAACTGCCGGAGTTTTAGTGCATGAGTGACAGCATCGGCGAAGCCTCCGATGCCGATCTGCAATGTGCCGCCATCCTCGATTAGTGTGGAAACGTGCAGCGCTGCTGCATAGTCACGGAGTGATACCGGCTGTTTGGGGATCGCGAACAGGTCAAACTGGCAATCGGGACCATGGAGAAGAAAATCGAAGGCATCGCAGTCCAAAACCGCCGGACCCAGCATGAAGGGAAGCTGCTCATTGACTTGGCCGGCGATGGCGATTGCTTGACCCGCACGCTGCCTTCGTTCCAATTCCGGCAGGAGATCCACTGTGATATCGGGATTGCAGCTCAGGCTCAATTGCCCTTCGTGACCTTCGCCGCCCAGAGCAACCAGCTGGGCGATCACGTTAACGCCCTGATCGAGCAGATCGCGGGCGGCATGGGTGTAATTTGTGCTCATATAGCTTTGCTGCGCGAGCGGAATGTTGAGCCGGCGCCCAGCCGGAAAGTAGAACTCATGCACAGCAATGTTGGGCGGCAGAATGCCCTCTGCCAGGGCCCTATTGTAGGCAAGCTCAGGATAGTTGCCAGCGAGCCGGCCAAAGAGCGGCTCAAGAAACCTTCGCTCAAGGTCCGTTTCTCCGCCCGGACGACCGAGGGTCAACGCGGTGAATATCTTGAGTTCGATAGACGGATCACGCGCCGCGCAGTCGTAAAGCGCATTTGCAATTGAATTCGCTTTGCCAAGTCCCAATGGAAGACCGAGAACGATGTCCTTACCAACCCGGGATAGAATAGCATCCACGCACGCTTCGGCATTGGTATGCCAGTGGGGATTTGTTTTTGCCATTATCGGACAGACCTCACCGAATGAATGGGCACTCATGTGTGTAATCGTAGCGCATAGTAAGGGAGAGCAGTAAGAACGCTGACCAACATTGCAGGCGGTGTCCGCTTAGGCTCCGATATCAGTCATCAATACACGGAGCTTCCGCTGTTACTTTGATAATCAACGTCTGCAAATCCATATTCGGTTCTTTCTAGCGCCACGCCTTGGCTCCCTATTGAGGCGCTTTTTCAATTGGTGCGTTTCGACCCATCGCTTCATGGCTTGCGACCCAATCGAATGCCGTGATGGCACCGGCAAGTGATAGTTCTCCTGCAAGTACGGTCGCAGCGACGATCTCTGCCAGTTTATGAACCATGTCGGCGCCCGTGCAGCCAAGGACCCGCAGGCATTCTTGCTGAGTTGGAAGACCCGTGCCGCCGCCGCATGTAGCAACAATCAGGGAAGGCAAAGTCACCGAGAGGTAGAGATCGCCGGACTCAGTTATTTCCGTGTAGATCAACGCTGCGCTTGATTCTGAGACATTTGCTACATCCTGCCCGGTCGCCAGAAAAATGGCTGTAACGGCATTGATTGAATGACATCCGTTATTATTCGAACCGGAAAGCATGCTGCCGATGTTTGCGACATTCGAGAACTGATGAAGTGTTTGTGCATCCGTATTCAGGATATCCATTATGAGCGAATTTGGAATGGTAGCCTCGGCGGTCACCCGTTTTCCCCGAGTTTGCAAGGTGTTCATTAAGGATGGTTTTTTGTCGGTTGCGGTATTTCCTTCTAGGTAGAAGTGCAAGATATCCGACACACGACAGTGCTGTAAGATCCAGTTGCAGGCCGCAAACGTCGCTTTTCCGACCATGTTTTGGCCCGCAGCGTCGCCAGTAGTGAAATTGAAGCGTACAAAGACAAATCTATTGGCGAGGTGACATTCGATTTTTTGAAGATTTACGAACCGGTCCGTCGCATTGGCGGTTTCACGAAGGGGCGTAGTCACTTCCGCCAGCCAATCTCTGAAACGGCGCGCGGCCCTAGCGTCGCAGAATGCGAAAACTGGAGCACGCTGCATATGATCTTCGATCACCGTGCACTTCGCGCCCCCACTCATGCGTAGAAGCTTCATACCCCGGTTATAGGAGGCTACCAGTGTACCTTCAGTCGCAGCTAAGGGAACGTAAAATTCACCTTTTGCATACTCTCCGTCCACGTCAAGCGGTCCAGCGAAGCCTATCGGCACCTGGGCAACACCAGTGAAGTTCTCGATGTTGCCCTTCGCTAAGTGCGGGTCGAAAGAAAACTTGGCTACATGCTCGAGCGATATGCCGGTTTTCTTTAGAAGGAAGTCGTGACGCCGCGAGATTATATCAGCACTGTAATCATCCTCTCTGCTTCGCGGTATCGCATCAGCATCAAAGTCGTATGATTTGATTTCGTCCCTTGCTGAGATACAAGTGGACCCACCTGGTTCGAGGGCCAAATTTATAAGCAAGTCGTGCTCGGCCTTTTCTACCACCGAAATTCTAACCGCAAAACGAAGCAAAGCGCCCAGTGGAACCGTTAAAGGTCCATCTGCCATCACCCGCTCCACAGGTGCCGGCACTTCATTTTCTAGCGCCAACTCAACGTTCTCGAGGTCAATCTCATTTCCGTCGATGGCAATGGTGTTGACAGCCTTGAGAGACATTGGCGTGAAGCGATTCCGTAGGGAAAAACTTACTCCGTAACCTTCATGTCTGAGGCTTCCGCGATTGTAGAGTTTTTGGAGATTATGGTTAGATGCTTTCATGCGCTAGGCTCTCCAAGATTGACTTCTTCCAGAGCAAGTCTTGATTTCGCTCCAAACGCATAGTGGTTCGATCCAAGTGTCTACGGTGGGAATAGGACCGAGAATCTGCAGGCGAAGCTATTTGACCCTTTTTAGAATGAGCCCGCTCTGCAGAATTTCATTGACATTGATCAATTGCACCTCCTGGACCCTCGACTGAGCAATATTCGTTTTTGAAACTCCGAGGAACCCCCGGCGGAGGTAGTCCCGCAGAACATATGAAGTTTCGTTTGTCGTTATCTGCCCATGAGCCACTGGCGAAGTCGTCTATTGGCAGTGCGCCCCGAAGGCGCGGATCACCAGTGGAGGAGGGTTCCACACGGATAGTTGTCGATAGGTCCGGTAGCTGACGAGCGACCGCCTCTGGGACATGTCTGCTCAGCCCCACATAATCCCCGTGCCAGTCCGCGGCTGAGCGTCCGCTGTTCCTTCAGCTTGAGACATGTTCTAGGCTGTCGCAGTACGGCGATTTATAGCGCAATTTCCCCGTGCATCTGCTGCCGCATCAAGTCCGTCTATGCTTGCTAGGTTGCCCGAATTTTACTTGCTTCAATCTTCGTCGATTGGCCTGAAACGTATGGGATTACTCTATGTGGAACTTTCGGAGCGCGGCGGAAGCCAAGTATGGACGTTGTCTCGATTTTGTCTCAGGAAAGTGCAGCTCTTGAATCGCACAAATTAATTTCGCTATTTCAACAACTTAAAAGTTTGAGCGTTGCCCTTTTTGGGCAAGGGTCTTTCTAAACGATTGAATTTCTTATGTATAAAGTCGCCTCCGAAGGCAGAGGTCACAGGTTCGAATCCTGTCGGGTGCGCCAATAAAATCAAATAGTTAAGCGAAAACCAAAGACTACAAACCTCTCGCTAGTCTCCGTTTAGTCTCGTTTTTGTCTCGCAATTTTGGGCTTTTCCCAGTCGATCCAGCAGGTTTTCCGGTGCAAAAGCCTCGTATGATGACGGCTCTTTTTTGAAGCCTTACACAAGGATTGCCGCCTCAAGTGGATCCAGGAATGTCCGGAGTACCTCCAGAAGCGGTCGTCATGTCGCCGAGACGCGAAGTCAGTTCATGACCCACTGCAGACCATTTGGTTTTGATCACCGGCTGGCTTACCACCCGCCGGGTTGCCCGCAATACCACCTTCACCTACAAGGGCCAGGCCGTCGATGTTCAAGCCGTCGCCCATGAACTTGGGGTGCGGTATGTGCTGGAAGGCAGCGTCCGCAAGGCCGGAAACCGGATCTCCGTTCAACTCAACGACGGCGAGAAAGGGTTTCGCCTTTACATCTATGCATGAAAGCTTAGCCCTCGGGCAAGCCTCCGGCAAGTAACCCATCACTGAGACGCCGTGGTCTCCCGAAATGCATTACCAAGCGAATCATATGCGCCGGTTGGAGCCAAGTCTATTGCAATGCAACTTCCTTTTGACCGGCCAAGTAATTCGTTCCGATGCCCCTCGAGGACCGGAGATGACCTGAGCAGACTCCTGGCTCGGCACACGATATGCTCCAACAGCGTCAGAGCGGGCATGCCGCTTGGGCCTTATGCCAACACTACAAGTGCTGTCAGACTGAAGACGCTGCTACAAACTATGACTCCAGCAATGGCATCAGTCGTAATATCGAAGAGCTGCGCAACGCTGAACGCCATTGCACCAAACAGTGCCGGATTCTGACAACAGCCATTGCTTAGCTGGTTATGCCCTCCTTT
The DNA here is from genome assembly GCA_024244645.1 of Hyphomicrobiales bacterium. Lineage (GTDB taxonomy): Bacteria > Pseudomonadota > Alphaproteobacteria > Rhizobiales > Rhizobiaceae > Hoeflea_A. Next base: position 6,835 of record JAAEOH010000016.1, read on the forward strand.
GGCAGGAACTCGGCTGAAGCGACCACGGCGTCGTGTAACAGTTCGTCGGTTAGTATTCGCGTCATCGCGGCAACGGCGTCAGCCGGATAATCCGAAGTTTCTTCGTCGCCAAATTTCCCGGCAGCAACAAGTGTGGCCGCCGCCTCAATGCAGGATCCAATCAGTATTGCTCGTCTGTTGTCCATAGCTACTATGTCCTTTCGTTGCGTAATCTTGCAAATTGCATGAGCTTCTTCGTTTAATCTGCCATCACCCACCTCTCACCACCTCATATAACATCCATCTTGGCCGACCACCCACCGCATGTCATTGATGGGGGTCAAAGTTGGATATTTGCGCCGACCATGGAGGTCGCGTTTTGGCACATCTCGGACTCTCCGCCCCGCAGTCGGCAGGGTCCGTTATCGGAGGTAAAGCTGCCGTTTTCAGCAACAAGCCAAACCGGCCGGTTTTAGCACAAAGTGTCCGCACTCCACGCGTCGCAAAATAGACAGCCGTCGTGGATGAACTTGGTCTGTAAGTCCCGCATTCCAGTCCTTCATCGCCACAACTGTCTCAGCACTGATCAATGAGCCCCGGACCCTGTGCGGATCCTGTTCAGGAACCGGAAAACCGCGACCGGTAATGCGCAACGGCCTCCGGATTGACCAGACTATAAGGCATTTCATCCTTGATGATCCGCCGCGTTTCGGCGACGACCCCTTCGCCCATGCGCAGCATGCTTTCTTCGGTAATGCCGGCCATATGTGGTGTCAGGATGACATTGTCGAGGGAAAAAAGCGGATGGCCGGGCGGCAGCGGCTGTGCGCCGAAGACATCCAATGCCGCGCCCGCCAAACGGTTTGATTGAAGCGCATCGATCAGCGGTGCTTCTTCGACCACCGCCCCGCGCGACACGTTGATCAGAACCGCACCGTCTTTCATGCTGAAAAGTGCAGCCGAGTCGATCAGGCCCTTTGTTTGCGGGGTCAACGGACAGCACAGTGCCACGATGTCCGCCTGTTCAAGCAATTTTGAAAACGCAACAGGCGCGGCCCCTTCAGGCACATTTTCCGGCGTGCGTGTATGGGTCACGACCGTCATTCCAAAGCCGTTTCGGGCAATCTTGAACAGCGCCCTGCCGACATTGCCCATCCCGACGATCCCCAGCGTCCGGCCGCTGAGTTCGCGTCCGGCATTGCTGTGGCGCCGCCCGGCTTCCCAGCCATGTGCACGAAGATCTCCACTGACCCGCGGGTGTTGCCGCAGCAGCGCCAGGCTCGACCAGATGACATGCTCGGCCACCGTCACCGCGTTGACGCCAGGCACATTGGCGACGAGAACCCCGCATTTTGTCGCCGTCTCCACGGGGATCATATCGAGGCCGGCACCATGGCGGATCATCGCCTTGAGCTGCCTTTCGCGTTCGACAATTTTTACATCGATCGGCGCCCGCACGACAATGATTTCCGCGCCTCCGCTCTCCGCCATGATGGCCTGAGGCGTGGGCGCGCTGGCAATCCTCAGATCACCCATTGCCTGCAGGTCGGCTGTCACTTTCGGATGCAGCGTGTGTGTGGAAAAAATCAAGGGCGCACGAGCCATGGCTCAGCTCTCTGTACCTTCGGCCTGGGATTCGAACAACTCGGCCCAGTAGCTCTGCGCACCGCGCAGATGGGTGTTCATCAAAGCCCGCGCAAGCACGCCGTCACGGCTGACCAGCGCCTCGAAGATCTGCTGATGCTCGAAATGCGATCGCTTGTTGCGCTCCGCTTTTTGAAAATAGATCGGCAAGCGCTTTTCGCTCAGCGCGTAAAAGGTTGTGCAGATATTGTAGAACACAGTGTTTTGGGTCGCCCGGACAATTTCCAGGTGGAAATCATGATCCAGTTCCCATAGACCAAGCCCCTCCGCCAGCCGCGCTTCCGAAGCCTCCAGTATATCCCTCAGACGGTCGTAATTTTCCTCAGTCGCACGCTCCGCTGCCATTTCGGCGGCCTTGATCTCGTGGATCTTGCGCACCTCGACCGCCTCGTAAATCTGCTTCGGTTCCAGCGGAATTCCGGCCCGGGCATAAAAGGCCATGGCTTCAATGCCCGCATGCTCCTCATTGAGATAAATGCCCGATTTTGCCCGCCGCTCGACAACCTGCATGGCTTCGAGAATGGCCAGCGCCTCACGCACCTGCCCGCGGCTGACGGCAAAGTGTTCGGCCAGTTCGCGCTCTGAAGGCGCCTTGCCGCCATTGTTCTTCGCCGCCTCGAAAATATGGGCCGTCAGATTCGGAAGAAATGCGTCTTTCTGCATGGTCGTCATTCAGCGATTGCGTGAGCCTTGATCATTTCTTCATTCATTGTCAGGCCGAGACCCGGAGCGTCCGGAATGGCAATTTTCCCATCCACGACCTTCACGTCCTCATGAACTATGTCATGGATCATCGGATTGGCCCCAAGCGAATATTCGACGGTAAAACTTGCAGGCGAGGCCGCGCAGATGTGCAGCCCGGAAAAGAAACACGGCGCACCCGCCCAAAGATGCGGCGCCAGCCTGAGGTTGAAGGCGCTCGCCAGCGAACCTATCCGCATTGCCTCTGAAATGCCACCGCAAAAGGCCGGGTCCGGCTGCAGGATATCCGCCGCTCTGCGCACCGCAATGTCGCGGAACGCATAACGCGTTGCCTCGCATTCGCCCGTTGCAATCGGTATGTGCGTTGCCGAGCGCAATTCTGCAATTCCGGGTTTGTCATCGGCTATGATCGGCTCCTCCAACCAGGCGAGATCGCAATCGGCCACCTGGTAGGCAAAACGCTTTGCGTCGGACACCGTGTAGGTGCCGTGGGCGTCGACCATGATATCAACATCCGGCCCGACGGCGGCACGCGCAGCCTTGACCCTTGCCGCCGATACATGCGGCGGGCCATCCATCGCGCCGACGCGCATCTTGACCGCCTTGAATCCGCCTTCCTCGATATAGGAAAGCAACTGATCGCCGATCTTGTCCTCTGAAGCCCAACCGCCTGACGCATACGCGGGCAACCGATCGGCCTTACGTCCGCCCAGGAGCTTCCAGACCGGCTCTCCCCGCGCCTTTCCGAGAATATCCCAAAGTGCGATGTCGACCGCGCTGATCGCCGCTACCGTCAGACCACGGCGGGCAAGTTCCGGCATGGCATGGCCGGCCAGAGCGGATTTTTCGGCTCGCACGCCATTGTACAATTCCTCCCAGATGAAGGTGACGTCAGCGGGATCACGCCCGATAATCTTCGGCCCGAATTCATTGTTCAGGAGATGGACCAGAGAGCCATAGTGGCCGGCACTTCCGGCGGCGTTCTTGCCCTCGCCCCAACCGACAATCCCGTTGTCTGTCTCGACCTTCAGGATCGCCGCGTCAAATGTCTTCATGCGGCCGAAATCGCTGACGTGCTGCCGGTCCTCTGTGATCGGGATTTGCACCCACCAGGCGTGAACTGAAGATATGCGCATGAATACTCCTGAGTCGCGGACATTGCCCCGGCGCAACGGGAGGTCTGTGCGCCGGGGAGTGCCAGACTGCGGTTACTTCATCAGTGGCAAAAGCGTTTCCGCCGTGATCCGCATCTGGTCGCTGTAAAACTCCTCTGACAACAGGCTGGAGCCGTGATCCTCAATGAATTTCAGTTGTTCCGGTGATATGTCGACGGGATTTTTTTCGACCATATCCGGATACATCGTTGCCGGTGTGCGGTCGACCGGCGCAACAAACTCGTTGGTCAAGGCACCGTCATAACCGATCTCCTTGAGGGTTCCGACGATCCTTGCCCAGTTGAGATGCCCGAGGCCTGCTGCAAAACGATTGTTGTCCGCGACATGGAAATCGAACAGCCGGTCCCCCGCCAGGCGAATGGCTTCATAGATGTCCGATTCCTCGATATTGATGTGAAACGCGTCGAGGCATACGCCGCATTCCGGATCAACCGCTTCAGCCAGCGCCAGCGCCTGGGCGCAGCGGTTGAAGAGATATGTCTCGAACCGGTTCAGCGGCTCGACGGCAATCTTCACGCCGCGCGACTTGGCATGCGCAAAACATTCCTTTGTCGCATCCACGACCCAGGTCCATTCCTC
>JAAEOH010000017.1 GCA_024244645.1 Hyphomicrobiales bacterium
CAAAGGCTCCATGCACTCCACAGTGTTATCCATGGAAGTATGATCCAGTATTGGCTTTCGCTGGGAAGATCCCAGCCCGAAACATCCCGTGCGGCAGCCACTGCGGCTAGTGAAACCAGCGGCCAGTAGATCGTTATACCCAAAGCCGCGGCCAACAGAATTCGACCCCAGACCCTGCGTAACGCGTGCCCCACCAAACAGGCAACAATCAGGGGCGCATAGAAAACAAGGTCCGCAAAAGCGAAGGCCCACCAATAGGCAACACCGACATTGGTCACCCGCAATGCTGTTTCCTGTGTGCCCATGCACGCACCCAACTCGTAATCGAGTGCCGGGATGCACTGAGCGATAATGAGATAGACGGCGAAAATCCAAACGGTGATCTGAAGGATCCAACGACCCTGATTAACTTGACTGGCCGGTGCGGGCGATCCGAGGAAGCCATTCAAACCTCCTTTACCAAGTATTCGAGTGTAAGCCGCACGTGTGGACTGAACAAGCCTTCAGGTTATCCGGTTACCTGCGGAGTCATTTCACTCTACAGCACAGAAAGATTCCGATTCCCGCACTTCAACGTCCGAGATCGCAGAATTTTTGCTGCCGTGCGGCTTTGTCTTCATCCATCCTGATCAGGCGAGTAATGGATTGAGTGTTGTGCCGATTGGAACCATTTCAGACATCTTGGTTGCTGTCCAATGACTATGGGCAGTATTGACTTCTGTTGGTTTTTCATGCGCCATTTAATAGCCGGACTTGATTGACCTGGATGCTTAGATTGACGATGAGTTCTAGTTGCTCCACCTAAGTAGTGTGCAAATGCCAAACATGTTCGAAGTTCTGTTGTTTGCGACACTGCCGGCTATTGGAGTTATTGTTGGGAGTCTTCTCGCAGAAAGCGTCCGAACACCGAAGTGGCTAATTGGAGCATCGCTTCATGCTACGGCTGGCGTTGCAATCGCGCTGGTCAGTGTAAATATCATGCCTCGGCTGTTGGGCATCACACCAATGTGGTTGATCGTTATCTCATTCTTGGCTGGCGCGTGTATTTCAGTTTTGATTGCTAGCTTCTGGGGGACTCATCGCCATCGACCTCACAAAGGCAGCGTTGGTGCCTGGATGGTATGTATGGCTGTCGTGACCGATCTTGTTAGCGACGGGTTAATGGTTGGAGCGGGAACCGCTGTTGGGGCGCAACTTGGCTTTTTGTTTGCTGCAACACAGTCGATAGCAAACATCCCAGGTGGTTTCGCCGCAACTGCAAATCTGCGTGACGATGGCGTGCCAAAAATCAAAAGACTGGGGTTGTCCACCTTTATGCTTGCACCTGCTTTGGCGAGTGCAGCAATTGGATTTTGTGGATTACGCGGTGCCAGTAGCTTGGTGCATGGCGCTGTACTGGCCGCGTTTGTGGGCATTTTGTTGTTGGCGACAATCGAAGATGTTATTCCGCAGGGTGATGAGCCTGACCCACCTCGAAGGGTTTCGACGGCTGCGTTTGCATTTGGCTTCGTGGGACTCGTCGTGTTGTCCAGTGTACTTGGGTGACTGTGATACCATTCCCTGTTGGTAATAGAAGCCTTGTGCAGACTTTCGCTATTTGGAATTAACCGATTGCTTATCCTCCGGAAACTTAACCCGACTTCTTCAACACAATCGGCTCAAAGCCGACAAGATCTTGTTTCAGGGGAGCATGTATGATCTGCCTTCCCGTGCAAGTGATTTGTCGAAGTCCCTTTGACCCTGCTTCTATGTATTCGGTCTTTGCGCGGGATATCGAACATTTCTGACCAAGATGGGAAGTCGCGCGTCCTGTGTCTCGTTAGGTCATCGGCACTCGGAGGCCATGCTCCCCGTCAGACTTGCAAGACGCCGATCGGCCGTTGGTCCATCTTCATTTCGCTCGCAGATTCCTTCTCAGCCTACCATGCTCACATCGTCACCTTCATGCGCCAGCGAGCGCGCTTTACCGATACCGTTCGCCCTTTGTCGGCACGGCCCAAGCAATGCGTGCCAGCTTGTTCGCCATGGCAACGGCCGCGACGTTCACATGTGCTCGTTCCTTCAAGTCATCTGAGCATCGGGCAATGGGTGACGTTCTATCCTTCACAAAATGCAGCACTGTTCGCGCACCATGTATGAACAGCTTGCGAAGGTAGCTGTTGCCATGCTTCGAGATTCCGATCAGCCTTGCTTTGCCGCCCGTCGTGATCTGACGTGGTACGAGACCCAACCAAGCCGACAAATCCCGGGCCTTCGCAAAGCATCCGCCATCGCCAACTGCCGCGACCAGGGCACTTGCAATGGCATTGTCACATTAATGGACAGCGGTGCTAGTGTTTTCCACGAAGCTCACTGGTCAAGCGGCCGCAGTCACTGATTGCCACGTGAGCATCGCCTCACCTCGAAATTGGCGAAGTGTCGTTCGTGAAATCAGATGGCGTTGAACATTGAAGACGTTGTAGACGGCGGCGTGTGTTGAGAGAAA
>JAAEOH010000018.1 GCA_024244645.1 Hyphomicrobiales bacterium
GGAAACGGAAATACAACCAGACCGCATGTTGAATGATCAAAGCTGGAAATCGGTGTCGGGCATAGGAGATTTTCTGCATCCCACAACAATACCGGGACGTCGGCAACCGATCATCCAGTTAGTGTGACAGAACCATCACGATCATCCTTGCCAACGGAATGAAAGGACTTCCATCCTTTGGCAATTTCCAAGATGAGGTTACGAATTTCCATTAAAACAATTATTGGTGGTGTAGGCTTTTTGCGCAAGTTGAACGTTAGCGGGCCGATATGCTTTGATTCTGCAGGGGACCGCACTTCAATTATGTCCCCGCTTTCGGCCCAAACCGGACGCTCGCCTACCTACAGGAATGGTGCAGCGCGCGCCTCCAATGCTGACATTCGTGCAAAACGCAGTATTTCAGCGCCGCAAATGTCGGCAGAGCGGGACGAAGCCGCCAATTGATCCATTGTCCCAGGAGCTGCATCCCAAAGGCTGGACGGATCGCAACACGCGGTGTTCGCTCGCATAATAATGTGCGAAGCTGAACGTGCGGAGGAATGATCGCATTGATGGCTGAACATGAGGTGATTGTACTTGGCGGAACCGGATTCCTTGGAAGGCGGGTGGTTCGCAAGCTGCAGGAGCATGGGCATACCGTTGGTGTCGGAACGCGTTTTCCCGAAAAAATCGCTCAACTTTCCAGCAATTGGGATCGGGGGGTCCGCCCGGTTCTAGTTGACATTTTGGACGATGCCGCTTTGGGCCGGACCCTCAGCGGCTTAGGGGCGGTGATCAATTGCATCGGGCTTTATGTCGAAACGCGCACAGAAACCTTCCGGGACGTGCATGTGAGCGCGGCGCGCAGAATTGCAAAGTTCGTGAGGGCGGCTGGAGATTGTAAACTGATCCACATATCCGGGATCGGCGCTTGCCGGAATTCCCCCTCGGCATATGTCCGCGCCCGGGCCGAGGGAGAGGAGGCGTTACGCAGTATCTGTCCAGAAGCAACCATCCTGCGTCCGAGTGTCATGTTCAGCCGGGACGGAGCCTTTTTCGGTGATCTCGATGCGATCCTCCGGCGGCTTCCTGTTGTGCCGCTTTTCGGCGACGGCGGCACGCGGCTTCAGCCCGTCTACGTTGGCGACGTCGCCGAAGCCGCCTGTTGTATTCTCGATCAGAACGGAGCTACCGGCGCTGTGTTTGAACTGGGCGGGCCTGAGGTGTTTACATACCGTGAGATCCTGAACAGACTCGCCGCACGCGCTGGTCGGCGTCGGTTGTTTCTGCCGGTGCCATTCATGGCCTGGCGAGCCCTTGCTGTCTTGGCAAATCAACTGCCCAACCCACCTCTGACCCCTGGGCGGGTTGCCCTGATGCAGAGGGACAATATCGTTGGCGATGAGGTTGCGACGTTCGCCGACCTGTCAATTGTGCCACGCTCCGCCACCGCAATGAATCTGGTCTGATCTAAAGTGCGCAGTAAGCTGCCACATCTCAATATGGGCATGTCGGAATTGGGCTCAGATCGACCCAGCGCAGTGCAACAGCCGATGATGAACGCTGCTGGTAAACCATCATTTGCGGCCCATTGCGGTCGTTCATTACTCCTGCAGCGAACGACGGTTTTGAGCCCAAAGTGACGGACGCTGCGTTTCGCACGAATGTCGGCATCGGTGAATGCGTACGACATTGCTCGCGGCTTGTTGAGGGCGTTGTCACATTAATGGACAGCGGTGCTAGTGTTTTCCACGAAGCTTACTGGTCAAGCGGCCGCAGTCACTGATTGCCACGTGAGCATCGCCTCACCTCGAAATTGGCGAAGTGTCGTTCGTGAAATCAGATGGCGTTGAACATTGAAGACGTTGTAGACGGCGGCGTGTGTTGAGAGAAA
>JAAEOH010000019.1 GCA_024244645.1 Hyphomicrobiales bacterium
CCGTATGCACGTCATCCAGAAGGGAGGAATGGGAATGCGGAGTCTTACCCATGCTGCAAGTGGCCTTCGAGTGTCGCACGGTGTGCTTGCTCCAAAGCAGCCGCTCGGCTGGGTGCGCTGACTGTCAGCAGTGGGTCGTGAACTAGGGCGTCTAAATCGCCGTTAGGCTCTTGACCAGTTTTTGGGCTAAGGTCTTTAACACTGTCTATTGAGTGCTCCAAGCGGTAAAGCCGGACTGCGCCGGTGAGTTCACCTACTCGATTTAAGGATTCTGAATAGTATAATATCAAGAGAAAAGTAGCCGCATTTTGTAATTAACCTCGTAAGAACAATACGCTAGTGCCAATATTCCACCCACCGACATTACGAGGGAGGCTTAGATTATCGTGCTGAGTTAAAGAACATTCATCCCGTTGCTGGCCGCCACGAGTTCGACTTCCAGAGACGAATTCAGCGATTTTTCCAAGGCGCTTAAAGGGGCCACTATTTTTTCGCAACCCCTTGTAATAGATGAGCTTATCGAATTTTTTGACCGGTTTTTGGTTCCCGGAATAAGCGCTAGATTTTGCTTTTGTTCATCGGTTTGAAGGGTGTCAAGAGCACCGGGGTTGGATAGGATTTGACGGCGTTGCTGGGTCAAAGAAGGTAAAGAATCCATAATTTCTTGTTGCTCTTTAACCCGGATCGATAAGACTCCTTGGACTTCTTCCCGTGTCAGCTCACCACAGATCGCCGGGATCCGCAGCGCAATGCGATTGGCATCTTTTATTTCTCCCGTTCCATGCTGTTTTGAAACGCCGAATAGGGATTCAATGGTGTCGGAACTGATGGGTAGGCCCACCTGGTCCAACTCGAGTTCGGCGGCCACCTTAAGGTGTTCCTCGGCCCAGCGGGTAAAACCAATGCGTACCGCAGATCGTAAGGGAATCGTCTCTAAAAACGGTTGACATTGCTGATAACTGGTGTGGCTGAGACCGTTGTTTTTGAGTATTTTTTGACATGCTAAAAGCGGCGTTGCGTCACGCAGGAAGCGGCGGATAAAGGCCTTGCATTGTGGAATGTGGTCAAGGCTTGCGCGTAGCTTTGAAAGGAGGGAACCCGCTGAGGCG
>JAAEOH010000020.1 GCA_024244645.1 Hyphomicrobiales bacterium
ATTCATCGAGGTGCACAATGAAAACCCAAAGCCGTACAAATGGGTCAAATCAGCCGACGAAATCCTCGCATCCGTCAAACGGTTCTGCCAGCGAACGCAGCAAACCCTATGCGGCGAATTTTAGATTCAGGTGACTAGTTCGGTTCTTTGCGCTTCGCTTAATCTCCGGGTTGATACTGCGGCGTAGGCGGCGGGGTGAGATCGAGAGGCGGCACAACATGGGTATCGCATCTCACCGCAGTTCCGTCGCCAATTCGATCTGCTCCAGCGCTTTGACCATGGCTGAGCGAAATTCCGCACGGTCATACAAATCGTTGTGGCCGGCACCCATAATCGTAAGATCCAAAACAAGGTTCGGAATAGCCTGACGAACGACTTGGGTGCGGCGCGATGAAACAACTGTATCGTGCTCCGCCGCGATCACGGCAGTCGGAGCTGTGACACCCGGAATGGATTTTGCGGTATCCATTTTGTGACGCAACAACCACCTCACGGGTAGCCAAGGATAGTGTTGGCTTGCCAGCGCCTTCAGCGAGTCGAAAGGACTGACCAGGATCAGACCTGCAAGCGGTCGCCTGCTTGCAAGATGGGCCGCAACCCCGGAGCCAATGCTGAAGCCCACCGCTACGATATTTCTGGAGCCAAGCAGCTCCTGAATATGATCGAAAATTAGCAAGGAGTCGGAAAGCAGGCCGGCAGCACTGGGCTGTCCGGTGCTTGGCCCATATCCCCGATAATGAAAGACGATCACCTCATTGTCCGGAAACAACCCGTGCAGATAGGCAGCGGCGGTTGCGGCATTCCACGCGTTTCCACCAAAACCAAGAATGATCGGTGCACCTGTATCCGATCCGTTGATCGGCAAGATCCGCATACCCACAAGGCGAACATTTTCTGGAGCACTAACTTCAAGTGGGGTCGCTGAATCAAGTGCACCCGGATCGCCTGCTGATGCCAGACGCGCCGGAAAAAGCATGTGGGTCTGCATAGTGTAGGCTAGCGCGACGATGCCAGCGTAAGCGGCTAGGATGCCCAATATGAGTTTCGTCAACCACATGCTCTGTCGAACATTAGTCGAAATTCGGCAATTTATCCTCTTTTTCGAAAAAGGCCCAATGCTGCCGTCCGTCCGTGTTGGCTGTATTGCTATGAAGCCGCTGCAAAGCAGTCATTCACATCAATCACGGCACAGATCGCGTTTCGACGGCCGCAATGATGAGAAGCATCCCGATACTGAATAACGGAGACCAATCACGCCTTGCTTACTGAAATTTCAAACGACATCTGGATTGCCGAGGGTGAGATCGTCAGCTTCTACAGTTTCGCCTACCCTACACGCTGCGTCATCGTCCGCCTACCAAGCACCGGTTTATGGGTGTGGTCGCCGGTCCGCCTGACACCTCAGCTTCAGCTCGCAATCGAACAGCTGGGCGATCCGATGCATTTGGTTAGCCCGAACAAGATCCACCATTTGTATCTTAGCGAATGGTCGACCGCATACCCGAATGCGAGATTGTGGGGACCAACATCGACAATCCGAAAACGATCCGATCTCACCTTCGAAACACCGCTCGAAGATGAGTGTCCTGCAATTTGGGAAGGAGCATTTGATCAGGTCTGGTTTCGAGGATCCCGGGTGATGGACGAGATCGTTTTCTTCCATCGAAGTTCCAGCACAGCAATACTGGCCGATCTGTCCGAGAATTTCAGTGATGAATTTGTCCGGAAACACTGGAAGTGGTGGCAGCGTTGGATCGCGCCTATATGGGGAATTGTTGAGGGCAAAGGGTACGCACCGCTGGAATGGCGATTGTCGTTCTTAGATCGGGCTTCAACGCGAAACGCCGTCCGTCGTGTGCTCGCCTGGAACCCCGAGCGCGTCGTCATGGCCCACGGTGAATGGCAGCGGTGCGATGGTCGCCAATTTCTCGAGAATGCCTTCAGCTGGGCGAAAGCACCAACTTGAAATATTCGGTTGATGAATTAAGCTAACTCTCGGCCCTGAGCCGCCGTTCGCTGATCTGTGGATTGTTGTGGTGCAACATCTCAAAACCAGACATTGAGTTACTTGCGCGACATTGGCACCAGGACGACAGCAATGCGGAGAGGCTGTGTGAAAACCCCTTGATTTAGCTGATGGTGATATAATTCCCTGAAATTGGATCGGGATTTTGGATGACGCGGTTTATTGAGGATGCGGACCGATTGCAGGTGGCGTTATTGCCTGAAAGTCTGGACGATCACGTCGATGGGGATAACCCGGCACGAGCCATTGATGCGTTTGTAGAGATGTTGGACTTATCGGCGCTCGGGTTCGATACCGTTCCTGAAGTGACGGGTCGCCCTGGTTATCATCCGGGCGTGATGCTGCGCATTTACTTCTACGGCTATCTGAACCAGATCCAGTCATCACGGCGACTGATGAAATAAGTAAACTGTCATCTATGGACGCCCCTTTGATTGCAAGTGATTTGTGACGGTTCCGGCAATGTGGGTTTGCAGTCATCTATCCGGCCTTTGATGTGCGGTTTTCATCAACCGCTGGCCCTGATGGAATCCGAGGATCAACG
>JAAEOH010000021.1 GCA_024244645.1 Hyphomicrobiales bacterium
ATTCATCGAGGTGCACAATGAAAACCCAAAGCCGTACAAATGGGTCAAATCAGCCGACGAAATCCTCGCATCCGTCAAACGGTTCTGCCAGCGAACGCAGCAAACCCTATGCGGCGAATTTTAGATTCAGGTGACTAGTTCAGTTTGTCGGTTTCAGACTCGTGGATCAGCGCTTCAATATCTTCAATTTTGTCGATCCCCTTGCCGATATCGAACATGACCCGAGCCATCGATGCCAATCCGTCCTGTGCGGGCCACCTGTCGGGAGCCCAAAGACCGGATCGGATCATGCAACGGGAACAATGGAAAAAGGCTTCCTCCACTTTGACCACAAGTGCCAGCTTGGGCGGACGTCCCTTGATGGAAAAGGATCGAAGCAGAACCTCGTCCTGCACGATCATCGCTTTGCCATTCACACGAACGGTTTCGTTTCTGCCGGGTATGAGGAACAGAAGACCCACATGCGGATTTTGCAGGATATTCTCGAAACCGTCGACGCGCCGGTTGCCGGGTCTGTCGGGAATGACGAGCGTATTGTCATCCAAAATCCGGACGAAACCGGCGGGGTCACCCTTTGGAGATACATCGGCGTTTCCTTGTCCATCCGATGTTGAAATGACAACAAAGGGACTGTGCGCGATGAAATTCCTGCAATGCAGGTCTAATTCCGGCAGCACCTTTTTTTTGACCCGTTCTATTGGCTCGCCGATGACTCCACGCAACTGGTCGCGTGTGGTGATGACATCCCTGAATTCCTGCATTGACACGCCTTCCATATTTCGAACCGCCTTGCACCATGTGGTTCGCCCGGGCAACTTCGACCAATCTACCGCAACAAATTCGCAATTTCACTTGATTGCATTGAGTTTTATCTGGAAATGAGCAAGCCTCCTGACACAAGTCGCAACCGCTTCGGAAAGCGCCATGGAATGGTTTGAGATCATCACGCAGCTTCGGGACATGATCGGGCGGGCGCTCTGGTTCGATCACACGGTTTACAACACGGCGATCATGGATGACCGCACCCGGCTGGTGTCGACCATGGTCGTCTTTCTCGCCGGAGTCTCCCTTCTGCTTGGCCAATGCTTTGCGCTGTTTCTGGTCGCCGCGTCACCCGCCGGCTTTGTTCTGGGCCTTATATTCAGCGGTTTTTCGCTGACTCTTCGCCTCGGTCTGTGGATGATCTGTTCGGTGTTCTTCGCATCTTTGTTGTTCGGTGTCGTCACCACGCCGTGGAATTTCATGTCGGTTATATTTGTTGCCACGGCACCGCTTGTGTTCGGTTTTCTGGCGGTTCTGCCAAGCATCGGCGTGGTGATCCTCTATATTCTTTACGCCTGGACCTGCCTGACGATGATGTACGGGCTGTTTTACGGCGCGCAGGTACCGTTTCTTCCCGGCGCTGTCTGCATGTTGTCCGGCTGGATTGCGGTATCGCTGCTTGAACGCCTTTTCTTCACCCGCAGCAAGACCGCAAAAAGCGGCGGGTTCCTTTTTGCCAGCCGGCAGTTGTCGCGGTTTACGTCGGACCAGGTGCTGGAATTCGTCAAGCAGAAGGTCCGCCGTAGATGAGTGATCTTCAACAGCTCCTGTTCGGCATTGTGCTCGTAGCCGGCGTGACTCTTTTCGTTGCGCTGGTCACAGCACCCTTCGAGGCAATGACGTGGTGGTCGCGATGGACAACAGATCCGCCGGAAGACGCCGATGACAAGGGCGGGAGCAGCAGACATCTGCACAACGAAAAGCCCACCGCTGCGGAGAAAAAGGCAGTGGTGTTTTTTGTCACCGGCATCGGCACAATTACCGGAGAACGGCACCCTCAACTGGAGCAGTATTTTCTGGAGGAACTGAAAAAAAGACTGCCCTATGCAACGATCATTGATGATTTCTTCCCTTATTCACCTGCCGGAATTCCGCTGACCGGCCAGAGGACATTTGCCCGTTTCTGGAGATACTCCGGCCGCCATCGCGCGTTTGTAACTCAGAACCTTATTCGCCTTCGCAACATGTTTCAGGTGCTGGTTGCCGCCGATGGCCGTTACGGCCCGATTTACAGTGCTGGCTCGTTTCGCATTATGCGCGAAAAACTGATGCAGAACGGCCATGCCCCGCAGTCACGGCAACCGGTGATTCTACTTGGTTACAGCGGAGGCGCAGAAATCTCGCTGGGCGCCGCCCCTTTCCTGCACGGTGAATTCAGGAGCCGCCTTACGCTACTTTCTCTCGGCGGCGTTTTGTCTTCGCATCCGGGCATCGAGTCCCTCGATCGCATCGTCCATATCCAGGGCTCCGTGGACAAAGTAGCCAAGTTGGGGGGATTTTTCTTCATTCACAGATGGCCGATCTTCGGCAAGTCCCACTGGAACCAGGCGCGCAAGCGCGGCATGATCTCGACAATTCGTCTCAAGGGAATTGCGCATAACGGCCCGGGCGGATATCTCGATGCGGAAAACAGTCAGGAGGGAACCGGACGAAGCAATCTGGACCAGACACTGACCGCCATTCTTGACGTCGTCGACCAGGAAATCGAGGCTGTTAATACCGGGCCGGCGACGGCGCGACCATGAATTGTGTGTTTTTCTGCCCGATCAGGCGGCCGCCTTTTCCGTGACTTCGCCACTGTCAGCTATGCGACCGTCCTGCGACAGCAATATCGCGATCGGCCTGGTTGGCTGGAACTCGGCCAGAATGATGACAACGACAGAGGTCATCGGCACGGCCAATATGGCACCGCCAATTCCCCAAAGGGCATACCAGACAGTCAGAGATATCAGCACAACGAACGGACTCAGGTTCATCGACCGGCCAAGAAGCCGTGGCTCGACGACACCACCCATGAACATCTGGGACGCTGTGAGGCTCACCAATACGATTATGATCTTCTCCAAAGAACCGAATTGTGCCGCAGTCAGCAGCACCGGAAAGGCGACGCCAACCATCGATCCCACATAGGGAATATAGTTGAGCACTCCGATCAGCACGGCAAAAAATCCCGCAAAATCAACACCAATCAGGCGCATGCAAATATAGCTGATCAGCCCGAGCAACACGTTGACCAGCGTTTTGACCGTCAGATAATTGCCGATGCGCTCGTTGACGTTGCTGACCACTTCCATGATGCGTTTGGCATCTTTGGGCGTGGTCGCGGCAATCACGATTTTTCGGCTGAAATGCAGACGCTCGGCTAGGAGAAAACTGGCATAGAGAAATACGACGAACACCTGCCCGCCCAGCACAGACACCGATGTCACGGTCGTACTGATAAGTCTCTGCAAATCGATCTCGCCGAGTATTAGATTTCTGATTGTGCCCCATGACGGTTCATCGTCTATGTCCAGCATCTTTGCAATGTCGCCGGCAAAGCCAAGCAGTGTTTCCTGATACTGAGGCGCCAGCGCTATGACCCGCTGGATGTTCTCCGCAAACAGGAGAACCAGCAGAAATCCGAGAAATATGAACACCAGCAGCGCCGCGATATGGCGCAACCACAAGGGGATCAGCGCGCCGACAACCGGGACCTTTCCAAGGCTGGTTGCAGCCGTGCTCAATACGTAAACCGAAATGACACCCGATATGACGGGAATGAAGATCGGTCTGCCGATCCACAGGATGAAACCGACCATGATGGCGAAGGCAAGGCCGTAGACAAGATTGCGAAAGCGATTGTTCATGCCGGTCTCCAGATTGCCCAAATGGGTCATAACCGAAATAGTTCAGCGATTCACCCAAATTGACAAGTCCCCGTCGCTTTGCCGCGCTGCTTGCAGCGCGGTTTCCAGTTGTTCGAAAGGCCATTTTGGAGATGCTTAGACCCCGCTCGTCTGGCGGCTTCACATGCTGCAAAAGTCGCACTTGAATCGCCGCCAAACGGTCACAATCAATTCCCTTATGTAACGCACACAAAACAAGCAAAGAGATAGGTCAGACAATGTTAAAACGACTCTTGACCGGTATGCTTGCAATTATCGGCGCTTCTTCGCTCGCGGGAGCTGCGCAAGCTGTAACACCGAGTTTCACTACCGCAAATGTGAATTTGCGTGCGGGCCCGGGCACCAGCTATCCGGTGATCCTAACGGTGCCGAACGGCACTTCGATCACCACTTATGGCTGCCTGGAAGACTATAACTGGTGCGACGTTTCCTGGGGAACGGAGCGCGGATGGATGTCGTCATCATACATCCAGATAACCTATCAGGGTCATCCGCGCATCCTGACACCGGCAATCGCCCCTGCTCTCGGCCTCACTGTGGTGGTCTATAACCGCGCCTACTGGGATCGCTACTATTATGGTCGCCCCTGGTATCGCAACTGGGATCGCTACTATAAGCCGCCGCCGCGCGTCAAAGCGGTCCAGCCGCTGCCGCCGCCCCGCGGTCCAAAGGCGACCCCGCCGCGGCCTAACCGGCCAAAAGCGGTCCAGCCGCTGCCGCCCCGGGCCAATCCGCCAAAGGTGGTTCAGCCTAGGCAACCGCGTGCAACTCCGCCAAGGGTGGTGCAGCCAAGACAGCCGCGTGCCAACCCGCCAAGGGTGGTGCAGCCAAGGCAACCACGGGCCAATCCGCCGCAAATGGCGCAGCCCAGACAGCCGCGCGCCAACCAACCCAGGGCGGTTCAGCCAAGGCAAAGGGCAGGCCAGCCAAACGCTGTTCAGCCGCGTCAGGGACGAATGCAGGGCGGCAGCCGTCGCGGCTAGCCTGTCAGACATTCATTCAACAAAAGTCAGAACGGCGGCATTTCGATGCCGCCGTTTTTAATAACGTTCTGATATCAATGCACAAACCGGCCTTGTTTGCGAATTCAAGTGTTCAACAATCTTTGTGATTAGAGCGCTTTAAATCAGCCTCAACAAGTTTCATATACAATTGGAGGTGGATTTGCTGATTCGTCTCGGTAAACAACGTCTTTTGATCCGGTATCTGGTAAAAATTCCAGGAGACCTTTGATGCACGTTACGTCAAAGAGACAAACGACCGGCGCACCAATCTGGCCCGGTTTTGATCACCCCGAATTCGACGGCCATGAAAAGATCGTTTTCGGACACGATGCGGCAACAGGCCTTTATACGGTGATCGCAATTCACGACACGCGGCTCGGTCCGGCGCTTGGCGGGTGCCGAATGTGGCCCTACCAAAACACCGACGAGGCGCTGACCGACGCTTTGCGCCTTTCGCGCGGCATGACTTACAAGAATGCGCTTGCCGGCCTCGACTATGGTGGCGGCAAGGCGGTCATCATTGCAGACCCCAAACTGCACAAAACGCCCGAGCTCATGCGTGCATTCGGCAAAAAGGTGGACGCGCTCGGCGGTCTGTACATCACTGGCGAAGACGTCGGCCTGACGCCGGCAGATATGGAGATGATCGGCGGGGCGACAGAGCATGTGCGTGGCACTGCCCAGAACCACCGGGGCGACCCTTCCCCCTATACGGCGCTTGGTGTCTATAACGGCATACAATCCGCTTTGATGCACAAATTCGGCTCTCCGGATCTGCACGGCCGCAAGGTCTCGATCCAGGGACTTGGCAATGTCGGCTTCACCCTTGCCCGTTTTCTGCATCACGCGGGCGCGGATCTGGTTGTGTCCGACATCAACCAGAATTCGGTCGACCGTGCCATTGATGCGTTCGGCGCAACATCGGTTGATCCGGCGGACGCGCACAAGGTCGATGCCGACATTTTCGCGCCCTGCGCCCTGGGTGCCGGATTGAACAGTGTCACCATTCCTCAACTCGGCGCACCCATCATCGCCGGCTCCGCCAATAATCAGCTGGCCGAGCCAGGGAACGGCCAGGCTCTGGCGGCACGCGGCATCCTTTATGCGCCAGACTATGTCATCAATGCCGGCGGCGTCATCGCCCTGGCAAAACACGACGTCAAGGACGAAGTGCTGGAAGCAGATGTTCGCCAAATCGGTGAAACGCTGAAGACGATCTTCGAACGGGCGGATGCCGAGAACGCTCCGACCGATGTTGTTGCCGATCGCATTGCCGAGGAACGCCTGTCCGCAGTCGGCAAACAAAGCTAAGGCTGTTCAAGCACCTGCGCCAACGCGTAATACCGTGTCTGAGGACGCGCGTTCGTCCCTCGCTCTGAATTATCGGACTGATGTCGTGCGACAATCCAGAAGGACTTGCTCTATATTGTGCGGATGAGCTATTTGCGTACCCACTGGCTTGGCGAACAGTCGTTGTTTCGCTCTTTCTGGATCAACTTCGTTGCAGTGCGCTTGTTGCTATGGGCCCTGCCACTGCATTTGATTGCGTCCGACCCTCTCCCCGTCGCCGTAATGGTCGCTGCTGTGGTCGCTGACTTTGCACTTTTTATCTGGCAGACGGTCGGCGTTGTGCGCTCCGCGGATAACCACATGCTTTCCAGAGGTGGCCAGGCGCCAACATGGGGTATCTATGCCGCAATCGCTGTGGCGGTATTTGGCGTAGCATCACAATGGCTGGGTCTTTTCCAGATGACCCTGGTGAAGCCGGACAGCGAATTGTTCACAACCAAAATGGATCGCATGCACGCCGCCAATTACGAATTGAGTGTGTCGGGTGATGGGAGCGTACTAACGCTAACCGGGACAATCGATCTGGGAGTGACAAAAGCCACCACTGCGCTGCTCGGTGCGGAACCTCTTATAAACAGGATCGAACTCAGCAGCAACGGCGGCAATATCTATGAAGCCCGCGGCCTGGCCGCTTTGCTGCTCCCGTTGAAACTTCAAACACATGTCGAGGAAGAGTGCAGTTCTGCCTGCACGATCGTGTATATGGCGGGGGACGAACGGACGCTCGGCAAAAACGCCAGGCTCGGATTCCACACCTATCGGCTCGATACCGATATCGTCATGCCGCATATTGATGTCGAGGCGGAACAGGATCGCGATCGGAAATATTTTGGCGAACGGCGCCTGTCAAAGACATTTCTGGCGCGCATCTATGAGCGTGAGAACACCGCAATCTGGTTTCCGGATCGCTCGGAACTTGACGCAGCGGGAGTCACCAACTCGCCCGAAAGCTTGAATTAAGCAGGACATCGGATAGGCCTCTGCGGAAACAGTTATACGCTGCTCGTCAATCAGCGCATCTGCATCGCGCAAGGATCGGCGCAGAACGCCTGCGTCCTGCGCCTGAGTATCCCGTCAACCGCGTCGTTTGTGGCCGAGTTTCATGTCCTTTGCCAGTTTCGATCGCTTTTCCGCATAGGCGGGCGCGACCATCGGGTAGCTGGCAGGCAGGTTCCACTTGGCGCGATAGGCCTCCGGAGACAGCGTATGGTAGGTCATCAGATGACGCTTCAGCGACTTAAACTTCAGGCCGCATTCAAGGCACGAAATCTGGTTTTCCTGCAATGATTTTCGGATGTTCACTGCTGGCTTTTGCTGTGAGTCCGGCTTGCTCTCCTCGTGCAATGCCGTAGAACCAAGGGCTGAATGGACCTCCGCGATCAGATGCGGCAGATCGCTCGTCTGTACAACATTATTGCTTACATAGGCCGCCACCACATCGGCGGTTAACTCCACAAGCCGGTCTTCCCGACCTTCTTCTATTGTTTCACTCATTTTGCGCCTCAGAAATTTTTCCAGTTTATTGTCGATAATTCACCACAAACCGCCGCTGCATTATATGCATTCGTGAATGTGAATTACCGTTCACTGCTTATAAGATTAGAAATATTATTGCAATATAGTAATTCAATACTGGTAGTGGATTAATATTCAATATTTCTAACAGTCATATTTTTCGTAGCCTAGATATATATATATCTGGTTGGCATATGAGCACCAAATGTGCACATATCTTCATAAACTCTTCAAAAAGCTAGATGTTTTTTTAGGCCAGCGCGCAACACCGTTCGGATAAATATATACAAATATCCTAACAACTACAGATGCGGGTAAACAAAATCCACAACTTAGGAATAATTCAGCGGCTTTTCCAAGTTTGCCTGTTGGATTCTCAACATTCAACTATTTAACCGGAACAATGAGACGCGGTCATCTGCACGAATTGTCGCGATTATTGATATAAAACATCGGAATGTGGGTACCAGTCAGATTTTATCGGAAATTGCCATTATCGGCGCAGACTGTTTGCTGCCTGTCGGGTGTCACTCGGCAGCTCCTCGAATTCATGGGCGTAGTACCGCGAAAACCTTCCGAAATGAGGCATTCCCCATTTGGCTGCGACACCGGCAACTGTGTTGTCGCAGTGTCCCGAGGCCAGTTCCTGCCGGATGCGCATCAGGCGCTCTTTGCGAAGGACCTGCATGGGGCTTTGCGAAAGTGCTTTCATAAATCCGTATTGCAAGGCGCGAACCGAAACATCCGCAAACAGGAGAACATGTTCCAAGGCTGGGGGTTGTCGGCTGTCGACCGGTTCAAATATGCAATCGCCGCACCGTTCATTTGGGCCAACTGGCGGGCATTGGAATCCCTGTTGTCGATCGAGCTCAAGCTCAACAAGACCGAGCTGAGGCCCAAGACCCGCATTGAAGACGGGGTCATTTGTTCGGTTCCGATTGTTACGCCGGGATTTTTCGATCTTGTTGCCAGCGGCCGCATCAAAGCCGTTCAAGGCACATTCAAGGAGTACGAACCGGACCCTATCACGCTGACGGGTGGCGAGAGCATAGCTGCGGATGTCGCAATCCTTGCCGTGGGCTGGAAGCTCGGCGTACCGTTCCTGCCGGACGAGTTTCAGCAGAAACTCGTCGAACAAGACGGGCAATACCGGCTCTACCGCATCATTGCCAATCCGGATCTGCCGGATATGGGTTTCGTCGGGTTCAACTCATCCTTTTGCACGATGCTCAGTGCGGAAATGGCCGCCAACTGGCTGGTTCGGTATGCCGATGAAATGTTGGAAAATAAGCCGAGCGCAACCGAGATACGCGACAACATCGACGCAATGCTCGATTGGCGTCGCAACAAGCGCCCGGCGGCTCAGGTCTATGGCGGTCTGCGCTCGGCGCCGTTTCATTTCCTGCATTTCGACGAGCTGCTGGCGGATATGGGTGCCAAAAAGAGAAGACGCAATCCGCTTGCGGAAAACCTCATCCCGCCAAACGCGGATGCCTATGCACAGTTCCTGGCGACCACACCTCAGTACACCGCGACCTGCGGAAAGTAACAGTGGGAACAGCCCCACTGTTTTCGGTTCAGCGAACACACATCCGCCATTTTAATCGTGTCAATTCGAGACCAACCTAATCGGGGGCGCGCCAATCTTTGTGGAGGACCCGTATGGTCTCGAATCCGTTAAATTTCCGCAACTTTTTTGCGCCGCTCGCTCTTGTGGCTGCAATGGCAGTCGCGCCGACGTCACTGGCGCAAACCCTGCAAACTGATGTTTATGACGTGCCGGCAGGCGCCCGTCCCCACGACGTCGCCCCTGCCCCGGACGGAAAGGTCTGGTACACGGCTCAGCGCCAGGGCGCGCTCGGCATTTTGGATCCGGAAACGCGGGAGATTGTTCAGATTCCGCTCGGCGAAGATTCATCGCCGCATGGTGTCATTCAGGGTCCGGACGGTAATGCCTGGATAACTGATAGTGGACAAAATGCCATCGTACGATACGACCCATCTACCGATGAAGTTACCGTGTGGCCCCTTCCCGACGACACCGGTTATACCAATTTGAACACCGCCGCTTTCGACGGTGACGGTTTCATCTGGTTCACGGGTCAAAACGGTTTTTATGGGCGGCTCGATCCGTTTACTGGCCGTATGGACGTTTACAGCGCTCCTTCGGGACGCGGCCCCTACGGCATTGCCGCCACACCCCAGGGCGAGATTTACTATGCATCGCTTGCCGGCAATTACATCGCACATATCGACCGCAAAACCGGCGAGGCAAAGGTGATTGAACCACCGACGCAGGGCCAGGGCGCACGCCGCGTCTGGTCGGATTCGAAGGGCCATATCTGGGTCAGCGAATGGAACTCCGGTCAGCTCAGCCGCTTTGATCCGGCACGCAACGAGTGGGCAGTGTTCAATCTGCCGGTGACGGGGCAAAAGCCTATGCGGTTTATGTCGACGAGCGCGACATCATCTGGGTCAGTGATTTCGGCGCCAATGCGACGCTCGCCTTCGATCCGGAAAGTGAATCCTTCATTCACACCGTTGAAGGCAGCGGACTGGGAGCCAATGTCCGGCAAATCCTCGGCCGTGACGGCGAGGTCTGGCTGCCGGAATCGGGAACAGACCGGCTCATGCGCGTGCGCACCAGCCTGTAATGCAGAGGACTGCGCTGGCGATCTGCGCATTGCACATTCTCAGCCCGTTTGCGTTGGCCGATGACGATGGCGAGCGGCTGTTTCAGCAGTGCTATGCCTGTCATTCGGTGGTCTGCGGTGAAACCGGATTGCCCGGCCCTAATCTGGTGGAAATTGTCGGCGCGCCAATTGCCGCAGACGGGCAGTTTCAATACTCCCAGCCGTTCAAAGAATTCGCTGAAAGCGAACCGATATGGACGCCGGTGCTGCTCGACTGGTTCCTTGCCGATCCCGAAGCGCTGATCAAGGGCACGGAAATGGGATATGTCGGTTTGAGGAATGCACGCGACCGCGCAGTCCTGATCGGCTGGCTTCGTGGAATTCGCCGCTGAGACGCTCCGGCCAACCAGTCGTTTCGTATGGCTCTTCAAAATAATATGCGCGGATACATCATCATGCATCCGCACATTGTTAGCAGTGGCTAGTCACCTGGAACTGTAATTCGTATCATTGATTGAATTGGAATTCAGGAGATGATGCGATGGTTGGACGTGTGGCGGATGCGGTGGTGCTTAGCGAAGATGAGCGCCGTTTTCTTGAAGGTCAGGTCCGGCGGCACAA
>JAAEOH010000022.1 GCA_024244645.1 Hyphomicrobiales bacterium
CCCGACTAGCCCACCCACCACACCCAACACGCCGTTCGATGCTGCCCTGTCCTCACATCAGATCAGTACTGACCTCACGTGCGCGCTTCACCACAAGCTGAATGCCGGAGGTGGGGTCGTCACCGAAACGAGCTACCACATCGTCGTAGACAGCGATCTTCGCGTCGGCGTCGGTGAGAGTGACGGCTTTGTTGACCAGCGCTTTGGCGACTGTCTCGCGTACAGCTGGGGTGGGGTCGTCACCAAACCGAGCCACCACATCGTCGTAGACAGCGATCTCGTCGCCGGCGTCGGTGAGAGTGACGGCTTTGTTGACCAGCGCTTCGGCGACTGTCTCGCGTACCTCAGGGGTGGGGTCGTCACCAAACCGAGCCACCACATCGTCGTAGACAGCGATCACGTCGCCGGCGTCGGTGAGGGTGACGGCTTTGTTGACCAGCGCTCTGGCGACTTGTCTGCGTACAGCTGGGGTGGGGTCGTCACCAAACCGAGCCACCACATCGTCGTAGACAGCGATCTTCGCGTCGGCGTCGGTGAGGGTGACGGCTTTGTTGAACAGCGCTCTGGCGACTGTCTCGCGTACAGCTGGGGTGGGGTCGTCACCAAACCGAGC
>JAAEOH010000023.1 GCA_024244645.1 Hyphomicrobiales bacterium
ACCGATCGAACTCATCGACTCGCCGCGCTGCCATCGATCCCAAATCTCAACCTTCTGCTTGGAGGTAAAATAGATCCGCTGCCGATACCCCATTATCAACACTCCCTCTTTCTTCAAAGATTAGAGTGTTGCGATGATCCATTGAATCCACCGCGCACCCAGGACATTCGTCGCAACCGCCGTTATCTTCTGGCTCCGATCAAAATGCCCAGACTCTAGAACTCTATACCCACCTGCGCCTTCACGCCGGAGCGGAACGGGTGCTTCACCATCTCCATTTCGGTGACGAGATCGGCAAACTCGATCAGTTCATCCTTGGCATTGCGGCCGGTAATGATGACATGTTTCATCTCGGGTTTTTGCCGCAGCACATCGATAATCTCTTCGACCGGCAGGTAGTCATAGCGAAGCACTATGTTGAGCTCGTCGCACAGCACCATGTCGTGTTTGTCGTCGAGGATCATTTCCCTGGCCCTTTCCCAGGCTTGCCGCGCCGCTTCGATATCGCGCTGCCGGTCCTGGGTCTCCCAGGTAAAACCCTCGCCCATGGTTGCCAGGGTCACCTGGTCGGGAAAGGCTTCCAGCACCTTGCGTTCGCCGGTGCCCCATTTGCCCTTGACGAACTGCACGACGCCGACCTTCATGCCGTTCCCGATTGCGCGAAAAACCATGCCAAAGGCCGCTGTCGATTTCCCCTTGCCCTTGCCGGTGTGGATGATCGTCAGGCCCTTTTCGACCGTCTTGGTGGCAATGATCTTGTCGCGCGCAGCCTTCTTCTTCTTCATCTTCTCGGCATGGCGCACATTCCGCTCTTCCTCCGATAGGTTTTTGATCTTTTCCGATTTTTCAGCCATGTCCGGAGAGCCTTTCCTTGGTCGTTTCTGCAAGTGCGCGCAGGTCAAACTGCGCCGAATTCGAGCGCGGAGTCCAAAGCCTCCGCGCAATGGCTTCTTCCAGCCGCTCGGCCATCTCTTTCAGCGCCGGCCTGTTGTGCTCTTCCATGAACGAGCGCACGTCATCGTCCA
The DNA here is from genome assembly GCA_024244645.1 of Hyphomicrobiales bacterium. Classification (GTDB taxonomy): domain Bacteria; phylum Pseudomonadota; class Alphaproteobacteria; order Rhizobiales; family Rhizobiaceae; genus Hoeflea_A. The sequence goes on from JAAEOH010000023.1 coordinate 1,026, forward strand.
TAACGAAGGCCTGATAGACCGCTTCGAAGTGGTGATCCCGCACCGCGCCCGTCGTTGCCGAGAACGCAAACAGATAATCGACCGTCGCGGCAATCTCGAATGCACCCTTGTAGCCGTGGCGCATGACACCGCGTATCCATTTTGGATTGACGACGCGACCACGCACCACCCGGGAGATTTCCTCTTCGAGCGTGCGGATCACCGGCTTTTCCGGTCGTGAATGATCATTGTGATAGACGACCGGCCGCGCACCGCCCAGCGCTTCCACGGCGGCTGTCATACCGCCTTCGAACTGATAATAATCGTCGCTGTCGAGAAGATCGTGCTCGCGGTTGTCCTGATTGTGAACCACTGCCTCTACCGATTGCAGCCGTTTTTCCAAAGTTCCCCTTTCGGCCTTTCCCTGTGTCTTGGCGCCATAGGCGTATCCGCCCCAGACCAGATAGGCTTCGGCCAGATCCTGCCGCGTTTGCCAGCCCTTTTCATCGATCAGCGCTTGCAAGCCGGCACCATAGGCACCGGGCTTTGAACCGAAAACACGGTATCCGGCGCGTTCCGCCGCGGCGGTCTCCTCGACGCCTGCATCGACCAGGACCTGCCGCTCGGTCCGCATGCGTTCAGCAATCGGGTTGTCCGCTGCGTCTTCGTCAAGTGCGCCGACAGCACGGATCGCATTGTCGAACAGCGCAATCTGGTCCGGAAAGGCATCGCGGAAGAACCCCGAGATCCGCAGCGTCACATCAATGCGCGGCCGGTTCAGCAGTGCCTGGGGCACGATTTCGTAACCGGTCACGCGTCGCGAAGCGCTGTCCCACACGGGTTTCGTGCCGATCAGCGCGAGTGCCTGGGCAATATCGTCACCTCCGGTGCGCATATTCGACGTTCCCCACGCGGTCAGACCGAATGACGTCGGCCATTCGCCATTGTCCTGCGTGTAACGCGCAACCAGCATTTCCGCCGATTTTTTACCAAGCTCCCACGCAACCGGGGTCGGTACGCTGCGGCTGTCGATGGAGTAAAAATTACGCCCGGTCGGCAACACATCGGCGCGGCCGCGAGTCGGTGCACCGGATGGTCCGGGATCGACGAAGCATCCGGAAAGGCCCGACAAGAGCCCGCTGATTTCGGCCTGTCCGCATCGTTGAACGGAAGGCTTGAGTACATTCCCGATGGCGGCAAGAACCACTGCAGTGTTGGTCCAGTCGGCCGGACAGGTCAGCGCACCGGACACCAGCCCTTGTGCAGCCAACTCTACCCGTTCGACCGCATCGCCGGCGGTGCGCCAGATATCTTCGGACAAACCATTCAAAATGGCTGGCCTCGGCCCGCTCCATGCCTTTGCCATTTCGCAGTCGAGCGGGTCGAAGCCAAGCTCCAGGTCGGTTGCGATGGCACGCTGCAGGCTTGCATCCGCACCTGCGCCCGTCCCTCGAGGCACCCGCGCGAGCGCACAGACAAGATCGTCCAGCAGATTGCCCTCCGGCGCCTTGCCAAAAACATGCAACCCGTCGCGGATCTGCATTTCCTTGAGGTCGCAAAGATAGGCATCAAGCTTTTCAAGCGCCGTATCATCGCTGTCGCCGGATGATATGCCGGCATCCGTATCAAGGCCTATATCGCGGATGAGATCGAGGATCTGCCCCTTCAAAAGCCGCAACCGGCGCGGATCGCCTCCGGCCGCCTCGTAATATTCGTCGACAAGCGCTTCCAGATCCTTCAGCGGACCGTAGCTTTCAGCCCGCGTCAGCGGCGGCGTCAGATGATCGATAATAACGGCTGACGTCCGCCGTTTTGCCTGTGTTCCCTCGCCCGGATCGTTGACAATAAACGGATAGAGATGCGGCAGGTGCCCGAGCAATGCCTCCGGATAACAGGCCTCGGACAGGGCCAGCGCCTTGCCGGGCAGCCATTCGAGATTGCCGTGTTTGCCCATATGGACAATGGCATCGGCTTCGAACTGCTCCCTGAGGAACGCATAAAAGGCAAAATAGCCGTGAGGCGGCACAAGGTCCGGGCTGTGATAACTCTGCTTTGGATCGATGTTATAGCCGCGTGCCGGCTGTATGCCGATCATGACATTGCCATGACCGCTCAACGGAAGGGCAAAGCTATTGGTATCTCCGACGAAGAACGGATCATCCTCTGGTTCACCCCATCGCTCGCGCACCGCACTGCGTATCGTTTCCGGCAGGTCGGCAAAAAAGCGCCGATAATCGTCAAGGCCGATGGTCTCTCTGATCTCGCGCGCATCCACGGCGGCATTGGTCGGCCCGGCCATCAGATGACGGATCAGGGCGTCGCCGTCACCCGGCATGTTCTCGATTTCGTAGCCGTTTTCACGCAGTGCCCGCAGCACCTCGACAGTCCCTGCCGGCGTGTCGAGCCCCACACCATTGCCAAGCCGACCGTCGCGATTGGGGTAATTCGCCATGATGAGCACAACGCGCCGTTCCGCAGGCCTGCTGCGTCGCAGCCTAGCCCAGCGCGCTGCTAGGCGGGCAACATAGGCCACGCGGTCCCGCATCGGCTCGTGTGTAACGATGTTCGCCTCGACGGCGTCGTCATAAAACGCAGCGGACTTGAATGACACTGCCCGGCTGAGCACCCGGCCATCGACTTCCGGAAGCGCAACGTTCATGGCGAGATCGCGGGCCGTCAGCCCCTGGGCGGAAGCTCGCCAGACATTGCGAGTCGAACCGGAAAATATCGCCTGCAGCACCACCGCTCCGGTTGATTCCAGAACTGTCGGCTTGCGCTCGCCGCCGGGAGACGAAACCGCAAACCCGGTGGCATTGATGACGACATCAGGCGGGTAGTCGGCAAATAGGGCCTCAACTGTGGCAGCTGAAACCGGGTCCTTGAGGCTGGACACATAGATCGGCAGTGCCTGGACGCCCTCGGCATGAAGGGCATCGATCAGTGCCTCGACCGGCTGCGTTTGCCCGCTCTGCACCAGGGCCCTGTAAAAACAGATCGGAACGACCGGCTTCGTGTTGCCGGGTGCGATCACGTCCTTAAGTGATGGATTGGCAATGCCGGGCCACCAAAGGCCGGCTTTCAGAAGCGGCGCCGCCGCTTGCGGCTTGTCGGTGCCGCGCAGCAATGCGAAGCAGTATTCGAGAAAAGACCGGGCGTTCGGCGCCCCGCCCTCGGTCAGGTATTGCCACAGTGCCTGCACATCCTCACCCGGCAGCGTTGAGAAATGAACAAGGCCCGGATCCGGCTTGTCATCGCCAGGCAGCACCGCCAGATCGATACCTTTGCTCACGGCAATGCCGTGCAACGCCTCCAGCGCGTAGGAAAAATAGCTCGCCCCGCCAAGCGCCCGCACCACGATCAGTTTTGCCTGTGCCGCCGTCCGCTCGACATAGGTGTCGACGGACATGGGATGCCGCAGTTCCATCAGATTGGCAAGCCGCAGACCGGGCGCCGCATCGCCAAGGGCAGATCGCGCTGTCGCAAGGCTCGCAAGTTCCGTATCGGCCGCGGTCAGGAAAAGCACGTCCGCAGGCGTCTGTCCCAGATCGACGGCTTCTTCTCCGTCGGAAATCGATCCTTTCTGGGCAAGAAGCAGATGCATCGCTTACGTCAACTCCGCTGTGCTGCCCGGCCGATCGCATCTGCGATTGCCGTCTGGTCGATATCGTGGAGACCAATGACAACCAGCCGGGTCCGGGGCGTTTCGGCCGCCGTCCACATGCGGTCGTAGTAGCTGTCGATACGGGCGCCCACCGCCTGCACCACAAGACGCATGGGTTTGCCGGGTATGTGGGCAAAGCCCTTGAGACGCAAGATGTCGTATCCGGCGATGATGGCCTTGAGCGCTTCGATGAATTCTCCCTGATCGGCTATTTCGCCGGTTTCAACGACAAAACTCTCGAACTCGTCATGATCATGATCGTATTCGTCTCCCGCCTCGTGCTCGATTTCGTGATGGGACTTGCGATTGCCGATATCGTTTTCGCTTTCCATGCCAAGGCCAAGGAGGATTTTGGGCGGCACATGACCTTGATGCGACGTGATAATCGCCGGACTGCGCCGCGACCGTTGCGCGACATCCGCCCGCACCGCTTCAAGACCGTCCGCGTCCACCAGATCGGCTTTATTGAGGACGATGAGATCCGCCGCTGTCAGTTGGTCTTCGAAAAGCTCTTCCAGCGGGCTTTCGTGATCGAGCGCATCGTCGGCCTGCCGCTGTGCATCCAGCCGATCGTGGTCATCTGCAAACCGTCCGCCGGCAACCGCAGCGCTGTCGACAACGGTAATCACGCCGTCCACCGTGACGCGGGTCTTGATGCCCGGCCAGTTGAACGCCGCAACCAGCGGCTGCGGCAGGGCAAGACCCGATGTCTCGATGACGATGTGGTCAGGCTGTTCCTCTCGCTCCAGCAATTTTTCCATTGTCGGAATGAAATCGTCGGCAACGGTGCAGCAGATGCAGCCATTCGTCAGTTCGACGATATCGTCCTCGGTGCAGTTTTCAGCGCCACATCCCTTCAGAACCTCTCCGTCAACGCCGAGATCGCCGAACTCGTTGACGATCAGCGCAATCTTGCGGCCATCGGCACCGGTGAGGAGATTTCGGATCATCGTGGTTTTGCCGGCGCCCAGAAAGCCGGTAATCACGGTCGCGGGAATTTTTTGCCCGTTCATGGTGTCTTCAACCCTTCATTTTCATCGGCAAGCCCGCCGCAACAAAATAAACGTCATCCGCCCGCGCCGCGATCAACTGATGCAACCGCCCGGCATGATCGCGAAATTCGCGTGCCATCCGGTTTTCCGGAACGATGCCGAGACCGACCTCGTTCGAAACAAACACAACCGACCCGGCCAGTGTGGAAAGGCAATCGGACAGACGTAACGCTTCGTCGTCTACATTGCGTTTTTCCATCATCAGGTTCGTGACCCACAGCGTCAGGCAGTCCACCAGCACGGCCCTGCCCTTTTGCGCCTGCGCCGCCAGTGTATCCACGAGCGCCAGCGGCTCTTCTATCGTCCGCCATGCAGCTCCTCGGCGCGCCTGATGCTTGCCGATACGCTCTTCCATTTCCTGATCGAAAGCCCTGCCCGTGGCGATATAAATCGCCTCCAGGCCGGATTCATTGATCAGCCGTTCGGCGAAATTGGACTTCCCCGAGCGGGCTCCGCCGAGAACCAGGGTCGATCCGGTGCGGCCAAGGCGCATGATCAGGCGCGCCCGTACCGGTCCATCGCACCACCAAGCAAAAGGCCGAGAACCACCCAGAAAAAGGCCGTCGTCGCCAGCGCCGCGACAGCAAATTCCGCGCCTAGCAGGGCTGGAACATCACTAGCGATATCGGTTGGCTGTGGGGCACCGTAAAGATGCGGCGCTGCCAGCAGAACCACACCTAGCGCTTTTGCCCAGGCCGCCTCCCGCAGCACCAGGAAGTAAAGCCCGACCGCCGAGAACACCACCGTTGCGAGCCACCAGCTCTGCCGCTCGATGAGATCGGCCGCCGGAAAGCCAGGCAGTTCGGGTGGCAGCCCGATGGCTGGAAAGAACTGGAATGCCAGCCACCCCGCAGCGCCCCACAGGACACCGTTTCGAGCGGTGATTTCCATTCCGGTCAAAAGACTTGCGGCCAATAGGATCAGACCGAACCCGGCACCGGTGACCAGATTGGCCATAAGCGTTCCGCCGAACCGGTCGAGACCGAATAAAATACCGCTGGCCTCTTCCTCGCCGCCGTGGGCGAGCGCTGGGGAAATGGGGTTGAAGACCTTTGCGAGCTGCGAAACACCGGACCGCGGAACGACCGCGCCATGGTCGGTTTCTCCACCGTTTTCATATTGTTCCGCATGCAGAATCAACGGGGTAACTTTGAGCTCCTGCGCGCCTGTCATCAGCACACCGGAAAGCAGACCTGCCGCGATCGCGACAAGCAAGAAACGGATAATCATGTCACATCAAGCTCTAATGGCAGGGAAAGCCGTAGGAGTGACGGGTATCGTGCGCAGTGTCGTGCAACACGGCCGAATTGGCCAGCCCGGCTCCATAGACGAGAAAAACGCCAAGCAACAGCGCCGAGAGCGCGATTGTCATGCGTTGAGTGCCGCTCAGTGCAACAACAGAAGAAATCGATTGTACAGCCATACCAACCTCCGTGTCTGGCCCGGGAATATCCCATTGCAGTTCGGGCAAAAGCGCCCATTACGAATGGCAGGTTTCCTGGCTCTCGGATCGACAGGCCTTATGACCCGTCCGGCTTCCCTTCACCTTCCCAAAGTGACTGCGGTGCAAAGGCGGACGATTCGCAGATTTCTAGAGGCGTCCAACCTGGTTCATTGCACCGCCACATCAGTGGCTTTCCACTGCAACCACGAATTTTCAGACAATTGAAAATACGCGATTCAGCGTTCGGGGTAGCCAATCCGCTCTACAGTCGCGGGGTCGGCTGCGATTGAAGTGCCCGGTTTGGGTCCACCCGTCGCATTCCCATTTGATCCTGAAGGCTTTGCCCTCATCGGACCATTCGTAGATTGATTGATAGGCTTTGATGCCCGGGGCTGTCAATCTTGAAAGCGTCACATGACGTTTCCAAAACGAACCGACCGGAACCTGCCCTGCTTGGGCAGAACCGGGTACGCCTGAATGTGCGCCGCCTAGGCGGCGGTCGGCATATTGAATTGCTCGTCAGCGTAGCTGATCCGATTGCGGCCGTCTTTCTTCGACTGGTAGGTGAGCAGATCGGCCTGACGTAGAGCATTTTCCAGCTTTTGGCCCTTCATGTATCTGACCAATCCGATGCTGATTGTTACCCGGACCTGCTGGTCGTCATACATGAACACATTGCTCTCGACCGCCTGGCGCAGGCGCTGCGCCACCATGCAGGTTTCGCGTGGCGTAGCGCGATTGAGTGCGACGGCGAACTCTTCACCACCGAATCGGGCAATAATGTCTTCGCTGCGCAAATTGCATCGGAACAGATCCGCGACCTGCTGAAGGATGGCATCGCCGGCTTCATGCCCAAAACGGTCATTGACCTGCTTGAAGTGATCCAGATCCATGACAAGCAGTGCATCATTGTTGTCGGATTGCCGTCCTTCACGCCCGTATTTGCCCTTGAGCAGATCGAGGAATGCCCGCCTGTTCAAGAGCCCCGTGAGCGAATCCGTGCGGGAAAGCGTCCGGAAATACTCAATGGCCAGATCAGCTCTCGCATGCAGGATGACCACGTAGAAAACAAACGGCGCTGCCACGATCAGGGTGATTTTCAGTGTCAGGATGATGTCGGCGACTCGCTCGGCGCCGGTCAGACTGCTGAAGAAATACCCGTTGATTCCTTGCGCAAACAATACAATGGCGACGAGCAGGAGAAGCGAACGGATCACAATCGCGCGGGCTCCGTTCTTAAATACGCTCAGGAATGACAAATCCGGGTAAGCCACACTGGCCTCCTGCTCAAGCGGTGGTTTAGCGCCTTTGGTTCGGCCGTATCCACCGCCGGCAACTTACCGCGAAATCACAAACACCGGTTTAGGAAACGCGGTTAGCAACGGGTAAACAACAGCACCAGTTTCAGCTAAGTCCCGGAAAATTCTGGCTTATGAGTTTTTCAAGCCTGCCGGCGATCCGGTCGAGCGCTGAGTCCACGTCGGCACGATAATTGATGCCGGCATCGGCCACGCCGAGATCGTTCAGATAGCGGCGGCGAAAATCATCTTCGCCGAACAAGCCATGAAGATAGGTCCCGACGATGCGGCCGTCCTTGGACATTGCACCATCGGCGTGGCCATTGATCGTGCAAAAAGGCCGAGCGCAATCCGGCCCCCAGGTGCGGCCGAGATGGATTTCGTAGCCCGACAGCGCAACATTGTAAGGCACGCTCCAGGCATCGGAATTGCGCACCGTTTTGGCCGGTTCCATGACGGTCTCGACATCCAGCAATCCGAGACCGTCGATTTCGGTCACCTTTCCCTCGATCGCATCCGGGTCGCTGACTTTGCGGCCAAGCAACTGAAAGCCTCCGCATATGCCGATCACATGGCCGTCGCGGCGGACGTGCTGATCGAGCTGGCGGTTCCAACCGTTCCGCCTGAGCGCAATCAGATCCGAAATCGTGGATTTGGATCCTGGAATAACAACCAGACCGGCATCGGAAGGAATATCTTCGCCCGGCCGCACCATGACGATGTCCACTTCATTTTCCGCCGCCAACGGATCGAGGTCGTCAAAATTTGCAATGCGGTCGAGAACCGGAACGGCAACTTTCAGCGCTTTTGCACCGCCGTGCACCATCCGCTCCAGGACGACCGAATCCTCCGCCGGCAGTCGTCCGGCTTCCTCCAGCCAGGGGATGACACCAAAACACGGCCAGCGGGTGAATTTTTCGATCTGTTTGATGCCATCGTCGAATAGCGAAACGTCGCCGCGAAACTTGTTGATGAGATAACCCGCGATCATGCGCCGGTCATCGTCGGACAAAATATTGTGGGTGCCCACCAGCGAGGCGATAACACCGCCACGGTCGATGTCGCCGACAAGCACGACCGGCACTTTTGCCACGGTGGCAAAGCCCATATTTGCAATATCGTTGTCCCGCAGGTTGATTTCCGCCGGTGAACCGGCGCCTTCAACGATGACCAGATCGGCATCCTCGCATACGGTCTCCCAGCTCTCCATCACGGCCGACAGCAGCCTGGCTTTGAGGCCCTGATAGTCACGACCACCCGCCTGGCCCCAGACCTTTCCCTGGACAACAATTTGCGATCCCATATTGGATTGCGGCTTCAATAGCACCGGGTTCATGTGCACCGATGGCGGTACGCGGCAGGCAAGCGCCTGCAGCCACTGTGCCCTGCCGATCTCGCCGCCATCATCGGCAACCGCCGCATTGTTCGACATATTCTGCGGCTTGAACGGGCGCACCTTGAGGCCGCGATTGGCGGCTAACCGGCAAAGCCCCGCTACAAGCACGGTTTTGCCGACGTCGGATCCGGTTCCCTGGAGCATGATCGCCTTGGTCATGAACAACTGCCTAACACCGCCGTACGGCGCTGCATAGACAATTCACGGTTCATCATTGCGGTCACGATGAGAACCGTCGAGATTGGCTGAATTGGGACTGGATTGAAATACTGCCTGATACGCGACGACCGCGCTTCGGGATTACCCGGGCGCGGTGTGGCCACCTTACTCGCGGCCGCTTCGTTGATACGCACGAAGATCGCTGGCACCCCGGTACGCAGTACCTGATCCGGAGCGGACGACGGTAATTCCGTCGCCACACAGTTTTAGGGGAATAGTGTTACCGGACGGTTATTGAGACCTTAATCAAACCTAAATTCGGCACATTTATTTTTGGCCTGTTTTCTGGCCACGCAGGAAATTTATGATTCCGGAAAAATCGGTACCTGCCTCACCGGTAGCGTTGAACAGCGCGTAGAGCTGCATGGCGCTGGCTCCAAGCGGTGTAACCGCCCCGGTAGCCTGCGCGGCTTCCTGCGCCAGTTTCAGGTCTTTCAGCATCAATGCTGCTGCAAATCCCGGTTTGTAATCATTGTTTGCCGGTGATGTGGGCACGGGTCCTGGAACCGGACAATAGGTGTTGATCGACCAGCATTGACCGGACGACGTCGATGCCACATCAAAAAGCGCCTGATGCGACAGGCCTAGTTTTTCCGCTAATACGAATGCCTCTCCGACACCGATCATCGAAATGCCGAGGATCATGTTGTTGCAGATTTTGGCCGACTGTCCGGCGCCGCCATCGCCGCAATGCACGATACGGCCGGCCATCGGATCGAGGATAGGTTCTGCCAAAGCAAAGGCCTCGGATGACCCGCCTGCCATGAATGTCAGCGTTCCGGCTTCCGCGCCACCGACTCCTCCCGATACCGGAGCATCGATGGAAAGCATGCCGCTTTCGGACGCCAACTCATGCGCCTTGCGGGCACTGTCCACATCGATTGTCGAACAATCGATAAACAACGTTCCTGCCTCTGCCGGGTCGAGCACATTATCATAAACCGAAAGCACATGCTTGCCGGCCGGCAGCATGGTGATCACCACTGCGGCACCGCGAATGGCATCGACTGCCGAATCCGCAATGTTCAGGCCGTTGGCCTCCGCCTGCTCCAGATTGTCGGCGACAAGATCAAAACCGGTGACGTTGAGACCGGCCTTAACCAGATTGGCAGCCATTGGGTTGCCCATATTGCCAAGCCCGATAAACGCGATATTTGTCATGAAAAGCTCCCGTCAGGTGCCGCTGTGCCAGCTATTGTGCCAGGTTGCGGGCAATGATCACCCGCATGATCTCGTTGGTTCCCTCGAGGATCTGGTGAACGCGCAGGTCACGCACCAGTTTCTCCACACCATAATCGGCGAGATAGCCGTAGCCGCCAAAAAGCTGCAGCGCATCGTTGGCGATGTCGAATCCCGCATCGGTTACGTAGCGCTTCGCCATGGCGGACCATGTGCTCGCATCAAATGCTTTTTTATCCAGCTTGTCAGCCGCAGCGTAGAGCATCAACCGTGAGGCTTCGAGCTCCGTTGCCATATCGGCCATCTTGAACTGCAGCCCCTGAAACTGGTTGATGGTTTTGCCGAATGCCTTGCGCTCCGCCGTATAGGCCACTGCCTTGTCGAAGGCCGATTGCGCGCCGCCCAGTGAACAGGCAGCTATATTCAACCGCCCGCCATCCAGTCCGGCCATGGCAATCTTGAAACCCATGCCCTCGTGATTGACACAGTTTTCGGCTGGAACCTTGCAATTGTCGAAATTCACCTGCGCCGTCGGCTGAATATGCCAGCCCATTTTCGATTCGGGCGCACCAAATGAAAGTCCGGGCGTGTCCTTTGGAATGACAAGGGCGGAAACGCCCGAGGCGCCCTCCTCGCCTGTTCTGACCATGGTCACATAGATATCGTTTGTTCCCGCTCCGGAGATGAACTGCTTTGACCCGTTCACCACATAGCTGTCGCCGTCCCTCACAGCCTTCGTTTTGAGCGCGACAGCATCGGAGCCGGAGCCAGGTTCGGTGAGGCAATAGCTTGCGATCTGCTCCATTGAGGTGAGCCCCGGCAAAAAGCGCTCGCGCAGCTCCTGAGATCCGAACTCATCAATCATCCAGGCCGCCATATTGTGGATCGATATGAAACTGGAAAAGGCCGGACAGGCCAGCGCCAGCGCCTCGAATATCACCACTGCATCGAGACGCCCAAGCGCGGATCCGCCGACATCGTCTCCGACATAGATACCGCCGAGCCCGAGCGGTGCGGTTTCTTTGATGACATCCAGCGGGAAATGTTTGTTCTGATCCCACTCAATGGCATTCGGCGCCACACGGTCGTTCGCAAACGCAGTCACCATCTCCTGGATCGCCCGCTGCTCGTCGGTCAGGCCAAAACGCTCGTGCTGTGAATCGACTACTGCATCCATCTCTCTTCTCCCTGAGGCCCGCCGGCAGCCACAACCCGTATAGTCAGCTGTCTCTGTTTTCGACCGGTGGAAAAACAAATAAACGACCGTTCATTTCCATGAACCATTTTTGCGCACCGTGGTAAAGACCACAGCGCAATAAATGACCAAAAGTAGGATCTGCCGAAGTTTTTCTGCATGCAACATATTGTACACGACACGTTTTTTCCGCAAACTCACGTCTGGATTCGATCGGTTTGTTATCAGGAGGATGTTTTTTCATGCGTCAGAACCCAGATCAAAACGCCGGCGGCGGATTTGGTGCAAAGCAGACATTTGCTCTCGCTTTGGGGCTGATGACACTGACTGCCTGTACGACCTCGAATTCGGGACTGACCATGGTTTACTACAAAGTGCCCGGTACAACGGTTGAACAGATCAACCAGCAGATTGCCCGTCGCGGACCGCAAAACGGCCATGCCATCGGAACGACCGAGACACGTATGACACCAAGGGTCAGAACACGCCGGGAGAACGACAACTGCAAAATTGAGAACGCTGAAGTCAGCCTTGATCTCACTGTGACGTTGCCGCAGTGGTCCGAGCTGGCCAAGGCCGATAGAAAAACCCGGTCCGCTTTTGAGAAACTGAGCGAGCACGTTGAATGGCACGAGCAGCAGCACGTTGAGATTTCACAACGATATGCACAAAAGATCGAGAAGACACTGACAGAAATTCCGCCGCAGAAGAGCTGTCGTCAACTGATGGTCAAAGCCAGAGCCGTGTTCAAGTCAATGTTTGAAAAACACAACAATGAGCAGCGCGGCTTCGACGCTTCGGAACGCAAGGCGATAGAAAGAAGGCTTCGCTCGCTTGGCCTCACCAGCTGACGCTGTGAAACTCTCTTCAACGATGCCGAACGGCTACTCGGCAGCCTCTGCTGAATTCAGACCTTCAATTTTTGCCGCGCAATATTTGAACTCGGGAATCTTACCGTAGGGATCGAGCTGCGGGTTTGTCAGCCTGTTGGCAGGGCTTTCGTTGAAGCAGAACGGCATGAAGATCATGCCATCGGCAACTTCCCGATCAGAACGCAGCACCGCCTCGACGGTTCCCCGGCGCGTTTCTACCGCTACCATTTGCCCCGCCTCCAGCCCCTGGCGCTCGATCTCGTAAGGATTCATCGCCGCAATTCCCTGCGGTTCAATCTCGTCCAGTACGCCGGATCGCCGGGTCATGGTCCCGGTGTGCCAATGTTCGAGCAGCCGACCCGTGGTCAAAACCAGCGGGAACTGCTCGTCCGGCACCTCGTCCGGCGGAAGCAGATCGGCCGGAACGATTTTACCGCGGCCGTCCGGGGTCGGAAATCCGTGGACAAAAATCACTCCATTACCCGGCTTGTCGGGCGCGTCAGCAGGGTACGTCGCGGAATCTTCCCGTTCGATCCGCTCCCAGGAGATGTTTTTCAAAGATGGCATCACGGACGCCATTTCTGCATAAACATCAGAAAGCAGCGGATAGTCCCAGTCCATTCCGACACCTTTTGCCAGATCGACGATCAACTCCCAGTCCGGGCGCGCTTCGCCGGGCGGATCGATTGCCGGCCTGCCGATCTGGACCTGCCGGTTTGTATTGGTGAAGGTTCCAAGTTTTTCCGCATGCGCGGAAGCCGGCAGGATGACATCGGCATGCCAGGCCGTTTCCGTGAGGAAAATGTCCTGAACCACCAGATGTTCGAGCTTTGCAAGCGCGGCGCGTGCATGAATCTGATCGGGATCGGACATCGCCGGATTTTCGCCCATGATATACATGCCCTTGATCACGTCATCATGGATGGCATCGACGATTTCGACCACGGTCAGCCCCTTGACCGGATCGAGCGGGCGGCCCCACAGATCTTCAAACCCGCCCCTGATATCGGAGTTTTCGACGGAACGATAGTCCGGGAAGAACATTGGAATGAGGCCCGCGTCCGAGGCGCCCTGCACATTGTTCTGACCGCGCAGAGGATGCAGTCCGGTGCCCTCGCGTCCTACCTGTCCGGTGGACAGTGCCATGGCAATCAAACAGCGTGCATTGTCCGTTCCGTGGGTGTGCTGCGATACGCCCATGCCCCAGAAAATGATCGACCGCTCGGATTTGGCATAGATCCGGGCCACGGTGCGCAGCATATCGGCCTCAACGCCGCAGACTTCGTCCATTTCCTCCGGTGTGAAATCTTTGACCTTTTCTTTCAAGGCCTCGAAACCCGAGACATTTGCCTGGATATACTGCTCGTCATAAAGCTTTTCAGCCACGATCACATTGAGGATCGCGTTGAGCATCGCCACGTCGCTGCCGGGCTTGAACTGCAGCGGGTGCGTTGCGTAACGCATCAGCCCCTGGCGGCGCGGATCCATGACGATCAGTTGCTTGCCCTGCTTGACCGCCTGTTTGAAATAGGTTGCGGCCACCGGATGGTTGGTCCCCGGACGGGCACCGATGACGATGATGCAGTCGGCCTTCATGGCATCGGTAAACGGTGCAGAAACGGCGCCGGAACCGACACCTTCGATCAACGCGGCAACGGAGGACGCATGGCACAGACGCGTGCAGTGGTCGACATTGTTCGTGCCGAATCCCTCGCGGATCAGCTTCTGGAACAGATAGGCCTCTTCGTTTGAGCCCTTTGCCGATCCGAAGCCAGCCAGCGCCTTGCCGCCTTCCCGGTCGAGGATTGTCTTGAGACCGGAGGCGGCCTTTTCCATCGCTTCTTCCCAGGTGGCTTCCCGGAAAACAGTCAGCGGATCGACGTCGCGAAGGTCGATGTCGCCGGCCTTCGGCGCATCATCGCGGCGAATGAGCGGTTTGGTCAGCCGCTCGGGCGAATTCACATAATCGAAACCAAACCGGCCCTTGACGCATAGCCGGTTTTCATTGGCCGGCCCGTTGCGTCCCTCCACCTGGACGATTTTATTGTCTTTGACCGCGACGCTCGTCTGGCAGCCGACACCGCAAAACGGGCACACGCTGTCGACAACCCTGTCAAACGACTGTACCGCGCGTGTGGTGTTGCTTTCATCCATCAGTGATTTTTCGAACAACGCGCCCGTCGGGCACGCCTGAACACACTCACCGCAGTTAACGCAGGTGGACAGGCCCATCGGGTCGTGAATATCGAAAACCGGCACAGAATGGTTTCCGCGCCCGGCCATGCCGATGACGTCATTGACCTGGACCTCACGGCAGGCCCGCACGCAGGCACCGCAGGTAATGCAGGCATCCAGATTGACAGCAATCGCCGGATTGGTGATGTCAAAACCCGTGTCGTGGCCGCCGTCTTGAAATTTTGACGGGAACCGTTCCGAACCGGATATGCCCATTGTGCCTGACCATTCCCAGAATGCCGACTGATTATCCGGGCTTTCATCCTGTGGGCGCATGTCGCTGGCCAGCAATTCGAACACAATCTCGCGGGATTTCTCCGCCCGTTCGGTATCAGTGCGCACGAACATGCCTTCGGTCGGCATGCGGATGCAGGAGGCGGCCAGCGTTCCTTCACCTTCGACATCGACCATGCACGCACGGCAGTTGCCGTCGGCCCGGTAACCCGGCTTGTCGAGGTGGCACAGATGCGGAATGCGTGTACCCTCGCGCTTGGCCACATCCCAGATGCTTTCGCCCTTGGAGGCCGTTACGGTTTTGCCGTCAAGGCTGAAAGTAATGTCAGTCATTGTCAGGCAACATCAACTTTCGGTGAGCCCAAGGCCCTTCTGCATTCTTTTCAAGACCTGCGCCCACAGGGCACCATTCGCATTCAACGCTTAGCCCGCTTGGCATCACAAATCATCCCTGAAATGGACCAGCAGGTGATTGACCGGATTGGGTGCGGCCTGACCGAGACCGCAAATCGAAGCGTCCCGCATGACGGTCTCAAGGTCGCGGATCGCCGCTTCGTCCAGCGCCCCTTCCCGCTCCAGAAGAGCCACCATCTTTTCGGTTCCGCCGCGGCACGGTGTGCACTGACCGCAACTTTCGTGCTTGAAGAACTTCAGCAGGTTGAGCGTCGCGTCCTTGACGCTGTCGTGATCGGACAGCACAACGACAGCGTGCGATCCGACAAACGCCCCGAGATCGGCCAGTTCGCCGCCAAAATCGAGCGGTATGTTGTCCAGATCGGCCGGAAGAATGCCGCCCGACGCGCCGCCCGGCAAATAGGCCTTGAAGCTGTGCCCGTCCTCCATGCCGCCGCAGTAGTCGTCGATCAACTCGCGAATGGTGATACCGGCGGGCGCCAGCTTCACGCCCGGATCCTTCACCCGGCCCGAAACAGACCAGGACCGTGGCCCGGGATGGCCAGGTTTGCCCTGATCGGCAAACCATTGCGCGCCGTTTTCAACGATATCCCGGATCCACCACAGTGTTTCGACGTTATGATTGAGCGTCGGCCGACCGAACAGTCCGACTTCCGCAATGTAGGGAGGTCGGTGGCGCGGCAGGCCGCGTTTGCCTTCGATGCTCTCGATCATTGCGCTTTCTTCGCCGCAGATATAGGCGCCGGCGCCGCGCCGAAGTTCGATGAACCCCGGCTCGATAAGACCCGCGGTCTCCAGCGCATCGATCTCGGCACGCAGTATTTCCAGCACTGCAGGATATTCGTCACGCATGTAAAAATAGATCCGCTGCGCTTCGACCGCATGCGCCGCGATCAATGCGCCTTCAAGCGTCCGGTGCGGATCGGTTTCCAGCAGATACCGGTCCTTGAATGTGCCCGGTTCGCCCTCATCGCCATTGATCGTCATCAGGCGCGGCCCCTCATAGGAACGCACGAAACCCCACTTCTTACCCGCTGGAAAACCGGCACCGCCGAGGCCGCGAAGGCCGGCATCAGAAAGCGCCTCCAGAAGTGCCTCCGTCGTTATCGCGCCCGACCGAACTTTTTGATACAGGCTGTAGCCGCCATATTCTTGGTAGGCGTAGAGATTGACATAATCCGGAATGACGGTATCGAAGCCGCCTTCGCTGGCCAGCTTGAGGACCCCCTCCGCCGTCGCATTGTCTACCTCGCGGTCGCCTACCCGGGCTGCCGGGGCCGTATCACACCTGCCCATGCAGGGTGCGCGCACGACGCGGATCAGGGACGGGTCCGCGCCCTCATCGAGCGCCGAAATGAGCGTTTCGGAACCGGCCATCATGCAGGAAATCGAATCGCAGACGCGGATCGTCAAAGGTGCCGGCACATCCTCGCCTTCGCGTACGACGTCGAAATGGTCGTAGAATGAAGCGACCTCGTAGATCTCGGCCTGCGGAAGCGTTGTCATTTCCGCCAGTGCACGAATGTGGGCGGCCGACAGGCAGCCATAGGTGTCCTGTATTTTGTGCAGGAACTCGATCAACAGGTCGCGACGCAGTTCCTGCCCTTCAAAAAGGCCGCGCATTTCGACCAGCGCAACGTTATCCAACGGCCTTCCCTTGGGCCCGCGATCCCGGCGCTTTGCCATGACATGCTGATTCATTCCTGCGTCCTTCTGCAGCTCCGGGGCTCGACAGCCTGGATTTAGAATGGATATAGACTGCAAACTGGCCAAAAGGCCAGTCCGAATGCGGCAAGAGCACGTCGCCTGAACTCAATTTTCGGTCGTGGGCATATTTGGCTCAACCCTGTCGGAAAGACCGCTCGAACCTGCGTCAGCACCTGCGCATCATCTTCAAAAAGGCAAACTGTTGGCCTACATTAAAAAAAGCAGATCGCGACAATATGGCGCTCTGCACATTTAGGAGAGTTGTTTCGATGAAGAAGCTGTTCGCTTCGTCGCTGTTTGCCGCAGGTATGATGTTTACAGCCAATGCGGCAACCGCTTCGGATTGCGGCGATGTATCCGTTGCGGAGATGGACTGGCAATCGGCCAAACTGCTGGCGAATGTCGACTCGATCTTACTCGGCCGAGGCTATGATTGCGATGTCACATTGGTGCCCGGCGGTACGATGACGACTTTTGCGACAATGGATCAAAATGGTGAGCCGGATGTTGCACCGGAACTCTGGATCAACGCTTTCCGCGCCGATGTGGACGCTGCCGTCAAGGACGGACGGCTTCATATTGCTGCAAAATCCCTGACCGATGGCGGCGTTGAAGGCTGGTGGATTCCCAACTACATCGCGGAGGCATACCCCGACATCAAGACGGTCAATGATGCGCTCGCCCATCCCGAATTGTTTCCCAATCCCTCGGACAGCGAAAAAGGCGCCATCTATAACTGTCCTTCCGGCTGGAATTGCCGGATTTCAACGAGCAATCTGTTCAGGGCATTTGATGCCGAGAAAAAGGGATTTGCGCTCGTAGGCACAAATTCAGGCGGCGAACTTGACGACTCGATTTCTAAGGCGTTTGAAAACAATCAGGGTTGGCTCGGCTACTACTGGGCGCCAACCGCCACGCTTGGAAAATATGAAATGGTTCGCCTCAGCTTCGGTGTTCCACATGACAATAACGAGTGGGTCAGGTGCACATCGAAGCCGGATTGTGACAATCCCAGGCCCAACGCGTGGCCCAAATCCGAAGTCTACACCGTTGTTTCGAACGAATTTCACAAACGTGGCGGCGATGCCTACAGCTATCTTGCCAAACGCGGCTGGGGCAACGGAACCGTCAACAGCCTGCTTGCCTGGATGATCGACAACAAGGCGACGAGCGAAGAAGGCGCCCGCTACTTTCTGGAAAATCACGAAGAAATCTGGGACAAGTGGGTCACACCGGAAGCCGCTGCCAAGGTCAAGAACTACCTTGCAAATTCTTGATGCCACATTACCGAGCAACTCCGCCGGCCGTTAAAAACGCCTTCACATCACGCATTCACTTTTGGTAATTCGAATTGGCATGCGTTTTCTGCATTGCCATGATATAAAGATATGTTTATATCGTTACGCAATGACGTATTTACAGGAACCTCCGATGTCCACTTCCAACGGATCGACCAATCCGCTTTCCGATCTGATCGCCGAAAAGGGCGTATTGCTGGCCGACGGCGCGACCGGAACCAACTTGTTTGCAATGGGTCTGGAAGCCGGCGAGGCTCCGGAGCTGTGGAACGAAACGGCCCCGGAGAAGATCGTCAAGCTGCATCAGGATTTTGTCGACGCCGGCGCCGACATCATTTTGACCAACAGTTTTGGCGGAACACGCCACCGGCTCAAACTCCACCATGCGCAGGACCGGGTATTCGAGCTCAACAAACGCGCCGCGGAAATCGCCACCGACGTTGCTGCAAAAGCGCCACGCCGCGTGATTGTCGCCGGCTCGGTGGGGCCGACCGGTGAGCTTCTGATTCCGCTTGGCGCGCTGTCCTATGAAGACGCGGTCGTGGCCTTTGAAGAGCAGATCCGCGGATTGAAGGCCGGCGGCGCCGAGATCGCCTGGATTGAGACCATGTCCGCCCCGGATGAAATACGGGCCGCAGCAGAAGCGGCGGAAAAGTGCGGCATGCCCTTCACTTATACCGGCTCGTTCGACACCGCCGGAAAGACCATGATGGGTCTTCATCCCAAAGACATTCATCATGTCACCGACGATATCGAGGGCACACCGGTTGCCGTTGGTGCCAATTGCGGCGTCGGCGCGTCCGATATTCTGGCCTCGCTGCTTGAGATGAGCGACGCCAACCCGCAAGGCACGATCATCGTGAAAGGCAATTGCGGCATCCCCGAATTCCGTGGTTCCGAAATCCATTATTCCGGCACACCGCCGCTGATGGCCGAATATGCGCGGCTGGCGATCGACGCCGGAGCACAGATCATTGGTGGCTGTTGTGGAACGTCCTGCGATCATCTGCGAGCAATGCGCGATGCGATCGATGCGCACGACAAGGCGCCGCGGCCGGCGGTGGAAGAGATCATCGAAAAGATAGGTCCGATGCGCAACAAGACCGCGGATGACGCTGCGGCTGCGCCAAGACGCGAGCGGCGCGGACGCCGCCGGGCCTGAACAGAAACTGCACGGTTCACGCCTGTGTCAGATCCAACGCATTCATGTGAAAGTACAGCTGCGCGTCGTTGTATCGGTAATTGCTGCCCACCGGGCAGGCGTTTCGTGACAGACAGCCTCCAACCATGCAGCCCGTGCATCCCGCTTCCTTTGAAAGATACTTGCGGCACGAACTGAGCTGAAACATCTGCTCTGAGACGGCGCTGGCCGGACAGGCCGCAATGCAGGGTTTGTACGCACATTTGTCACAGGCATGGTCGAGCGCCTGCGGCGCGGGAATGGCGATTGCATCACGAAAGGCGAAGGCAGCCCTGTAGCCATGCCATAACCCGTATTGCGGATGCATCAGTATGGCCAGCGGCGACGGCTTCAGACCTTCCGTTCTGTTGATCCAGCTTTGGAAAGGCCACCAGGGTTTTTCAAACGGATACAAGGCCTTGCAACCGAATTCCAACTCAATTTGTTGTCCAACTGATTTGGACCAGGCATCCAGCGGATCGCTACCGCGGTAATCGCGGTTGAAATACTCGAAATCCTGCCAAAAGGACGAGCCGACATGCCCCGCAAGCACAATTGTCTTGAAGCCATGTTCTCGCGCGGCAAGGTCCGCATCACTGTCGAGATAAAGCCCGCCCCGAGCCATCAGCCCGCGCTGTTCAAGAAGCTGGTTCACGCGACCGTACACAGCATCAGGATCGTGTGCCGCATTCTCTCCGCTCATGTCTCTTCGCCACGGAAGGCGGAGCGCCACACGTCCTTGTGTATCAGATCGGCCACTTTAGCCCGGCCATCAACGGGCTTCTTTCATGTGAAGGCGTCGGGCATCGATTCCTTTTTCTCGCGGATGAAATCGCGCAGGCCATCGTTGATACCCTCATCCAGAGGCGGCGCCTGATAGGATTCGAGCCAGCTGCGGCAAAGCTCGTTTGCCCTTGCTTCTATCCGTTTTTCACCCTCGATCTGCCACTGCTCGAACGAATTGTTGTCCGCCAGCGGCGAGCGGTAAAAAGCGGTCTGGAAATTGGCCTGGGTGTGGTTACAGCCAAGATAATGACTGCCGGGACCAACTTCGCGGATTGCATCCAGCGCCAGGGCGTCTTCCGACAGATCGACCCCTTCCGCAAATTTTTGCATCATGCCGAGCTGATCCTGGTCGATCATGAATTTCTCATAGGACGATACCAGGCCACCCTCGAGCCACCCGGCGGAATGCAGCGCGAAATTGGTGCCGGCAAGCAGGGTCATGTTCAACGTTGCACCGCTTTCATGCGCTGCCTGCGCATCAGGCACTTTCGAACCGCACAAAGAACCGCCGGTACGAAACGGCAGGCCGAGCCGCCGCGCCAATTGGGCGGCGCCGTACGAAACAAGAGACGGCTCCGGCGTTCCGAAGGTCGGCGCACCCGACTGCATCGAGATCGATGCCGCGAATGTGCCAAACAGCACCGGCGCGCCGGGCCGCACGAGCTGCGTGAAGGCCGCTCCGGCCAAAACCTCGGCCAATATCTGTGTCAGCGTCCCGGCAACGGTGACCGGGCTCATGGCGCCAGCCAGAATGAAGGGTGAAACGATGCAGGCCTGATTGTTGCGGGCATAGACCTTGGCCGCGCCAAGCATGGTTTCGTCAAACACCATCGGCGAATTCGCGTTGACCAGGTTTACGACGACACAATTCTGATCGACATAATCCTCACCGAAGAGGATCTTGCACATATCAACCGTATCCTGAGCCCGTTCCGGTGCGGTCACCGAGCCCATGAACGGCTTGTCGGACAGGCGCATATGCGCATAGACCATGTCGAGGTGGCGTTTGTTGACGGGAATATCCACCGGTTCGCACACAGTGCCGCCAGAATGATGCATCGCCGGCGCCATATAGGCGAGCTTCACGAAATTCTCGAAATCCTGCATTGTCGCGTAACGCCGTTCGCCATCAAGATCGCGCACGAAAGGTGGGCCATAGACCGGCGCAAACACGGTTGCCTTGCCACCGATCTGCACAGAGCGCTCCGGATTGCGTGCCTGCTGGGTGAATATCGGGGGCGCTGTTTTCAGCAAAGAGCGGCAGAGCCCTTTCGGAAAATGCACGCGTTCGCCCTTGACGTCGGCTCCGGCCTCGCGCCACAGGTCCAGCGCCTCGGCATCGTCGCGGAATTCGATGCCGATTTCTTCGAGAATCGTGTCGGCATTTGCCTCGATCAGCGCCAGCCCCTCTTCGTCCAGCACTTCGTATTCGCGGATTTTTCGCGTGATGTAGACTTGCTTTTCACCCGGCCCGCCACCGCTACGCGATACCCTGCGCGCCGCTGCACCGCCTGATCCACCCCGACCGCGCCGACCTGCACCACGGTCGGTTCTTGAACTGTCAGCTTGCATTCCGGTTACCTTTCTTGGGGCCGATACGGCGGTAGTCAAACCCGAACATTCGACTGGCTTCTCCCGGTTTATGGCCCAATTGAACAACTGCAATCCATGCTAGTGCACCGTCCGGCTACCGCATTTCTCTAAGCGCCAAGCCGTGACGCTATGGCGACAGGCACCCTGCAAGAGCGTGTAATGTCGAAATAGAAGCATTTGATGGCGGCAATCGGCCCGGGCGAAATCGCCCCGTCGCTTTTCATTGCGACACGCGTCGTTTTTGAGAAGTCGTTTTTTTAATCTTTCCAGCATAACTGTTGTCAAGATAAGCACTTACGTGGTTCAAGAGCGACGCAATCGCTAGCATCGAGGAAATGCCGATGTCCGACGACGACGAAATCATATTATCCGAACTGTCCGACGATGAACTCGTGCCGCAAATGCATGATGACCTTTATGACGGGCTGAAAGAGGAAATCGAAGAAGGTACCAACATCCTGCTTTCACGCGGATGGGCACCTTACGATGTCCTGACGAAAGCGCTTGTCGAAGGCATGCGCATCGTCGGTGAAGACTTTCGTGACGGTATCCTGTTTGTGCCGGAAGTTCTGTTGTCGGCCAACTCCATGAAGGCGGGCATGTTCATTCTTCGCCCGCTGCTGGCCGAAAGCGATGCGCCGAAGCTCGGCAAGATGGTGATCGGCACGGTCAAGGGCGATATCCACGATATCGGCAAGAACCTGGTGGGAATGATGATGGAAGGCGCCGGTTTCGATGTCGTCGATATCGGCATCAACAATCCGGTCGAGAACTATCTCGAAGCCATCGAGGAACACAAGCCGGACATTATCGGAATGTCGGCCCTTTTGACGACGACAATGCCTTATATGAAGGTTGTCATCGATACGCTGAAGGAAAAGGGCATGCGCGACGACTTTGTCGTGCTTGTCGGCGGAGCGCCGCTCAACGAGGAGTTCGGCATGGCTGTCGGTGCAGACGCCTACTGCAGGGACGCGGCCGTCGCAGTGGAAACTGCGAAGGAATACATGTCGCGCAAGCACAATTCGCTGGCAAACGCCGGATAGGGCCGATCCAGAGCGTTAACGGACTTTCCAGAGGCGGCCCAACGGGCCGCCTTTTTGCTGATAGGGTGTACAGGAAGCCATGAACACGCATGTGGACAAAAATGCCCAAGTTCAGCCGGTCCGGGTCATCGGATGCGGAGCGATCGCGCGCGAAATCCTCGCCGTCTGCGAAGCCAACGGGCTCGACCATATTGATCTGGCGTGTCTTCCCGCGCAGTGGCATCTCTACCCTGATCGAATAGCACCCGGCGTCAAAACAGCCATCGAAGAGGCCCGCAAGGGGGGGTTCGAGAGAATTTATGTCGCTTACGCCGATTGCGGCACGGGCGGCATGCTGGACAAGGTCTGCGAGGAAGAAGGCGTGGAGCGCATTGCCGGGCCGCACTGCTATTCCTTCTATGCCGGCAATGATGCCTTTGCCGAGTGGGATGACGACATCGACGCCTTCTTTCTCACCGATTTCCTGGCCAGACAGTTCGAATCCTTCATCATCGAACCGCTGGGGCTGAAAAAGCATCCAGAACTGCGCGATATGTATTTCGGCAACTATCGCAAGCTGATCTACCTGTCACAGAAAGATGACCCGGAGCTGCGGGAAAAGGCGCAAAAGGCCGCGGAAACGCTGGGGCTTGAATACGAGTACCGC
Organism: Hyphomicrobiales bacterium; assembly: GCA_024244645.1. GTDB lineage: Bacteria > Pseudomonadota > Alphaproteobacteria > Rhizobiales > Rhizobiaceae > Hoeflea_A. Next base: position 24,460 of record JAAEOH010000023.1, read on the forward strand.
TTCACCGGATACGGCGATCTGACGTCGTCTCTGGTTTCTGCCTGAACCGAGGACCCCTAAAGGCAACTCAGCCGCAGACATTTGATTGAAATTGCCTCTTGCCAACTGTGCGGGAAAGTCCCACATGTTGCCCCGAAACCGGCGTAAATTGGCCACAGAGGGCGGGACATACTAATTCCCTCGTTGATTTACGTCCGGCGGATTGTCATGCAGTGTGCCGGTCGGGTTGCAGCGGAAGAGGAACCATGTTGAGCGAGACTTCTGTGGAAGACGCAGTCCCGGACATTTCGGCCAAAGAAGATCACCATCCCGAAAGCCTGTCTGAACTGCTCACCAAACTTTCGGAAAATGCAGGCCCACGCACGACTTTGCGGGAAATTGCTGAAGCTTTGGATGAGCGTTCCTTCGGCGCATTCCTTCTGGTATTTTCGATACCCAACCTCATTCCCCTGCCGCCGGGCGCCACACTGGTTCTCGGCCTGCCCCTGATATTCGTCGCCTGGCAGATTGTTGCCGGCCGCAATAAAATCTGGCTTCCGAGCCCACTGGCCAATTACGCGTTGGAAAAAAAGACCCTGCAGAAAATCATCAACCGGTCCGTACCGTGGCTGAGGCGGATGGAGGCCTGGGTCCGGCCGCGCAACTGGCCGCTTTCAAACCCGATGTCCGAGCGGCTTTTCGGAATTTATACGCTGTTTCTGGCGATCATCGTCGTAGTCCCCATACCGCTCGGAAACTGGCTTCCGGCCTTCGCAATTGCAACGATCGGCCTTGCAAGCACTGAACAGGATGGAAACTGCCTCGCAGTCGGCTCGGTCATCGGAGTTATCGCGATATTGATTTTTGCGCTTGTCCTGTTCCTGACAACCGCACTTTTCAGCTCGGTCGTTTAAACGCAAGATATTGTATTAATCCTCTTTTTTCCTCTTTCAGCTAGAGTTTCCCGCGAAATTTGGCAGCAAATCTGCGCGAGACGCGGCGATGGAAAAACACAAGATTCTGGCAATTACAGCCGGTGGCCCCTATCCCTGGGTCATCATCAATGCACTGGCGGACAAGTTCGGACCGGTTACGGTGGTGCACGAGCAGCCCGAATCAAAGGCGCATTTTCTGAAACGCCGCGCTGCAAAACTCGGCTATGTGAGCACGGCCGGCCAATTTGCCACGATGATGGTCTCGCGCCTTTCAAAAACCGTAGCCAGACAGCGCGAATTGCAGATAATCGAGGAAAACAGCCTCGAAATAGCACCCGCCTCCAACCAAAAGATCATTTCGGTTGGTTCCGCCAACGATAGCGATTGCATCGAGTTGATTGCCTGCGAGAGCCCCGACGTGGTTTTTCTGGCCGGCTGCCGCATGCTTTCCCGCAAGACCCTTCAGGCGATCAAAGCGCCCGTCATCAACTATCACGCTGGCATCAACCCCAAATACAGAGGCATGCTCGGCGGCTATTGGGCACAGCTGAACGGCGATCTGGAGAATTTTGGCACGACGGTTCATCTCGTCGACGAAGGCGTTGATACAGGGGCAATCCTATATCAGGCCCGCATGCAGCCATCCCGTCTCGATTCAATCGCCACCTATGCAATGATTCAGGCCGCCCATTCACGTGAAATCTGCATTTCCGCGGTCCGTGACGTGGTGGCTGGCAAAGCAAGGCCCATTTCAAGCGATCTGCCGTCAAATCAGTGGTATCACCCGCCAATATGGGCCTATGTATGGCATGGAATAACGCGTGGAATCTGGTAGATTCAGCCTCAGCCAACCGCGTTGCACAATTGGGGGAACCGGAGATCCATAATCGCCGACTTTTGCACCGCCACAGGGCGCCTTATATAGATTCTTATTCGCACGTCGTTTTTGAACAGGTTGCACGTCGTCACACAGCAAGCCAGACAAACGGTTTATAACCATTTTACGCGCCAAGGAGACCACAATGGCTGATCTGATCACCGTTTACTGGCGCGACATACCTGCGCAGGTCATCGTCAAGAAAGGCCGCAAGAGTGCCAAACGCGAATTGTCGCTGCGATTTACCGAAGCGATCGACGTGTGTGCAATGCGTTCCGGTGCCCACGAAACGGACGAGTATCTGGCCGAATGGCGGCGCGGAACGCCCGAACCGGTTTCCGACGATCTCGAGGTGGAGGCGGAAAAGGCCGCATCTTATCTCGAAGAAAGCTTTACCAAGGAGCGCCTGATTGACCTGGTCAAATCAGGAGGAAGAGCAGGAAGCAATGACGACAGTGGTGGAAATGAAGTCGCATAGACCGGACAGGATTGCTGCATCGATCGAGGTGGCCCCGCGTCAGGCGGTCGAATCGACCGATCTGCCGGGCCTGTTTCCGCACGGCACTGATGTCTACATCACCGATATCGGAACAGATACAACCGATACGCTGGTCAAGGCCGCCCACCGTGTACGGGATCTCGGTTATGTGCCGGTGCCGCATTTTGCGTCGCGCCGCCTCACCACCCGTGGCGTGCTCGAAGAACGCGTCAAGCGTATGAGCGAAGAAGCCGGCGTGCACAACGTTCTTGTTATTGGCGGCGGCCTCGAGCGTCAGGCAGGCGATTTTTCCTCCACGATGGAAGTGCTCGAAACCGGATATTTCGACAAATACGGGATCAGCAAGATCGGCATTGCCGGCCATCCGGAAGGAAGCCCCGATTTTACCGAGGAAGTCGCCATCCAGGCACTGCGGCTGAAAAAGTCTTTCGCCGAGCGCAGCGACGCACAGCTGCGCATCGTCACCCAGTTCGGCTTCGACGCCCGGAAATTCATCTCCTGGGCCGATGGCTTGCACGAGCACGGCATTGATCTGCCGGTTCATCTGGGTGTTGCGGGGCCGGCCAAGATCACCACACTGATCAAATTCGCCGCCATGTGCGGTGTCGGCAATTCGCTGAACTTCCTGAAGAAGAATGCACTGTCGCTGGCAACGCTCGCGACCTCCCATTCGCCCGAAACGGTGGTCGGCCCGATTGAGCAGCATGTGCTTTCCAGCAGCACAACGCCGATCCGCCAGATTCATGTCTTTGCCTTCGGTGGACTGAAGAAAACATCCGAATGGCTTGAAAATCGTGGCTCATGGGATATAAAGACATCTTTATATCCTTCTGCGACAACAGCCCAGAACTGAGGCCCAGAACCAAGGATTGCCACATGGCCCGCACTATTGTCGCATCAGCGACCAAGGAAATCGTTATCGGTTTCGACCAGCCTTTTTGCGTTATCGGCGAGCGTATCAACCCGACCGGGCGCAAAAAACTGGCTGCAGAGATGCAGGAAGGCAATTTTGAAACCGTCAAATCGGACGCCTTGGCACAGGTCGCCGCAGGAGCGACCATGCTGGACGTCAATGCCGGCGTCACCGCTGTCGATCCGAACGCCACAGAGCCGGCACTGCTGGTAAAGACGCTGGAAATCGTCCAGAGCCTGGTTGATGTGCCGCTGTCGATCGATTCGTCCGTAACCGGCGCTATCGAAGCCGGCCTGCAGGTCGCCAAGGGCCGCCCGCTGGTCAATTCGGTGACCGGCGAAACGGAAAAGCTCGAAGCCATCCTGCCGCTGATCAAGAAATATGATGTGCCGGTCGTCGCCATCTCAAACGATGAAACGGGCATTTCGGAAGATCCCGATGTGCGCTTTGCCGTTGCCAAGAAAATCGTCGAACACGCAGCCGACTACGGCATCAAAGCCGAAGACATCATCGTCGATCCGCTGGTCATGCCCATCGGCGCCATGGGCACGGCAGGACAGCAGGTGTTCCGACTTGTGCGCCGCCTGCGCGACGAGCTTGGCGTGAACACCACATGCGGTCTGTCGAACATCTCCTTCGGCCTGCCGCACCGCCACGCCATCAACGCCGCCTTCATTCCCATGGTCATCGCTTCCGGCATGACTTCGGCGATCATGAATCCCTGCCGCCCGCAGGAAATGGAAATGGTGCACGGCGCCAATGTCCTCAATTCAACCGATCCGAACTGCCAGAAATGGATCATGACCTACCGTGACCGGACACCGGTGAACGGAGCAGCACCGGCGGCACCCGATGGTGCCGTTGCTGCGGCAGCCGGCACCGGCGGACGTCGCCGCGGAGGACGTCGCGCACGCGCCTGACAGCCGGACTGACAGGCTGCCGGGCTTGTCCCGGCGGCAATCCTGCTGCAACGTGCAAACTGTTGATTCGCAGGAATCAGGAAGGAAAGCCCGGAATGGACCAGAAGGTTTCAGGCGGCAAGGACCCTCTGGTCCTGTTCATGCCTTCCGGTCGCCGTGGACGCTTCAAAAAAGGCACCCATGTCCTCGAAGCTGCACGTCAGCTCGGCGTCTATGTCGAGAGCGTGTGTGGCGGACGCGGCATATGCGGCCGCTGCCAGATAGAAGTGCAGGAAGGCAATTTCGCCAAACACGGCATTACCTCCGCCAACAGCCACATTTCTGCATTCGGCGCCAAGGAAAAGCGCTACGCCGACAAGCGTGACCTGAAAGACGGCCGCCGCCTCTCCTGTTCGGCCACCATCGAGGGCGACCTCGTCGTCGACGTGCCGCAGGATGTCCAGGTCAACGCGCAGATTGTCAGGAAGGCCGCCGATACAAGGCTGATCGCCCGAAACCCTGCAATCCAGATGTGCTATGTCGAGGTGGAAGGACCGGACATGCACAAGCCGCTCGGCGATCTCGACAGGCTGAAGCAGGCGCTTGAGCGCGACTGGGGTTTTTCTGACATCATCGTCGACCAGCATGTCCTGCCGCAGGTTCAAAGCATCCTGCGCGCCGGCAAGTGGACCGTCACTGCGGCGATCCACAAGGACATGGAAACGGCCCGCCCTTCACTCATCGCGCTCTATCCGGGCCTGAAAAACGAGGCGTACGGCATTGCCTGCGACATCGGCTCGACCACCATTGCAATGCATCTGTCTTCTCTCCTGTCGGGTCTGACGATTGCCTCGGCCGGCACATCGAACCCGCAGATCCGTTTCGGCGAAGATCTGATGAGCCGCGTTTCCTATGTGATGATGAACCCCGATGGCTGCGAAGCCATGACCAAGGCCGTTCACATCGCACTCAACGGGCTGATTGAGGAGGTCTGCGCCGAATCCGGCGTTGATCCGACCGACATCCTAGATGCGGTGTTCGTCGGCAATCCGATCATGCATCACCTATTTCTCGGCATCGATCCGACCGAGCTTGGCGGAGCGCCCTTTGCGCTTGCCGTTTCCGGCGCAGTGCACAGCTGGGCCTCCGATCTGAGCCTGGCGCTCAATGATGGCACGCGCGTCTATATGCTGCCCTGTATCGCCGGCCACGTCGGCGCGGACGCCGCGGCGGCAACGCTCAGTGAAGGTCCGCACAGGCAGGACGAGATGATGCTGCTGGTCGATGTCGGCACCAATGCCGAGATTGTACTGGGTAACAAAAAACGCGTCGTCGCCGCCTCTTCACCGACGGGCCCTGCTTTTGAGGGCGCGGAGATATCCTGCGGCCAGCGCGCGGCACCCGGCGCCATAGAACGGGTGCGCATCGATCCGGAGACACTCGAGCCGCGTGTGCGCATTATCGGTGTCGATGCCTGGTCGGACGAACCGGCATTTGCCGCGATGGCCGAAAAGTCGGGCGTCACCGGTGTCTGCGGATCCGGCATCATCGAAGTGATTGCCGAAATGTACCTTGCGGGCATCATCACCGAAGACGGTGTTGTCAATGGTGCTCTGGCCGAGCGGTCGCCGCGTATCATCCAGGACGGGCGTACCTTCTCCTACGTTCTTTGGGAAGGCGATACGCGACTGACGATTACCCAGAATGACGTTCGTGCCATACAGCTCGCCAAGGCCGCGCTTTACGCCGGGATCAAGCTGCTCATGGACAAGCAGGGCATCGATCATGTCGATCGCATCGGCTTTGCCGGCGCATTCGGCTCCTTTATCGATCCCAAATACGCGATGGTGCTGGGTCTTATTCCCGATTGCCGCCTCGACAAGGTCAAGGCGGTGGGCAATGCCGCCGGAACCGGCGCGCGCATGGCCCTTCTCAATCGCGACTATCGCCGCGAGATCGAACAGACCGTGACCGAGATCGAGAAAATCGAAACCGCGCTGGAACCGAAATTCCAGGAGCATTTCGTCGACGCCATGGCGCTGCCCAACAAGATCGATCCGTTTCCCATGCTCGCCGAAGAGGTCAAGCTGCCGGAAAAGGCCGAACCTGCGATCGTCACCGAGGGAGCCGGTGGCGGACGCCGCCGCCGCGAGAGCCGCCGCAGGCGCGATTAGAATGCGCTAAACCGTTCAGCAACACACAAGAGACAAATGCGCCGCTGGATGCTCCGGAACCCATGCGCGCGTGAATGAATTGTTCTAGGATTGCCCGATCAATCAGCATCAGTTTTTGGGGGCACAACCATGCACATTGCATTTCGCGGTATTGGTAATCTTGTTGCAGCGGTGGGTTTCGCGACCATTATGTCATCCGCATCTTTGGCCGAGGACATAGCCGGCAGCGCCGATCATCCGCTGGTCGGCCGGTTCGATGGGTCGAACATTGTCGCCTATGATTTTCGCGAATTCGACGAATATGATTTTGCAAACGAGCCGATCACCAAGCGGGATCCGGACAATCTCCAGGCGCTCGAAGGCGCGGTCACCCGTATTGCCTATACGCTTGATGGCGACCAGTCGCTTGCCGAAGTTGCCCGGAATTTCGAACTGGGGCTGAAGCAAAACGGCTTTGAGATCCTCTTCGAATGCAAGACGAAGGACTGCGGTGGCGGCAATTTCGCATACGCGCTCGACACTTTTCCCCTCCCCAAGATGGTCGTCGATCCCTTCAATTTCAGATATCTCGGCGCTAAACACACGGGTGATGCAAGCGAGATCTATGCGTCGGTCATCGTGAGTGTGGACTCCAACAAGAAGATCCGCACACAGGTCACCGTTGTCGAGGTCGACAAGCTCGAATTCAAGATCGTCGACGCCAAGGCCATGCAGGATGCGTTCGCGGAAAAGGGAAGCGTCGCCCTTTACGGCATCTATTTCGATACGGACAAAGCCGATATCAAATCGGAATCGGCGCCGACGCTCGAACAAATGGCGAAATTTCTAAATGGTGCGCCTGATTTGTCCGTCATCATTGTCGGACACACCGACAATCAGGGCGCAATGGACTACAATCTCGAACTGTCACACCGCCGCGCCCAGTCGGTTGTTGACGTGCTTGCCGCATCGCACGGTGTCGGTAGGGATAGGATGGTCGCCGCCGGCGCCGGATTTCTTGCGCCCGTCGCACCGAATGACACGGCGGACGGACGGGCAAAGAACCGCCGCGTGGAAATGATCCCGCGCTAGTCACCTGAATCTAAAATTCGCCGCATAGGGTTTGCTGCGTTCGCTGGCAGAACCGTTTGACGGATGCGAGGATTTCGTCGGCTGATTTGACCCATTTGTACGGCTTTGGGTTTTCATTGTGCACCTCGATGAAT